>JBEILC010000027.1:0-23103 GCA_040379425.1 Hyphomicrobiales bacterium
ACCTTGCCGAACAGGTCCCACAGCGCGATGTCGACGGCGGAGGCCGCCCGGCTCTCCACCCCCGTCGAGGCGAAGCCGAGATAGCCCGTGAGATCGCGCGAGATGGCATCGATCGCCAGCGCATCGCGCCCGATGAGCTTCGGCGCCACCGCCTCGTGGAGATAGGTTTCGACGGCGGCGGGATGCATGAAGGTCTCGCCAAGTCCCTTGATCCCCTCGCTGGTGTGCAACTCCAGCCACAGCAGATTGCCGAAGTCGGGAATGCGGATGGTTTCGAGCCCGGTGATCTTCAGCATCTCAGGTCACACCCGCCGCGAGGAGTGCCTTCACCGAATTGTCGAAGTGCTCGGCCATTAGCGCCTCGGCCCCGCGCGCATCCTGCCGCTCGATGGCCTCTGCAATGCGGCGGTGGCAAAGCACATTGGCATGGCGCTCCGCATCCGTTGGCCGGCTCGTCCATCCGATGTACCAGGTCTTCTCAGTCACCACGCGGAAGGCGCTGACGATGAGCGCAAAGAGCGGATTGCGCGAGGCCCGCGCGATCGCCTCATGGAAGGCGATGTCGCTTTCCTTCACCTTTTCGGGCACGTCGAAATTGCGCTCCATGTTCTTGGTGAGCGCCAGGATCTCCGCCGCCTCAGCGGGTGTTCGCCTCAGCGCGGCAAGCGCCACGGTGCGCAGTTCGATGGCGCGGCGCACGTCATAGATCTGCTGGACCGAGACTTGATCGGTGAGCACCGCGTGATTCAGGACCAGAGGCAGAACCGTGTCATCGATACCGCCCACACGGGCGCGCCGACCGTTTCCGACCTCGATGATTCCGACTGCGGCAAGTGAGCGGAACGCCTCCCGCACCACCGCGCGCGACACGCCGAGTTCGAGCGCGAAGGCCGATTCGCTGGAGATCGGCTGGCCTGGCCGCAGCCCCTCATCCCGGATATGGGCGTTGACGGCCTGCATGGCGCGCGCGACGAGGCTCTCCGCCGCATCTGCAGTACTGGACACCGTGGCCAACTTCGCCATCCCAAAACCTGTCTGATAGGTATTGACGAGCTGTAGGACATAACGGTTGCGTTCGCCTGTCAACTCAATTGTGCGGCAGCCTGTGGATCATCCATCGGTACGTGAACATGGCACCGTCCATCCCTGCGCGCGAAGGCCAGCCACAAATTGACCGAGATAAGGCTCAACTTTAGGATGATAAAACTGCAAGAATGATAGATGCTGCCAGGGAGCAAATTCGATGATCGTCCCGCCGGAAGCCCAGTTACTGATCATCAACGCCACCATTCTGGCAGTTGCGTATCTGGGCATCTATCCGGCGGTCAAGAACATCACCATGATGCGCATGATGGCCCTTGATGCAGTCCTGTCCGGTCTGAGCCTCATCGTGGCAGGAGCGTTGTATTGGGGAAGCGGCGTCGAGTTCTCCTTGCTGTTGTTTTCCTCCAACTGGGCCGTCTTTGCCATTGTGACGATGCTCGTGATGGAGTTCCCGCTGTTTCAATGGTTCTGCCGCAAGCGCGGCCTGAACCCCTTCAAGATCGATCAGTGACATTGCCTTTTCCGCCCAGGTTCCGGGGAGGCCTCCGGCGCGAACTTCCACTCTATCGCTTCCTGCACCTGCTCGATCGCGACGGTCAACTCGGCCGCACGCGCGAGGGCCTGCCGCGCCTGATTTGCCTGGCATCCCGCCTCAAGTTCGCTGGCGAGCCTTCCCAGCTTGATGGCGCCCAGCGCCCCGGTGCTGCCGACAGTGAATGACAGACCTTCTCAAACGGCCGCAGGTCACCGCTGACCATGGTCGCCGCAATGCTCTGGTGGTGTTTCTTCAGCTCCGCTGAGAAAGCGAGGAAGGCCCGCATCGTCGCATCCGCGCCAACCTCACTCTCCAGGTTCTCGATCATGCCGGCGGCGAACGCTCTCTGCCTCCGGCACCGCTCAATGCCGTCGATCGAAAGGTGCGGCCGCAGTGATCTGCCAGCTCTGGCCGCACCTTCCAGCCTGTTTGCTGTTCCTTTACGCCGCCAGCGCCGGATAGTCTGTGTATCCAGCTTCGGTGCCGCCATAGAATGAGGCCCGGTCTGCTGCGTTGAGCGGTGCACCAGGTCCGGATTGGCGAGCGCCATCTGGCCCACGGGAACGACGTCGGCGAGGCCTGCCTCCACGTCCTTGCCGAGTGCTTCGCGCGATGCGCCCGGCCGGTTGACCAGCAGCGGATGCATTCACGCCGCCCGGATGTCACGCAGCAGGTCCTCGTTGCCGGTGTGCAGAATATGCAGATAGGCAAGGTTCAGCTTGTTGAGTTCCTTCACCAGGTAGCCATAAAGCGCTGCCGCCTCAGGACCTTCGTCCAGACCACCGGAATTGCCGAGGGAAGAAAGCCGGATACCCGTGCGGCCGGCGTGCATCAACTGAATATAGAGATGGCCACCGGCCTTGTGCACGGCATCGGTCACTTTCCTCCAGCCGTTCACATGCGCATCGGTGTAGATGCCGGGTGTGGCCATGTCGCCTTGACCATCGTCAGAGGGCTGCGCTCCCTCGGAAACAAGCAGCCCGAGTGAACCGCGCTGTGCATAGTATTCCGGGGCGCGGTCGCCAGGGGAGCCATCCTCTTGGCGCGGCTGCGCGTCATGGGGGCCATGGCCAGGCGATGGCTGAGGCTGAGCTTGCCCACTTTGACCGGGCTCCAAATCGTGTTCATGGCAGTCAGTTCTCCAGATGATTGTATCTCGACGTGGTTTTCTTCTGTGACTGGGTCACAAAATGTCATCACCCACAGATGGGCACTGTTATTCTGTAACTTACAAAGGTACATTAATGAAACCCGATCACACGGACGTTACCGGCAGCTGCTGCACCGTAGCGGACGTGCTGGCGCGCAAAGGCGACAGGCGGACTGTCAACACCGTGAGATTGCTCGCGGGCGGCCCCACGCGATTCAGCCAAATTCGCCGGAAGGTCAGCGGCATTTCCTAGCGCATGCTCTCACTCACCCTGCGGGGCCTCGAGCGGGACGGGCTGGTGACCAGAGCCGTCATCGCGAGCGTTCCGCCCCGGGTTGATTACGAACTCACGCCCCGGGGGGTCACGCTGATTGGCCCACTCATGGCCATCGGTCAACGCTGCGGCTCTCGAAAGATATTCACAACCTGCTGCTGACAAAGGCTTTCTTGAACGCATCCAGTCCGGAAACACACCATGGCATTACACTTGCTCTCTGCGAACAATCATGGCGGCGTCTGAAACTTTCGATTCTACCTGGTATTTGACTTTGTATGGCTCTGCCTGTCTTGATGCCGCTGCCGCCTTACAAGGCACCAACTATACTCAGACAAGAAGAGAGATACTGTTTTGGCTACCGGCAAAGTGAAGTGGTTCAACGATCAGAAGGGCTTTGGCTTCATTGGACCCGATGACGGCAGCAAGGACGTCTTCGTGCACATCAGCGCCGTGGAGCGTGCCGGCCTCCGCTCGCTCACCGAGAACCAGGCGGTTTCCTATGAGCTCACCACCGATAGAAAGAGCGGCAAACGCCACCAGCTGCGGGTGCACATGCTGGCGCTGGGCCTGCCTTTGGAGGGTGACCTGTTTTACCCCGAGGCGCTGCGCGGACCGGGTGCGCCGGAAGACTTCAGCCAAGCCTTGCAACTGCTGGCGCAGCGCATCGCTTTCACCGACCCGGTGACCGGTGCCGAGCGGGTGTTCGAGAGCCAACGCAGCCTGAGGGATGCGCCATCCACCGCATCGCCGGAGAAGAACTGAACCGGGCTCCCGAACGGGTGCATCAGGCGTGGGCGCCAGCCTTTCCGGCGCAGCCGTAGAGCTTCATCTTCTCAATGGTGGCTGCGACCATGCGCGTGCGCCCCTCGGCCATCGCCTCCTCGAGCTGGCGGTCACCCGTGGCGAAGACCGCTTCAAGCCCCGCACGGAAGGCGTGGCGGAGATCGGTGTCGGCATTGAACTTGTGCACACCCGCGGCGCGCGCGGCCAGCACCTCGTCTGTGGGAATGCCGGACGCGCCGTGCAGCACCAGCGGAATGCCCGTCGCATCGCGCAGTTCCTTGGTGCGGCCAATAGCGAGCGGCTCGGGCTTGAGGCCGGGAATGACGCCATGCACGATGCCGACCGAGATTGCCAGCGTGTCGATGCCCGTTTCGGCCACGAAGCGGCGGGCCTCCTCGACATCGGTGTAATAGTCGGGCCAGTGAACGCTTTCGCCCACGTCCGGGATCTTGCCGAGCTCGGCCTCGACGGGGATGCCGAAATCATGCGCGATCTCGACGATGCGGCGCGTCGTCTTGATGTTCTCCTCGAACGGCAGATGCGCGCCATCATACATGATGGAGTTGAAGCCCAGCCGGATGGCCTCGATGCATTCGTCCCACGAGCCGTGGTCGAGATGGATCACGAAATGCGCATTCGATTCCTCGGCCACGCGCTTCGTCATCTCGAAGGCCTTGCGCACGCCCATGTGCGGGATGATGGCGCGGCCCACCTGCAGGTAGACGGGCGCCTCCGCCTGTTCGGCGGCCCAGACGAGTGCCTCGGTGGTCTCCACATTGTGCATGTTGAAGGCGCCGATGGCATAGCCGCCTGCGCGCGCATCTTCGATCAGCTTCTTGGGATTGGTCCAGGGCATAAGAAGAATTCCTTTCAGATCACTCGATGACGATGACGGCGACGACGGAGCGGACCTCGGCGGTCTCGCCTTCCTGGACGATGATTTCGCTCAGGCGGCCGGCGCCGGGCGATTCCAGCGTGTCGGTGGACTTCTCGGATTCGACCTCCGCCAGCGGCTCGTCCTCCTTCACCATGTCGCCAACGGCCTTGTGCCACTTGACGATCTTGCCTTCGCTCATTCCCATGCCCCACTGCGGGAGCAGAACCTTGATGCGTGCCATTGTCTCCTCTGCTTTCTCTTGAATGTCCGGGGTCAGGCCGCACGCGCGCGCGATTCCAGCGTGCGCTTGACGGCGGCGGCGGTCTTGGCAGCATCGGGATAGAGCTGCTTCTCGATCGCCGGGCTGAAGGGGATCTGCGTGTCTGGCGTCGTCACGCGCATGATGGGCGCCTTGAGGCTGTCAAAGGCCTTCTCCGCCACGATGGCCGAGATCTCGGCCGCTGCACTGCAGGTGGTGTGCGCAGGATCGACGATGACGAGGCGGCCCGTCTTGGCCACGGAATTGAGGATCGCATCCGAGTCGAGCGGCACCATGGTGCGCGGGTCGATGACTTCGGCCGAGATGCCCTCGGCCTCGAGCTTCTGTGCCGCCTGCAATGCGGCGTGCACGCCCGTCGAGATGCCGGCGATGGTGACGTCGGTTCCCTGACGGTGGGTGCGGGCGACACCGAAGGGGATCTTGAACTCGCCGTCCTGCACCTCTTCCTTGAGGCCCCAGAGGATACAGGCCTCGAAGGAGAGCACCGGATCATCCATGTCGACGGCGGTGCGGAGCAGGCCCTTGGCATCGGTCGGCGTTGCGGGCACCATAATCTTGAGGCCCGGCACGTTCATGAACATCGGATAGGGCCGGTCCGAGTGATGGGCACCCGTGTTGAGGCCGAAGAACATGGCCGAGCGGAACACCACGGGGAGCGAGGCCTGGCCGCCGAACATGTAGCGGTTCTTCGCCACCTGGTTCACGAACTGGTCCATCGCCATGTAGAGGAAGCTCGAATAGGAGAGGTCGACGATGGGCCGGAGGCCCGTCATCGCCGCTCCCGCCGCAGCACCCACCATCACCTCCTCCGAGATCGGCGTGTTGCGGATGCGGGCCGCACCGAACATCTGCAGGAAGTCGCCCTTGTCAGCGCGGGACTTGCCGCCACCCATGGTGCCGTAGACGTTGGCTTCAACGTCCTCGCCCATGATGATGACGCGGGGGTCCGCTTCCATCGCCTCGCGCTGCGCGGCGCCGATGGCGCCCAGATAACTCATGACGGTCATTGGGTCACTCCGAAGGGTTCGGTATAGAGATCCTTGAATGCGATGTGGGCCGCGGGGAACGGGCTGCCGGCGGCGAACTGGTAGGCCGCCTCGACCTCAGCCGCGACCTCAGCCTCTAGTGCGTCCAGGACAGAGGCGCCGGCGATGCCGCGCTCGATCAACTGCACGCGGAACAGCTTGATGGGGTCGCGCTTCAGCCAGGCCTCGCGCTCCTCGGCATTACGATAGTCCGTACCCAGACGAAGGCCCTCGGAGTGCTCGTTGAAGCGGTAGGTGACGACCTCGACGAGGCTCGGTCCCTGGCCGGCGCGCGCGCGGTCGGCTGCGGCCTTCACGGCGTCATAGACCTTGATCACGTCCTGCCCGTCCTCGACGCGCACGCCCGGCATGGCGAAGCCCGGCGCACGCTCGGCGATGACGCCCGCCGTCACCGTGTGCGCAGGGGTCGAGAGCGCATACTGGTTGTTCTCGCACAGGAAGATGATGGGGAGCTTCCACACGGAGGACAGGTTCATCGCCTCGTAAAGGCAGCCCTGGTTCGCAGCACCGTCACCGAAAAAGGCGAGCGAGACACGGCCCGTGCCCAGTACCTTGGATGAAAGCGCCGCACCGGTGGCAATCGGGATCGAGGAGCCGACGATGCCAGACTCGCCAAGGCTTCCGACCTTGAAGTCCGCGAGATGCATCGAACCGCCCTTGCCGCCGCACACGCCCGTGGCCTTGCCGGTCAGTTCCGCCATCAGGGGGCCGAGTGCCGCGCCCTTGCCGATCGGGTGGCCGTGGCTGCGGTGGTTGCCGGTCATGTAGTCACCCTCACCAAGCGCCATGCAGGCGCCGACGACCTGCGCCTCCTGGCCGATCGAGGTGTGGACGGTTCCCGGAATCTCGCCGCGCTTCACCATCTTGGAGGCGCGCTCGTCGAAGAGCCGGATGCGGAGCATCCGCTTCTGCATTTCGAGCAGAAGGTCATTGGGCTGTGTCATTGCTTACCTTTCACTTGCTTTGCCGCTGCCGCGCCGGACAGCAGCATGTTGGCGCTGCCGGCATCCGTCACCAGCACGTCGATCCATTCTCCGGCGAGGGCCGCCGCGAGGGCCTCATGCTTGGCCTTGCCACCCGCCACCGCGATGCGGCGGCCGGCATCGCGCAGCTGGGCGAGCGAGATGCCGATGACGAGATCGTCAAGCGGGGTTTGCACGGGCCTGCCCCGCCGGTCGATGAAGCGCTGGTGGATCTGGCCCACCGCGCCCAGTTTCCGCACCTCCGCGAGCTGTTCGGCGGTGAAGAAGTTGTCGCTCTCCTCAAGCGGCCCGTGGAAATCGGCAGGGCCGATCCCGACGAAGGCGATGTCCACCTCGTCAAGCAGGCTCAGCGCCTTCCTGACATGCGCATCGGCGAGCGCGCCGTCACGCAGGGTGGGGCTGCGCATCACGCCGGGCGCCCTCAGGAACACGGCCTCCGCGCGGAAGGCCTGCGCCATCTGAAGCGTTGCCACATCCGCCTCGTGCTGCAGCATGGGAGAACCGAGATCACCCAGCGTTTCGACGACGGACTTGATGCCGCTGCGCGCGCGGGGCTCGATGTAGCGCGCCATCTCGCGCAGCGTGGTGCTCCAGGAGGTGAAGCCGAGGACGGGCCCGCCCGCGAACACGTCATCAAGGCAGCGCGCCGCAGCAGCGCCCAGGATCTGGGCGATCCCGTCTTCCGCGGGATCGACATCGACCACGAAGGCGGCATCGAGCCCGAAGGTCTCGACGAGGCCCTCCTCGAGGTCCGGGTAGAGCCCTTCCGGCGGCACCACGATGGAGCGGATGATGCCCTGCTCTTCCGCCATGCGGAGAAGACGCGAGACGCCGGCCTGGGAGATTCCCATCTTCTCCGCGATCTCGGTCTGGCGTGCGCCCTGAATGAGGTGGAGGCGCGCGGCCTTCGTCATCTGGCGGAGCTGCTCGATATCGGCGGAGGAGTAACGCCGCGCCAGCGCCAGGGTGGATTGCCGCGTCATGAGGCTTTCTCCGCGATGCGCTGGAAGGTGGATTTCAGGCCCGGATAGATGCCGCGATAGGCCTCGAAGATCCCCGAATAGCGCTGATGGGCGGCCATGTCCGGCTCGAAGGTCCTGTCGATGCCCGTCATGGCATCCGCCGCAGCGCGAAGATCGCTATGGAGGCCGAGGGCCGCCGCGGCGTGGATGCCGGCGCCCAGCGCCGTACTCTCCTGCTCGCGCACGAGCTTCACCGCACGGCCCAGCACATCGGCGATGATCTGGCACCAGAGCGGGCTGCGCGAGCCGCCGCCGAGCATCAGGATCTCCTCGATCTTCTGGCCCGTCGCCTGCTCGACGCCCGTGGTGAGGAGGCGCTGTTCGAGCGCGATCCCCTCCAGCACCGCGCGGTACATGTGGGCCTTGCCGTGAAGGCCGGAGACGCCGACGAAGGCGCCGCGCGCGTGGCCGTCCCAATAGGGCGTCATGGCGGCGGTCCAGTAGGGCAGGCAGAGAAGGCCACCGGCACCCGGCGGAACGGCACCTGCCGCCTCCTCGAGGATCTGCTCGGGCGATTTGCCCGGAACATCCTTCGGGACGCCGATCTGCTCCACGAACCACACGACATTCTGCGTGCCGCCACCGATGAAGGTTTCAAGAATGTAGCTGCCGGGCACCGGCCCGCCCATGGTGCGGTAGGCAGTGGCGTGGCTGTAGTGGTCCGCATGGACGCCGGAGACGGTGCCGGTTCCGAGATTGAGATAGGCGCGGCCAGGCCTGGTGACGTTGCAGCCGAGCCCCGCCGACTGCCCGTCGCCCGCGCCAATGACCACGGGGAGCCCAGCGGGAAGCCCGAGCATCGCGGCGACGGAGGGGAGAAGCCCGCCCGCGATGGCGCCGGGCGGCAGCAGGCGGCTCACCTTGCCGCGCGCAAGGCCCGCCATGGCGAGAAGGCCATCGTCATAATCGAAGCGGCCCAGGTCGACGAGGCCCAGGGGATCGGCACAGGCCCAGGAGGTGGCCCATTCGCCGGTGAGCTTCTGCAGGATATAGCCCGCCACATCGACCACATGCGCGGTGCGCGCGATGGTTTCCGGCTCATGAGTTTTCAGCCAGAGGAGCTTGTACCAGGCAGGCGTCGGGTTGGGCGGCTTGCCGGTGATGCGGTGCACCTCCGCCGAACCATGGGCCTCGACCTCTGTCGTGGCACGCACATCCATCCACGTGATGGCGGGCCGGATCGGCTTGCCCTCCTGATCGAGGCACACGAATGTTTCGCGCTGGTGGGTGATGGCGACACCAGCGATGCGGCCTGCCCCCACCTTCGCCACCGCCTCGGCAAGTGCTTCGGAAGTTGCCGTCCACCAGTCGGGTGCATGCTGCTCGACCCAGCCCGAGCGCACATGGGTGAGGCCATAGCCGCGGCGGCCGACGGCGACGGCGCGGCCCGCCGCGTCCCACACCACCGCCTTCGCGGCGGTCGTCGAACAATCGATGCCGATGACAAGATCCAAGCTCATGCCGCCTCCATCACATCTGCAAGCGCCCAGGAGATGCGCTCCTCCGTCCACAGCCCCATCATGTCGAGCAGATCGACGAGGTTGAAGCGGTTACGCATCAGGAAACAATTCTTGACCGCCCAGCGCGCCAGTGCGGGCGGGATCGACGGATCGAGGCCCTCGAAGTTCGATGGCCCACCGGATGACTTGAGCGCAACGCGCAGCGTGTCCGCGGGCTGCACCAGCTTGTCGAATTCCACCGCATGGCGCTGCCACTGGCTGGTGACGCTCACGAAGCGGTCCCAGTTCTGGCTGACCATGGCGTGCTTGGCGCGGGCATCGCGCCGGCATTCCTCGACGATGCCGCTGCCCAGATGGCCGAAGGCCTCGCCGATGCGGGCTTCGATCATTGCGATGTCCGGCTTGCTGAGGCGTTCGGGCCGTATCAGATCCCCCTCGATGGCATGGCGCCAGAGCTTCGACGCCACCAGGCTCGCAACACCGACCTGCGCGCCATGAAGACCGGTCGCCTCGTGGTTCGCGGCATGGTGCAGGTCAAGCATGTGGCTGATCACATGCTCGACGCCTGAGAGGCAGGCCGTCGTATCCGAAACGCCCGACACGATGCCGCGAAGTGCGAGCAGCCGGGTCAGCGCGCGGATCGAGGCGCGCGCGCCGCTGGCCAGTCCGGACGACCAGGCGGGAGGCTCCGCCGCTGCGGCCTGCAGCATGGCAAGTGCCGCCGGGTGGAAGGTGCTGTCAAGGCCGAGGAGCGAGGAGAGATACCAATCTGCCGGTGCGGTGAAGAGCGAGATCGCCTCGCCGAAGCCAGCCGTGTTGAGTTCAAGAGGTGCCGTCCCGATCGTCACCACATCGGCGAGCACGATGGTGGGCCAGCGCGAGGGAACCGTGCGCTTGACGCCATTCCGGAGGATCACCGAGACATTGTCGGTGAAGCCGTCGACCGAGGCCGCCGTCTGCACCGCCACATGAGGTAGCCCGCCATTGCGCTCGGCGGCGATCTTGCCGATGTCCGTCATGGTGCCGGAGCCGATGGTGAGGATGGCATCCGCGCCCCGCGCCTGCTCCGCCGCCATGGCGAGCACAGTCTCATCGGCATGGAGCTTGTCATGCCCGTCATCGAGACAGGCGATGCGGGCGGAGAAGCCATCTTTCAGCTGGTTTGCGACGAGAGCGGACAACCGTTCGCCCGCCCGCAGGATGGGCGTCTTGTCGGTGAGGATGACAATGGCGTTGCCGCTGCGTCCGGCGAGCGCCTCCTTCAGCGCGGCCGCAACACCGAGATGCGCCGTTTCCGAAATCACGACACTCTTCATGCCAAGCGGCTTGAGGCGGCCTTCGGGGTCAAGCGCCGCCAGCGCCTGTCTCAGGCCATCGAGGTTGGTGGCATCGGTGAGCTGTGCCATCTAGCGGGATGCCTTTCCGGTCACGGTCCCAACCGCCTTGTCCCAGGCCGCACAGAGGGACTCGCGCTGATCCGCCGACATCTGCGGCTCGAACACGCGGTCGACTTCCCAGCGCTCGCTCAGGTCATGCTTCTGCCATTGGCCGACACCCATGCCCGCCATATGCGCAACACCCAGGGCCGTGCGCTCCAGTTCCACCGGGCGGCGCACCGGAATGCCGAGGATGTCCGCCTGGAACTGGCAAAGCAGGTTGTTGCGGGTCGCACCGCCATCCACTTTCAGTTCGGGGATGGGAAGGCCTCCCGCCTTCAGCGCCTCGACATTGTCGCGCGTCTGATAGGCCATGGCTTCGAGCCCGGCGCGCACCACATGGGCGCGGCCCGTTTCGAGGGTGAGGCCGACGACACCCGCCTTCGCATCCCGCACCCAATGCGGCGCGCAGATGCCGGCGAAGGCCGGAACGATGTAGACGCCGCCATTGTCGGGCACCTGGCGTGCCACCGCCTCGATGTCTTCGCCATCAGACAGAACGCCAAGCCTGTCACGCAGCCACTGCATAGTCTGTCCGCTGTGGAAGACCACACCCTCGGCTTCGTAATCGGTGCGGCCTTCGGCGGTCCAGCCGACGCTGGCGGTGAGGCCGTCGAGCACCTGGGGCGCAGCACCCGTGTTGGCGGTGAGAACGCCCGCGGTGCCATAGGTGTTCTTGACCGAACCCGGCTCGAAGCAAGCCTGGCCGAACATGCCTGATTGCTGATCCGCCATAATGGCGGTGATCGGCACGGGCTTCGTACCGGGAACGCCCGTGTCCTTCGGGCTCATCTCGCCGAAGGCGCTGGCGGAAGCGCGTGCGGGCGGCAGGAGCGCCAGCGGAATGCCGCAGGCCTTGCAGATCTCCTTATCCCAGGCGAGGCGGTCGAGCGCGAAAAGTGCGGTCCGCGAGGCCTCGCTGTGATCGGTGGCATGGGTGCGGCCGCCGGTGAGGTTCCAGACGAGCCAGCTGTCAACCGTGCCGGCGGCGAGTTCGCCCTTCTCGGCACGCGCCCGGATGCCAGGCACATTCTCGAGAAGCCATGCGAGCTTCGCGGCACTGAAGAAGGAATCGTTGAAGAGGCCGGTACGCTCCCGCACCAGATCATCGAGGCCTTCGGCCTTCCAGCGCACGACGATGGCATCCGTCTGCTTCGACATCCACATGATGGCGGGGTGGACGGGCTCGCCCGTCTTGCGGTCCCAGATCAGGCAGGTTTCGCGGTGGGTGGTCACACCGATCGCCGCAATGTCATCGGTCGTGGCGCCGAGCTTCGCCATGGCGGCCTCCATGCTGGCGCGCTGCGCCTGCCAGAGGGCGAGTGGATCGAGTTCCACCCAGCCGGTTCGCGGGAAGTTCGGCACCACGGGGTTGCGCGCCTCGGAGACGATGCGGCCTTGCGCGTCAACCAGCACGGCGCGCGCACTGGTCGAGCCTTCATCGAGCGCCATCACATACTGCCGGCTCATGCGCTTGCCCTTTCCTCACGCGCCACACCGCCAATGCCAGGACGGCCCGGCACCGCGAGATGGGAGAGCCACTCCTCATATCCGCGGATCTCGGCGGCACGGCGGGCTCCGTCCCAGTTGAAGCTGCGGGCCAGCAGGCCGGCGATGACGCCGATCGATTCGAGTCCATGGCCCGGTTCGAAAGCCAGCAGCAGGCGGCGCGCCATGACATCGGCGAGGCTCGCCGCGAATTCATGGCGCATGGCGAAGGTGAGTTCCGCACCAATGGCGCCCGTCCCCTGATGGATGATGCCGAGAAGGACAGGATCGGCCTTGGCTTCCGCCACCACGTCCCGCGCGCGGCCACCGTAAAGGCCCATGAGCCGTGCAATGCTCTTCTCGCCAAGGTCCAGGCCTGACAAATGGGCGCGAAGTGCCGCCGCATCAAAGACAGCACCCGGCGAGGGAAGCTTGCCCGTCTCGCAGGGCGGGCTCTTGCGGCCAAGCCGCTTGAACACATCATCCACCGCATCCTCCGCAAGCTGGCGGAAGGTGGTGAGCTTGCCGCCGACCACGCTGACGAGGCCGGGAAGGCTTGGCGCATGGTTATGCAGCACATGGCTGCGCGGGATCTTGGCTTCGACCACACCCGGCGCATAGGGCAAGGGCCTGACACCGGAGAAGGTGTAGAGCACATGAGCGGGCGTGAGGCCCGCTTGCGGGATGAGCGCATTCACTTCATTGAGGAGATAATTCATCTCGGCGGCGGAGCAGCGCGCCTCATCCGGATCATCGTCGAAGCGGATGTCGGTGGTGCCGATCATGTAGCGGCCCATCCACGGAATGACGAGGACGAGACGGCCATCGGTCTTCGATTCGTAATAGACGACGTCGCTGGGAGCACCCGGAAAGGGATCGACAATGAGGTGGCTCCCCTTGGTGCCGCCGTTGAGCCGCGGCTGGGGTGGCGCGCCACGCCGGAAGATGCGATCAATCCACGGCCCCGCGACATTGAGCACGACGGGTGCGCGCACATCCTCCAGCTGGTCTGTGGCAAGGTTGCGATACTTCACGCCGCTCACACGCCCATTCTCGAGAACGGGCTCCTCGACCCGCGCCTTGGTGCGGATCTCCGCGCCATCGGCCGCGGCGGCGACCGCGAGTTCGACGCAGAGCCTTTCGGCATATTCGACCTGGCCTTCGGTGAAGACGGCGGCACCGCCGAGACCGTCCGGCGCGATGCCGGGGAAGCGGCGGCGGGTGGCGTCCGTGTTCAGCATCTCATGGCCGCCGGTGCGCTTGTCGAAGGAGAGGATGTCATAGAGGATCATGCCGATGCGTATGAGCCAGGCGGGCCGCCGGTTATGGGCATAGAGCGGCATGAGCAGGCGCAAGGGCTTCACCAGATGCGGTGCGAGCTGGATCATGCGCTCACGCTCGCGGAGCGATTCGCGGACGAGGGCGAAGTCCCGATGCTCGAGATATCGGAGGCCCCCATGGGCGAGACGTCCGGACCAGGCGGAGACGCCGCTGCAGATGTCGTCCTGCTCCAGCACGATCACATTGAGGCCGCGGCGCGCGGCATCCCGCGCAATGCCAAGACCGTTGATGCCTGCCCCAATGATGATGAGATCATACGTGCCCGGCTGGTCGCTCATGACTGGATGTCCCTTCCGCCGCTCACTTGCATTGGCAACAATATTCTCATTATGAATTTATATTCATGCTATCGGCAAAGCCTGCCTCTGTCAAGGAAGACCCTTGAAAATAGCTTCGTTTCAGTGCCTGAAATCCGCTTCCGCGTCTGCTCAACAGGAGGCTGTTGCGCAGCGCTGTTGGACGCCGCTCTGCCCCGGCGCGGCAGCCTCGTTGCCGCCACGCCATCTGCAGGAGTACCGCACGGCCGGACGGGCTTTCACTTGATGACGACACCCCGTGCACGCACCGTCGTCAGCGCGACGACCAGAATGATGAAGATGCCATAGACGAGGCTCTGTGCCTGCGCTCCAAGTCCCATGGCCTGGATCGCAATAGGCACGAAGGCCACCGTCAGACCACCGAACACCACGTTGATGAGGTTCGTCTGACCACCCGAAATCGAGGTGCCGCCGATCAGCGCCGCCGCGATGCCGGGAAGCAGCAGGTCACTGCCAAGGCCGCTCGCCGAAGCCGAGCCCGCCTGCGCCACGATGGAGAGGCCCGCGAGCCCGCCGAGGAAGCCCGACAAGGCGTAGGTGATGATGCGCACCCGGCGCACCGGCACGGCCGAAAGCTGTGCAGCCAGCTCATTGCTGCCCATTGCGGTCATGTTCTGGCCGAGAATGGTGTAGCGGAGGACCGCCCATAGAATGACGGCAGCTGCGATGCCGATCCAGAAGGTGAGCGGAGCATTGAACAGCTGTGTCTCAAACAGCACCGAGACCAGTTCACGGTTCTCGCTCACATAGATCGTGTCGGCGCCGCTGACCACCAGTGCCGCGGTCTGCAGGATGGCGAGCGTACCCAGCGTCAGTGCGAAGGACGGAACCTGGGCATAGCTGATCACCGCGCCATTGACGGCACCGATGAAGGTGACGAGAGCCAGGATCAGGATGAACGACACGAAGCCGAGTGACGGCAGCGAGAGTGCGAGCAGAAGCGCGCCCAGCAGGGCGATTGCCGCATTGGACAGGTCAATGGAACCAATGTTGAGAACCATGGACTGACCGAGTGCCAAGAAGATGATCGGCGCGGCCGTGGCGGTCGCGATGGAGATGCCGAGCGGGCCAAGGTAATTGGAGTTCAGCACGCCCACCGCGAGCAGCATCGCGATGAACACGAGCGGCGGGGCGAAGGCCCCCCATGAGATCCTCCGGCCAAGCCGGATCACCGCGGCCTCGCCTTCGCTGATTGTCGATCCTGCTGCGGGCTTCAATGTGTTCTGGGCCACGTCGGTCATACCATTTCCGCCACGATGTCTTGAACGGTGAGGGTGTTGCCGGTCCGGAGGTCATGCCGCGCGGAGATTTCCCCGTCGCGCATCACGATGATCTCATCTGCCATTTCGAGCGCCTCCTCGATGGTGTCGGGGATCAGGATGACGGCGGCCCCCTTCTCGCAGGACTTGACGATCTCGGCATTCACCGTCTGCGCCGCGCCGACGTCGAGCCCGCGAAGCGGATGGTCGAGCAGCAGCACGCTGGTGTTGGGAGAGTTCAGCCATTTCGCCAGCACCACCTTCTGCTGATTGCCGCCGGAGAAGTTGATGAGCGGCTTGGCGATCGCATTGGGCCGGACCTCGAGGCGGTCGAACCAGGACTGCGCGATTCCGGCAAGCTTGCCGAGCTTGAGGAACGGGCCGCGCGCCCCCTCGCCCTGGTGGATGAGAGCAATGTTGCGGGTGGCCGACATCGTGCCGACCATGCCCTCCACCTTGCGTTCGGCCGGGAGATAGGCAAGTCCTGCCGCGACGGCTTTGCGGATCGACCAGCCGTCGACCTTCCTGCTCTTCACCTCGATTGTCCCGGACTCATAGCTTTCCGCGCCGAACAAGGCCCGCGCCACCGCCCCGCGGCCGGAGCCGTTGGAGCCTAGGAACGCAACGATCTCGCCCGGCCTCGCGGTAAACGAGATGTCCCTGAACTTGCCCTTGCGCGTGAGGCCGCGCACCTCGACGGCGGGCGCGGCGCCGGCCGGGGCCCGCTTGCGCGAGGCGTGCGCCGTCTGGGAGACGCCGCCCGCCATGTCACGGAACAGTTCCTCCTTGGCCACGTCATTCGTCTGCTTCTGGCTGACGATGCTGCCGCTCCGCATCACGACGACGCGGTCGCAGATCCGCATGATCTCGTCGAGGCGGTGGGACACGAAGATGACGCTGGCAATTTCCCGCAGCTTGCGGATTTCGCGCTCGAGGACAGCGGTTTCGGTCTGCTCCAGGACGGCCGTCGGCTCATCGAGGATGATGAGCGGCGTTCCCGTCATGCTGGGGTCGATCGAGACGGCACGCGCGATCTCCACCATCTGGCGGTCCACGAATGAAAGATCGGAGACGCGGGCCTTGGGGTTGAGGTCGACGCCGATGCGCTTCAGGGCTGCCTCGCAGTCGCGGTTGATGCGCGCCCAGTCCTTGCGTCCGATGCGGCCCGCATTGCGCTGGTCGAGGTTCTCGGCAACCGTGAGGTTGGTGAACAGCGACTGCTCCTGGTGGACGACGCCGACACCGGCGCGCACCGCGTCATTGGGGCTGCGGAAATTGACCGCCGTCCCGTTGATCTCCATCACGCCCTCGTCAGGCTGTTCGACGCCGGCGAGGATCTTGAGCAGCGTGGACTTGCCCGCGCCATTCTCGCCCACGAGGCCGATGACCTCGCCCTTGAGGATCTCGAGCGAGACG
Source organism: Hyphomicrobiales bacterium (assembly GCA_040379425.1). Classification (GTDB taxonomy): domain Bacteria; phylum Pseudomonadota; class Alphaproteobacteria; order Rhizobiales; family Aestuariivirgaceae; genus Aestuariivirga. The sequence continues at coordinate 16,715 of JBEILC010000027.1, forward strand.
GACTTCACCGCCTTCACATGCCCGAAGCTGCGGCTGATGTTCTTGAGCTTGAGTACGACTGGCGTGTTCATGGTCATTTCACGATCTTGAGGATGGCGCGGTCGGGGCTTGCCACCGCGACGATGGCCACGATGAGGATGACGCCGAAGACACCAGCCTGGAAGCTCGGGTCGACACCCGCCAGCACGAGGCCGTTGTTCAGCATGATGAGCAGGAAGACACCGATGGCGGAGCGGACCATTCCACCCTCGCCGCCGCTCAGCGCCGTACCGCCGATCACCGCCGCCGGGATCACCGTGAAGAGCTGGCCCGAGCCAAGATCGGGAGAGCCTGCGCCAAGCTGCATCGTGGCGAGAATTCCGGCGACCGCGCTCAGGCCGCCAGCCAGCGTGAAGGCCAGGATCTTGATGGTGTTGACCGGCATGCCGGTATTGTGGGCGATCGGCTCGCTGTTGCCGATGGCCAGCACGCCGCGGCCGAAATGCGTGTAGCGGCTCACGATGATGCCGAAGGCCAGGATGATGGCCGCGAGCCAGAAAGCATTGGGCAGGCCGAGCGTCAGCTTGGTGGGCCAGGCGAGCAGCACCTGGCTCTGGAGGCTCGGCAGCATGTCGTCACCATAGAGGATGATGCCGATACCGAGCCCGATGTACCAGGTGCCCAGCGTCACGACGAAGCTTGGCACCTTGATGAGCGCATGCAGCGAACCCGCGAGCAAGCCCAGCGCCAGGCCGATGCCGATGGCGGCGAAATAGGCCCAGATGCCGAAATCCGTTTCGAGGCGGGTGTTGGCGGACAGCAGGATCCACGCCATGCCGGAGGCGGCCATGACACCCTGCACGGAGAGATCGATGGAGCCGAGCTGGATCACGAGCGTGGTGCCGACCACGATGATCAGCGGCACGGCCACCTGGAAGAGGATGTTGCGGAAGTTCTCGATGCTTCCAAAGCGCGGATTGAGCAGCGTGAAGATGATGGCGAGCACCAGGATCGAGGCGATCAGGGCGGCCGGCGCTCTCCACTCCTTCGGCAGGATCATTTGCATGGGCAGGGCACTCGCATGTGGGCGTTGTGGTTCGGCCGGGACCAATGGCCCCGGCCGCAGTGTGGTTCAGTTTACTTCGGCATCTCTTCCGCGCCGCCGCCGACCAGCGGCATCGGCTCGGCGGCCCAGGGGCCAACCGTCTTGAGCTGAGCGACGAACTGGTCGGGAGCGCCCGGCTCGTCGTACTTCAGGTATTCCTTGTAGTTGGCGGGCGTGACGCAGCTCAGCTTGAACAGGCTCTCACGCTTCTCCAGCGGCAGCTCGCTCGGCTTGATCTCGCCGGTGGCGGCCAGATAGGCCGTGTAGAGGCCGACAGCCGAGGCCATGTAGCCGCGATGGAAGGTCTCTCCGACGATGGCGTTGTTGCCGCGGCCCGACTTGATGTCCTCGAGCGTCGTGGGATAGAGGCCGTCGGAGGCGAACTTCACCTTGTCGAGGAGGCCCGCGTTCTCGAAGGCCTGCATGGCGCCGATCTGCATGCCGTCGTCAGCCGACCACACGCCGTTGATCTCGGAGCCGAACTTCACGATAAGGTCGCGCGCATTCTTGGCGCCGAGCTGCGGATCCCAGTTGGAGGGGCGCGAGTCGAGGATCTTGATGTCCGGGAAGCTTTCCTTCATCTCGGCCTCGAAGCCGGCCACGCGGGTCTGGCTCGTGGTGCTGTCCTGCACGCCCGGCAGCATCACGACGCCACCCTTGCCGCCAAGCGCCTGGCCGATGGCCTGCGCGCCGCAGCGGCCGGAGGACACGCCCGGGTGCTTCTGGAAGGCGACGAAGTGATCGCCAACCTCGGCCGGGTGATAGTCAGCGGGCTTGTTCCACCAGATGGTGACGAAACCGCCGGCCTTGCCCACCGCGTCGACGATGGTCGGCGCATCCGAGCTCGCCACCGTGTTGACGAACATGATGGGCTTCTTGCCGCTGGCCAGAACCGCGAGAATGCTGGAAATGCTGGTCTGCGAGGAGTTGTTGGAGTTGACGATCTCGAGCGGAATGCCGAGCGCCTTCGACATCGCCTTGGCGCCCTCGATGTTCGAGATCATGTAGGGGTTGGTCGTGTTGATGACCGAGGCAACGAGGACCCATTCGTCCTTGTTGAACTCGGCGGCCTCGGCCGTGCCGAAGAAGCCGGCGGCGAAGGCAAGGCCCAGCGCCGCGGCGCCGAACCGGCGGCGGGCCGCCTGCATTTTCGTAAGCTTGGGTGATTTCGAATTGGCAGTCATGACGTCACTTCCTCCGTTTTTCAGTTTTCAGGTGTCGCAAGTTCCTCGTGCATCCCTTCCAAGAGGCATGCGCGATGTCTCCGGAACCCCGGGCACTTGATCGCCCGCGGGCTCCATCTCTTCCCCGCCGTTACCGGTCGAGACTCTTCATCACATCCTTGATCAGCGGCCAGACGCGCGCCGCTGAGGTGTGGTCCATGTGCTCGCGCGGCGAGTGCAGGTCATAGAGGTTGGTGCCGATGCCGATGGTATCGAGCCCCTCGATGCGCTGGGTGAACATGCCGAGCTCAAGGCTGCAGACGGAGACCAGAACATCCGGCTCCTTGCCCATCACGCGCTTGTAGCTTTGCTTGGCGATCTCGAGCATGCGCGACTTGGGGTTCCACGGGAACTCCGGCGCATCGAGGCCGATCTGCTTTGCCGTTACACCCTCGCCCGCCATCTCGGCGATCAGCATCAGCTGGTCCAGCACCGCATGCTTGCGCGAGGTGACCGCACTGGTGATGGTGCTGGTGATTTCCACACCCTGGTTGGTGGTGATCATCAGGCCGATGTTGTTCGAGGTCTCCCAGTTGCCGGCGACTTCCAGGTTCTGGGTCTGAACGCCATTGGGCAGAAGAAGAATGGTCTGCACCAGCTTGGCCGCGGCGGCGTTCGAGAACACGCGCTTGACCTTGCTGCCCGGCTTCTTCACCTCGATCCGCATGCCGGGATCGGCGATCTCGAATTCAGCCTTGATCTCGGCCGCGAGGTCCGTGACGGCACGCGTGACGGCATCGGCTTCACCGGGTTTGACCCAGATGAGCGCGCTTCCTTCCGCCGGGATCACGTTGTTCTGCACGCCGCCCGAGACGGAAGCGACCTGCACGCCGCCCGCCTTCATCGCGCGGCGCAGCAGGCGGCCCACCAGCACGATGGCGTTGCCGCGCTCGAAATGAATGTCGAATTCGCAATGTCCGCCCTTGAGGCCGCGCACGTCGATCAGCAGGGCCACGCGGTCCTGGGCGGCCTTCTGCCAGTCCGCCGCCACGTCGATGCGGCAGGAGACATCGCCCGAGCAGCCGGCGAGAAGCTGCTTCTCCTCGATCCAGTTGAAGTCGATCATGCGCTTGCCAGTCAGCAGCTTCACGTCGACGCCATCGCCGCCGACCTTGCCCATCTCCTCCATCGCCGTCATCACGCATTCGAGCGGCGGATGGGGAATGTCCTTCGAGTCGAGCAGTGCCAGCATGTAGGAAATGCCAAGCCCGTTGTCGGCGCCAAGCGTCGTACCCTCGGCGCGGATGAACTTGCCGTCGACCTTGAGCTTGACGCCGTCCTTGGCGAAGTCATGCGTCACGCCGTCTTCCAGCTTGCACACCATGTCGATGTGGCCGTGCAGGATGACGGTGGGCGCCTTCTCATAGCCCTTGGTGCCGGGCTTCTTGACGATGATGTTCTGCAGCGCGTCACGGTGATAGGTGAGGCCGCGCGCCTCGGCGAATTCCGCGATCCAGTCGGTGGCCTGCTTCTCATGCTGCGAGCAGCGGTGCCGCGCGCTGAGCTCCTCGAAGAAGTGCATCACGTCCTTGGGTTCGATGTCTTGCAGAACTCTCACACTGTCCTCCCAGCTCGCTTGATCTCTGCGGTGGAGGCGAGGCGCGGTCTCCTGGTCCGACCGGCAGATCAGGCGCGAATGGCGGCCTTTCCGAACCGGTATCGGGGATCAAGAACGCACGGCGACGTCTCCACCCAATCCGTCCCTCCGTTTCGGGCTGCCCCGCCGTGGCGGGGGATGAGCCCTTCGAATGGACAATTCTTCTTTCGTTGACCTAAATGTGCAGAGATGTGGAGTATTTGTCAAATCAAAAATACGATTGTTCAGCATTGAAACTGAGCAGGAAATGTGAACAAACCTGGGGGATGCCATATTTCCCCAATTTTTCTGGGGTTTAGGCGAAGTGAAGTGAAGAGACGGCACCCTTGGGCCATGGCGGGTCAGCCCCTGCTCCACGGCTTTTGCCTGAACTTTTTCCGCTCCAACTCGCGCTATGTTCTAATCTGAGACCCGATCCCGGGCCGGGCAGCCTCAGGCAGCCGCCTGCACCGGGGGGTGACCGGGGATGGCGCGGCGCGCCATCTCGGCCCGCATCAGGGTGATTTCGGCCTCCCCGCGGGCGGCGCTCCAGCCAAGTGCCGATGCCGCGACATCTGCCGCCTCCTCCACGCCGGCGTTGGAGAGCAGGCCTTCCATGGCAATGGCCGTGCGCCGCAGCAGCAGGTCGGACAGGCGGCGGACCGGTTCGGTGCGGCAGATGTGAATGATCTCGCCGGTCGAATATCCCGGCAGCCCGTTGAGCGGCCTGTCCGGTATCCCGGCGATGGTGGCGGCGACATCGCCCGCGCTGGTGCCATAGCGCGCCAAGAGTTGCCGCGCGCGCTGGGGCGCAAGGCCGGAGCGCGCGGCCAGATCGCCAATCATCGCCTCAACAGCGGCATCATCCGCAGGAAATCCACGCCCGCCGCCAATCGCCAGATCTTCCGTCGATACCGTCCTGGGCTTCCCCAGCATGGACAGCACGAGGTCAGCTGACTGGGCGGCGAAGGCGCGGAAGGTGGTCCACTTGCCGCCGATCAGCGACAGGACGGCCGTATCAGTGCCGGGAATCACATCGCGGGCAATGGCGTGGTCCCGGCTCACCGCGCCGATCTCCACCCCTTCGCTGCGCGGCAAGGGCCTGACGCCGCAATAGCTGAGCAGGATCTGCTCCCGCGCGATGCGGATGCCGGGCAGGATCTCGCTCACGACCTTCAGGAGATACTCGGTTTCCGCTTCGCTGCAGACCGCCGCATCAGGGTCTTTCACCGGAATGTCGGTGGAGCCGATGAGAACATTGCCGAGGAAGGGATAGACGAGGTTCACGCGGCCATCAGCCGTGCCGAAGTAGATCATGCGGCCCTGCAGGGCATCAAGCAGCTCCGCATTGCGCACCACGAGATGCGAGCCCTTGGAGCCGCCCATGTGCCGCGATTGGATGCCGAGGCTGGCATTGATCTTGTCGATCCAGGCGCCGCCGGCATTCACCACCACATCGCAACTGATGGCGCGCGACTCGCCGGTGATGGCGTCCGTCAGTGTGATCGAGCCCCGCTCATCATGGCGCGACGGCGACACATAGGTGCGGAGCGCGCCGCCGGGATTGGCGGCCAGCCCGTCCATGACGAGTTCCATGCCGAGCCGCTCGGCATGGGTGATGCGGCCTTCGTAATAGACGCCGGCCGCCTTGATGGCGGGCGCGAAGGAGGGATATTCGGACCTGAGCGCCCGTGGGCCCCAAAACGCGTGATCAGGCAGGGCGCGGACCTTGCGGTTATAGGCATCATAGATGCGGAGGCCCAGTTCCGTGATGATGGCGCCGCGGTCCTTCAGCCTGGCATTGAAGCCCAGAAAGCGCAGCGCCGATGAGGCAATGCCGCCGAACCAGGATGACACCGGCAGCACGGTTTCCAGCGGCTTCACGAAATGCGGCGCATTACGCAGCAGGCGGTTCCGCTCCATCGCCGATTCGCGCACCAGGCGGAATTCGCCCGTTTCGAGATATTTGATGCCGCCATGGATCAGGCGCGAGGGCGCCGCACTGGCGCCTTCGCAGATGTCGCCGCGGTCGATCAGCAGGCAGTCGATGCCCTGCAGCGAGAGATCGCGGAACAGGCCGCAGCCATTGATGCCCGCGCCGATGATCAGCACAGGGTAATGTGGTTTCAGGTCCTGCAGGCTCGGGTCCTTCGGCATCGCTGAGGGCTTAGTCTCCGACAATCGCCACCTTGATAGCCGATCCCTGCTCTGCCGTCGCCAGCGCCGTGACGATTTCCGGCAGCGCGAAGCGGTGGGTGAGCAGCGAATCGACTTCGAGATTGCCGCTGGCGATCATCTTGAGCGCGGTCTCGAACTGGAGCCGCGTCAGGCCGAATGAGCCGGTGACGATGAGTTCATTGTAGTGGATGGCGTTGACGTCGATCTCCGCCTGCACGCCCTTCGTGAAGCCGGCAAACAGGCTGACCCTGCCGCGGTGGCGAACGAGCCGGATCGCATCATTGGCGAGCGAGGGCACGCCGATCGCCACGATCGCGACATCGGCCCC
>JBEILC010000028.1:0-22874 GCA_040379425.1 Hyphomicrobiales bacterium
AGTAGTTCAGCTCCATGATCTTGGTGTACATCTCCAGCCAGTCGCCGATCTTGTCCTTGGGCGAGAACACCGGCCAGTTGGGCGGGAACGGCAGATAGGGCAGATGGTCGTACCAGACCGGGTCATGCAGGCAGAGCGACTTGTAGCGCTTGCGCCAGCTGTCGCCAGCGCGCGCATTCTTCTCGATGATGATGGTGGGAACACCGAGCTGGCGGAGCCTCGCGCCCAACGCGATGCCGCCCTGCCCGCCGCCGATGATCACCACATAGGGCTGCTTGGCGTAACCAAGCTCGCGGGCTTCCGCCTCGCGCTCCTCGAGCCAGGTGGCGCGGTGCTTGCCGATGCCATGCTTTGCGCCGAGGGGCCGGTCATAGCCCACGGGCTCCTCATGGCCCTTGAGTTCGGCCATGGTGGTCAGCAGCGTCCAGATCTTGCCGTTGCGCAGCCGGATCAGGCCATAGCCGCGCGCCACATTGGTCTCGAAGCTGATCCAGGCGGTGATGATGCCGCCCTCCTCCGTGGCGGTCTCGCCCTCGGCGACCTGCCATTCGGTGGGCTTGGTGGCGGCAAGCTGGTGGCGCAGCATGTCCGCAACCTCGGCCTTTCCTTCCATGGTCTTGATGTTCCATGTGAAGGTGACGAGGTCACGCCAGTAGCACTCATCCTCGAACATTGAGGTGACCTTGTCGATGTCACCCGCCTCCAGCGCGCCACCGAAAGCACCGAGAAACGCCGCGACCTTTCCGGTCGCTGTTGTATCAAGCATTGGGTCCTCCCTTGGTTCTCCCGGGCATAGACTGCACAGGGATTGCGGAGGACGCAACAGCGTTGCTCTGCCCCCTAGAAACTGGTACTCCCCGCGACAACCGATCCACGAGGAGGGGACGATGTCGACGGCGTCTCGGTATTGCGGATCGGTTGGCGGCACCTGCGGTGGGGTGGATACGCGACATCCCTCCCCGGGCGCGACGGGAAGGACCCGGGGGCATTACGACCCCCGCGCCGAGAGGCAGCTGGACTGCGCCAGGGGCGCGGCCGGCAAGCGCCGTCCCTTAGCGACAAACGCCGCGCCGCCGCGAAAGCGGGCCGGAGCCTCAAGGTGCAGCGGGGCTTTCCGCCCCGCTCGCGCCATGAGCCCGGCGGGACGGGCGCATCGCGCCTTCTTTCCAATTGGACTGCGCGGGCGCCCTCACCGGCACTCCCTTCCTCCTACCAACTCCGGCGCCCGTGGCTCTCTCCACGGGCGCCGCCCGCCGTGAGAGACCGCACACCACAGATCAATCGAAGGAGACCCGATGCTCAACGCTGCCTGGATCGAACGGGAAGCGCCGCTTGACCAATGCCCGCTTGCGGCTTGCCGCCGGCAGGGCATCTGCCGTTATCCGACTGACAAGAACCCCTGCCGCCGCCTTTACGAAACCAAGGATGAGGTGCGCGAGCAACTCGCCGCCACGCTCCAGCGCCTGACGGAGGAAGCCAGGGCGCGGGACCCCGAGGGCAGGAATTTCGCGCCCGCCGGCTCCCCCGAGCATGAGCGGCGCATGGCCCGTCTGAAGCGCGTTCTGTGGCAGATCGATCATGACCATTGCATGCAGCAGAAGGCCGAGGCGGAGGCGCGCGCCGCCAGGGGCCCGGCCGTGAAGCAGACGGAGGGGGTTTAAGCCGTCAGCGCCAGCTTCCGGTCACGCATCCGCAGCAGATACCACACGAGGAGCACGCCCACGGCCTTGCTGGCGATCTCTGCCGCGAAGGCAGCAGGCGTCAGGTAGCCGGCGAGATACTGGAAGGCCAGCGTGTCGAGCGGGATGGCGATCAGGCTCGAGATCAGGATGCGCTGGGAGAGCGGGCGGCGCAGGAAGGAATAGACACCCCAGTCGGCCGCCTCCGACAGGATGAAGGCGGTGATCGAGGCAATGGCGATCGCGGGGTCCACCATGAACCAGGTGAGCACCCCGCCAACCGCCGTTGCGGCAAGCACGCTGTGGCCGATCTCGCGCTGCGCATAGTCGCGCAGCACGAAGACGAAACCGACCACGATGTTGGCGAGATAGAGATCGCCCAGCGGCGTGGACCACGGCGCGATCGCGGTGAACATCCAGTTCACCAGCACGATCGCCCCGATGTAAAGCGCGGTCCACATGGGCGTCAGCTTCAGCCGGTGATTTCCTCGGGCTTGAACACCTGGGAGATCTCGATCTTGGCATTCTCGGGCGAGTCGGAGCCATGCACCGAATTGGCCTCGATCGACTCGGCGAATTCCTTGCGGATGGTGCCGGCGGCGGCGTTGGCGGGGTTGGTCGCACCCATCACCTCACGGTACTTGGCCACCGCGTTCTCGCCTTCCAGCACCTGCACCACGATGGGGCCGGAGATCATGAAGGAGACGAGATCGTTGAAGAAGGGGCGCTCGCGGTGCACGCCGTAGAAGGCTTCGGCCTCGGCCTTGCCCCACTTGACGCGCTTCTGGCCGACGATGCGGAGGCCCGCGCCCTCGATCTTGGCGTTGATGGCGCCCGTCAGGTTGCGGCGGGTCGCATCGGGCTTAATGATCGAAAAGGTGCGTTCAATGGCCATGTCGTCCTCTTGACTGTGTGCTGGAATGGATCGGGCCGCCGTATAGCGGCGGCCCGGCCCTCTGGCAAGCTTTGCAAGGCGTCAGTCGGCCCGGCTCACGAGTGCCGTGATGCGGGCGAGCGAGACGCGGCGGTTCTCCGCCTCGGCCTCAAGCGTCGGGATCTTCAGGTAGCGCTCGCCAAGACCCACCGTCTTGAGGTTCCTGGCCGGGATCACATAATAGGTGGTGAGCGCCTCCTTCACCGCCGACGCCCGCTCGCGGGAGAGCTGCAGGTTGGAGCCCGCCGAGCCCACCGCGTCCGTGTGGCCCTCGAGCAGGAAGACCTCATCCGGATTCTTGGCGAGGATCCGCTCCAGCACGCGCGCGATGCGGTCCAGCTTGTCGATCTCCTCCTCGCGGAGGAAGCCCTCGCCGAAGCCGAAGTTCACGGTGTCGATCTCGATCCGCGCCACGGCGTCGCGCGCCGTGGAGGAGCGTTCGAACTCGTCCACCGTGTAGCGGCGCTGTACCTTGCGGCGCGGGGGTGCGGCGAGGACGTCGGCGAGTTCCTCGTCCTCCACCTCGGCGGCGAAGACATCGTCCTGATAATCGCGGCCGGGGTCGTAGTCGTCGTAGATCTCGATATTGAGTTCAAAGTCGCCGCGGCGCAGGCGGGCGGCGCGCTCCTCGCGCTCCTCCAGCATCTGGCGGCGCAGGTAGCGGCGGTCACGCTCCAGCGCGCGGCGCCAGGCCTCGCGCTCCTCCAGGTCATAGCGCTCGTTGCGCACCACATCGCGGTAGATATCGATGCGGCGGACAAGTTCATCGTCATCCAGTTGCTCGGGCGGGCGGCGGTCGTTCAGGGCGATCTGAATCTCGGTATTGGTGATAGTCGTGTTGTTGTTGATGGTCACGTTGTTGGTGACCGTGCCGCTGCCCTGCTGCGGCTGCTGTGGCTGCTGGGCCTGCGGCTGGGCGGGCGGCGTCTGGTCCTCGCCCTGGCTCACCTCATTCCTGAGAATCTGGCGCTCCTCCGCCAGCTTCTGGCGCAGCGCATCTGCCGTCTCCGGCGACAGCTTCTCGCTGGCGAGCAGGTCCCGCATGGTGGAGAGCCGCTGGCGCAGGTCGCGGCGCTTCATCTCCTGCACATTCACAGTCTCTTCCAGCAGGGCGCGCGCCTGAGCTTCGAGGGCGGGGTCGACCTCGGCCACCTTGGCCTGCGGCTGCTGCTCGGCCGCGGGCGGCTGCTCGGCCACGGGCTGCTGCGGCTGTGCCTCGGGCTGCGCCTGCTGCACCTCCGGCTGCGTCTCGGGCGGGGTTTCCAGCGGAGCCGGGGTTTCGGCCGCTTCATTGCTGCCGCCCTTGTTGCGAAGTTCGGCGCGGGCCTCGCGGATCACGTCACGCAGGGCGCGGCGCTGGTCCTTCGAAAGGCCCTCGGAATCAGCCAGCGCCATCGCCTGGCGCATCTGGCGCCGCAGTTCGTCCTCGCCAAGTTCGGAGGCGGGCCTTACCGATTGGAGGAAAAGGGCAACCTCATCCGAGCCCTGCGGTGCCGCCTGCTCCTGGGTCTGCTCCTGGACCTGCTGCTGGGTTTCGGGCTGCGGCTCCGGCTGTACCTCGGGCTGGGCCTGGGACTGGACCTCGGGCTGAGCCTCAGGCTGTGGCGGAGGCGGCTCCTCCACCTGGGCCTGGGGCTGCTCGGGCTCGGCCGCGGGGGGCTGCTCCTGAGCCGCCTGCTGCCGGCGCTCGATCTCGGCGTTGACCTGGGCGATTTCCTGCTCGAGTTCCTGGGCAAGCTCCGGCGGCAGTCCCTCAGTCTCAAGGAAGCGCTTGGCGCGGCTGAGGCGCTGCTGCAGGCGGTCATCATCCAGGCGGGACGGGTCACGCCCCCCGGCGAGGAACTTGCGGATCTGCTCGAAGTCGGCAGCCGGGGCCTCGGTCTCCGCCTGGGCCAGGGTGAAGCCTGGCTCCGCGTCCGGCGCTTGCGCCAACGCTGGACCCGCTAGGGCGAAAAGGGCCAGGCTCATCAGGCTCGCATGCAGGGGGACATATTTCATCAGGTGGCTCCGCTCAGGTTGCAAGGGCGCATAACGCGCCCGTTCGTGTCAGGTTGCGATCAATGCCAGTGAGGCATGACCAAAGTAAGGGTGCATTGCGATACTAGCGACACAAGTCTGAACGCCAGACAACAAGGCAAGCCATGGTAAAGCCCATACCGGCGATGTGATTTGCCTTCCTGCCGCGATCGGTCCTAGAGAACCTCATTCCGGAGGTCCACCATGCTCACCCGCCGCACCCTGCTCGCTTCACTGGCCGCCCTGGGTCTCGCCCCCATGTCCCGCGCCCTTGCGGCGGCCCCGGTGTTCTACCGCAGCCCCGGCTGCGGCTGCTGCCATGTCTGGACGGAGCGCATGGCGGAGGCCGGCCTTCCCGTCTCGCTCGAGGACAGCGAGGATCTTGCGGGCCTCTCCGCGAAGCTCGGCATCCCAACTGGGCTGGAAGGCTGCCATGTGGGTGAGATCGATGGCTATGTCATTTCCGGCCATGTGCCGCCGGAGGATGTGAAGCGGCTTCTCGCCGAAAAGCCCGATGCGCGGGGCCTCGTCGTTCCCGGCATGCCCGTGGGCTCGCCCGGCATGGAAATGGGCGGACAGACGGAGCGCTACGACGTCCTGCTGCTGGCGAAGGATGGCAAGACGAGCGTCTTTGCCACGCATGGCTGACGACGCCCCGCCGAAAGCAGAGACGCGAACAAAAGATCGAGACACCGGCAGCAAGTCTGACTAAAGCCACCGTCTCCCCTCTGCTCCGGATGAGACCATGGACGCGATCGGCATCGACTTCGGGACGACCAACACCGTCCTGGCCCTTCCGGAAGCCGGCATTGCCCGCGTGCTGGGCTTCGTTCACGGCAATGGCAAACTGGACGCCCTGCGGACCACCCTGTCCTTCCGGCGGGACCCCGTGCGCGGCGCAAGGCCGTTGGCCGAGGCCGGGCCATGGGCAATCCAGGACTTCGTCGATGCCCCGGAAGACACGCGCTTCCTGCAGTCCTTCAAATCCTTCGCCGCCAGCGCCTCCTTCACGGACACTGCGGTGTTCACCAGCCGCTACCGCTTCGAGGACCTGATGGCGGCCTATCTCGGCAAGGTGAAGGAGCACGGGCGGCTGGAGCGCTTTCCCCGGCGGCTCGCCATCGGCAGGCCCGTGACTTTTGCGGGCCAGAGCCCGGACGACGCACTGGCCCAGCGCCGCTATGCCCTGGCCCTGGCGCAGCTCGGCTTCGAGCAGGTCACCTATGTGCTGGAGCCCGTCGCCGCCGCGCATTTCTATGCGCAGCGCCTCACGCGTGACGCGGTGATCCTCGTGGCGGACCTGGGTGGCGGAACGAGCGACTTCTCGGTCCTCCGCTTCCGTACAGGTTCAGGCGGCGCCACTGCGGAAGCGCTGGGCCACAGCGGCATCGGCATTGCGGGCGACACATTCGATTACCGCATCATCGACAATGTCGTCTCGCCGCGGCTCGGCAAGCACGCGACCTATGCGAGTTGGGGCAAGACCCTTCCCCTGCCGAAGCATTACTTCGCGAACTTCTCGCGCTGGAACGAACTGTGCCTGATGCAGCGGCCCGAGGTGCTCCGCGAACTGCGGGACCTGGCGCGCACCAGCTCCGCCAGGGATCAGCTCATGAGCCTCATCGACCTGATCGAGGGCGGCGTCAGCTATGAGCTCTACCAGGCCGTCTCGCGCGCAAAGGCCGCGCTCACCGATCATGAGCAGGTTCCCTTCCGCTTCGAAATGTCCGGCGTCAGCATCGAAACCCGCATTAGCCGAACGGACTTCGAAAGCTGGATCGCGCCCGACCTCGAAAGGATCGGCGCCACGGCCGACGCGGCGTTGGACAAGGCCGGCCTCGTCCCCCGCGACATCGACCGCGTGTTCCTCACCGGCGGCACCTCCTTCGTGCCCGCGGTGCGGAGCCTGTTCGAACGGCGCTTTCCCGCCGATCGCATAGACACGCGCGAGCAGCTGCTCTCCATCGCCAAGGGACTGGCGCTCATCGCAGGCTCCGCCGACATGGAGAGGTGGGCCGCATGAGCCGGATCGCCGTCAGCGCCTTCTACAAATTCGTGCGCCTGCCGGACTTTGCTGCACGCCGTGCACCGCTCCTTGAACGGGCGCGCCAACACGGCATCAGGGGAACCGTCCTTCTGGCCCCCGAAGGGATCAACGGCACCATCGCAGGTGAGCCGGAGAATCTCGCCGCCATGATGGGCTTTATCCGCAGCCATCCCGAATTCGCCGATCTCGGAAGCAAGGAGTCCCATGCGGACGGCATGCCCTTCAAGCGCATGAAGGTGCGGTTGAAGAAGGAGATCGTCACCATGGGCGTCCCCGGAATAGATCCCTCAAGATCCGCAGGAACCTATGTTGCACCCGAGGACTGGAATGCGCTGATCTCGGACCCAGATGTTCTGGTGATTGACACGCGCAACGGCTTCGAGGCCGCGGCGGGAACATTCAAGGGCGCCACCGGCCCCGGCACCGCAAGCTTCGGTGAATTCCCGGCCTATGTGGAGCGCGCACTCTCCGGCCAGGAGCAGCGCAGGATCGCCATGTTCTGCACCGGCGGCATCCGCTGTGAGAAGGCCACGAGTTTTCTCCGCCAGAAAGGCTTCGAGAAGGTCTATCACCTCAAGGGCGGCATCCTGAAATACCTCGAGACCACTCCGCCTGAAAACAGCCTCTGGCAAGGCGCCTGCTTTGTCTTCGACGAACGCGAGGGGCTGACCCACGGACTGGCCATCACAAAGCCTGCGAAGGGCTGATCAGCCTGTCCAGCCGAGGCCGGTCGCCACGCAGTTCATGGTCATGAGCAGCGGCATCATCAATTTCTCGCCGCCACAGCCCTTGCGGGTCTCCTTCAGGAGTTGCACCTGCCAGCGATTGGCCTGGTCGACCATCGGGCGCACCCGCTCGAAGCGGCGCTGCAAACCATCGAAACGCTCGCACAGCCGCTTTTCGCCGGTGAGTTCCAGAATGGTACGTGCCGTGCGCTGGTGCTCATGGCGTATCAGCGCGAAGAGGCGCTCGGCCGAGGTGCGGTCGGTGACGAGTTCGGCATATTGCTCGGCAACGCCCATGTCGGCGAGGTAGAGCGACTTCTCGACCTCATCCACCGCGAGGCGGAAGCCGCGTGACTTGTTGTACATGTCGCGCAGCAGCGCCATGCCCTCGCCGCCGCGCGGCACGAGGAAATCATCGAAGGCGTAGCCCAGCCCATACCAGCCCGTCAGCAGGTGCCGGTTCTGGCTCCACGCGAAGACCCAGGGAATGGCGCGCAGATCGCCGATGCCCTTGGCGCCGAAGCGCCGCGCGGGGCGCGAACCGAGCTTCAGGTTGGCCAACTCCTCCACGGGCGAGGCCTGGTGGAAGTAGTCGAGCAGCCCCTTGTCCTCCGCCAGCTTGCGGTAATGGCGGAAGGAAGCCTGCGCGATCCACTCGACGGCCTTCTGATGTTCGGGGTTCACCTTCAACTCAGGCTCATCGATGGACTTCAGCGTGTGGATGAACACCGAAGCCGCAAGAATTTCGAGATTGTGCTGGGCGGTCCCGCGGTTGGCGAATTTGGAGGAGACGACTTCGCCCTGCTCGGTGACGCGCATGTGGCCATCGATGGTACCAGCGGGCTGGGCGGCAATCGCGCGGCCCGTGGGAGCCCCGCCCCGGCTCACGGAACCACCACGGCCATGGAAGAAGCTGATGGACACGCCCGCATCCCGGCCAAGCCGGATCAGCCGGCGCTGTGCCTCGAACAGTTCGAAGCTGGCGCAGAAGAAGCCGCCGTCCTTGTTGGAATCGGAATAGCCCAGCATCACTTCCTGGCGCCCCCCCTGGGCGGCAACGGAGTTGCGCACCAGCGGATGGGCGAGCAGGTCCTTCATGATCTGCGGCGCGGCGCGCAGGTCATCGATGGTTTCGAACAGCGGAACGACGCGGATGCGGCAGGCCTCGCGGGCCGCTTCGTCGGAGAACAGACCAGTAAACTTGGCAAGCAGATAAAGTCCCAGCACGTCACTGGCGCTCTGGGTCATCGACAGGATGAAGGCGCCGATCGCCTGCGGGTCCGGCCCCTCGATGGTTTCGCGGATGAGGCCCAGCAGGCCAAGAAGCTCCCGCGCCTCCTCCGAGACGCCGCGGAACAGCGGCAGGAATCCCAGGGGCTTTTCGAGTTCGGTCTCGATCCAGGCCCGCCACGCCCCGGTTCCAGGTTCAGGGCCCGGACCCTCGTTCAATGGATTGAGCTTACGCCAGATCTCGCGGAGCACGCGGTTGATGACGGTCGTGTTCTGCCGGATATCGAGGCTCACCGAACGGAAGCCGAAGGTTTCGACCTCCCAGCGCACGGGCCTCACGAGGGAGGAGGCGAGCGTCACCGAATGCATCTGCGCCAGTGTTTCTTCTGCGGCAAGCAACTCTCCGATGAGTTCTCCCGTGTCGCGGAAGCCCTGCGCGCCCGGCCGTGGCGCATAGGTGGCGGCAAGCCTGTGCCGGAGTGCTGTGAAAAACTGACGGAACGGCTCATGCATGTTGCGGTGGCTGAGTGTTTCCGCCTCGCCTGAGAGTTCCACCTGGCGCGCCATCCGCTCGAGGAAGGCCGGCGGGAATGTGATTTCCTGGGAACTGACCGAGACAAGCTGGGCCAGTTCGTTGAGGCGGCTGTCAAGCCGGGACAGCATCGCCTCGCGGTTCTCCCCCAACGCATAGCGCGTAACATCGACGGTGACGAAGGGGTTGCCATCGCGGTCTCCGCCGATCCACGAGGAATAGCGCAGCGGCGGGCGCACGCGGCACGGCGTTTCGGGGTAGTGGCGCTGCAGTGCCGACTCCAGCATGTCACACAGTGTTCCCGTGCGGTCGAACAGCGTCTCACGGAAGAAGTGCAGGCCCCAGTGAATCTCCTGCTCGACGGTGGGCTTCTCCAGCCGGATCTCGCCCGTGAGCCACAGCAAGTCGATCTCGGTGCGCAGGGCCTTGAGAAGGCCCGCGCGCTCGCGCGGGGTCCAGCGCGGGCTCTCGAGTTCATAGAGCTTCAGGTAGATGCGGCGGTGGATCTCCAGCACCGTGACTCGTTTGGCCTCGGTCGGATGCGCGGTGATGGTGGGCTGGACATTGATGGTGTCGAGCGCCTTCTGCACCGCCTCGGGTGCGATGTTGGCTGCGGCCACCGTGGCGAAGGCATGGGAGAAGGAGCCGGGCACCTGGTCCGGCCCGCTGCGGTTCTCCATCTGGCGGCGGTTCCGCATGGCGGCATTCTCCTCCGCGATGTTGAGGAGCTGCAGCCAGATGCCGATCACCTGGAGGGCGTGTTCAATGAGGTCGGGGGAGAGTTCCAGCGCATTGGCGGGCTCGTCGATCACCGTGAGCACGCGGGGTTCCCGCACCCTGATCACCTGGCGGAGGAGATCCCGCAGCATCATGGTGATCTCGTCCTGATAGGCCGTGTCGGATGGTGCCGCCGTATACGCCGCCTTTGCGATCTGTCCCGCCTTCACGTGATGTAGGCTCCTCAGTTCCCCTCAACGCTTGTGCGGTGCAGCACAGGCTGAGTCAATATCCGATTTCGACGACAGGCCTTGGCGAAGGGCTGCAAACGCCGCTAGAAGGCCCGCCCATGCTTCACATCAACGGACTGACCTACAGGATTGGCGGGCGCCTGCTGCTTGAGGAGGCCGGCGTAGCCATACCGGAAGGCCACAAGGTCGGCATTGTCGGGCGCAACGGCGTGGGCAAGTCGACGCTGTTCCGATTGATATTGGGTGAGATCCCCGCCGAGTCCGGCACGGTCACGGTCCCGCGCAACGCGAAGATCGGGACCGTCGCCCAGGAAGCGCCAGGCGGCCCGGAAAGCCTGATCGACACCGTGATGGCGGGCGATCTGGAACTCGCAGCCCTCACCGCAGAGGCCGAGACGGCGGCCGACCCCCACCGCATCGCCGACATCCAGATGCGCCTGGCCGATATCGAGGCGCATACGGCGGAGGCCCGCGCCGCGACCATCCTGAGCGGCCTCGGCTTCACGGAGGAGAAGCAGCAGGGGCCGTGTTCCGCCCTCTCCGGCGGCTGGCGCATGCGCGTGGCGCTGGGTGCCGCCCTCTTCGCGAGGCCCGATGTGCTGCTCCTCGACGAGCCCACCAACTACCTCGACCTCGAAGGCACGATCTGGCTCAGGAGCTTCATCCGCGACTATCCGCATACCATCGTGCTGATCAGCCATGACCGCGACCTGCTGAACGAGGCCGTAGGGCACATCCTGCATCTCGAGCGCGGCAAGCTCACCCTCTACCAGGGCAATTACGACTCCTTCGAACGCCAGCGCCGCGAAAAGCAGGCGCTGACCCAGAAGCTCAAGAAGAAGCAGGAAGACCAGCGCAAGCACATGATGGCCTTCGTGGACCGCTTCCGTTACAAGGCCTCCAAGGCCCGCCAGGCGCAAAGCCGGCTGAAGGCGCTCTCGAAGCTCGAGCCCATCGCGGAACTGGTGGAGGACCGCGTGGCGCCATTCTTCTTTCCCAATCCGGAAAAGGCCATCGCCCCGCCGCTCGTCAAATGGGACAAGGTCAGTGTGGGCTATGCCGAGAACAAGCCTGTCCTCAGGAACATCACGCTTCGCCTCGACCCCGATGACCGGATTGCGCTGCTGGGGTCCAACGGCAATGGCAAGTCGACCTTCGCCAAGCTGCTCTGCGGCAAGCTCAGCCCCATGGGGGGCGAGATGGCGGCACCATCGCGCCTGACTGTCGGCTACTTCGCCCAGCACCAGCTGGACGAGATATCTGCCGAACGAACCCCCTATTCCTATTTCGCCTCGCTGATGCCCGATGCGCCGGAATCCCAGCGGCGCGCCAAGCTCGGTGCCTATGGCTTCGGCGCAGCCCTGGCGGATTCACGCTGCGACACGCTGTCAGGCGGCGAGAAGGCGCGGCTCCTCTTTGCGCTGGCCGCCTTCCATGCGCCGCATATTCTGGTACTCGACGAGCCGACCAACCACCTTGACGTCGACAGCCGCGAAGCGCTGATCATGGCGATCAATGATTACGAGGGGGCCGTCATCCTCATCAGCCATGACCGCCATATCATCGAGACCTGCGTCGACGAGCTCTGGCTGGTCAACGACGGCACCGTGAAGCGCTTCGACGGCGACATGGACGACTACACAAGGCTGGTACTCGACAAGGCCCGCGAAAGCCGCAGGGGCGAGCGTACCGCCAGGCAGGCGCCCGTCGAACAGCGCGTCACGCCCCGCCCCTCCGCCGCCGCCACGCAGAAAGCGGTCGAGAAGCTTGACCGCCGCATGGAAGAAATCCGCGGCAAGATCGATATCCTGGACAAGGCGCTGTCCGATCCGGAGATCTTCAGCAAGGAGCCCAAGAAGGCGGCTGACTTCAGCAAGCTCCGGGCGAGGCTTGCCGCTGATCTCGAGTCGCTCGAGAACGAGTGGCTCGAGCAGCTGATCGGCTGAGGCTCAGCGGGAAGCCGCGCGGTTCTGCCAGCGGCCCTGTTCGTCCTGCTGGAAATAGGTCACCTCGTGGCCTGCCGCCTTGAACCGCTTCCAGCCGGCGCGGGCAGCATCGACAGCATCGGGGTCATTGCCGTCGAACAGGATCACGGCGCGGGTCAGCCCCTCGATCGGCCCCACCTCCGCCCCATCGACATAAAACCGCACATTCGCGTCATTGGGATTCTCGTCGGCTGCCGTGAGCCAGATGGGCTGCAGGTCTGGGAAACCGTCGGCCTTGGTGCCGTGCGGCAGGAAGCTCTCCTCGTCGTAACTCCAGAGATGGGCGGCCAGCGCCTCCGCCCGCTCCCAGCTCCCCGCCTGCACGACCACCCGCCAGCCGCGCTCCAAGCTGGTCGCCAGCAGTTTCGGCAGCACGGCCTCCAAGGGTTGCCGCTCCAGGTGATAGAAGAAAACCGGGGTCATCGCTCCCATTCAGCAAGGCCAAGGCGCTTGGTCAAGTGGGAGCCAGACTTCACCTTAAGGAAGCAGATATGGCAGTTATTCCATATTGTGCAGGTCAAATATTTTGGGCAAACCCGAAGGTACTATGCATTTGAGGTGTTGAAAGGGGCAAAGGTGAGCGGTTCGGAACCTGAAAAGCCTGCGAATGCCACAGGCGAGGGGGCAGTACAACTCTACTGCATTGCAGCGATGGTTGCAGATGAAGCGTCCAGTAACGGCCATGCCGATTTCGCCCGCGGGCTTGAGCAGTTGCTTCAAGGATTACTCTCGACCCTCCCGCGAGAACAACAGGGCCACGCCCTTCGGCTCTCATATGAACTGGCGCTGCGGGGGGATGATGCCGCCCCACCCCGCCTCAGGCTTGTCCATTCCAGGGATTAGAAGTCGGTCCTCTCGCCGCCTTCCGCCACGCGCCTGGCAACGAAGGCGTCAATCGCCTCGAGAGCCTCGGGATCGAGCGGCGGCTGGCGGTACTCGGCGAGCGCCTGCTTCCACAGCGTATTGGCCTTCTTCTCCGCCGTCGGGCGGCCTGCCGCCTCCCAGTTGGGATAGTTCCGCCAATCCGAAATCAGCGGCTGGTAGAAGGCTGACGAATATCGCGCCAGCGTGTGCTGCGCGCCGAAAAAATGTCCACCCGGGCCCACCTCCGCCATGGCGGACAGGCCCATCTCCTCCTCATCCACCACCACGGGCTTCAGGAACTCCTGGACCATCTGGAGAAGATCCACATCGAGCGCGAACTTCTCGTAGGACGCGACGAGACCGCCCTCCATCCAGCCCGCCGCATGCTGGATAACATTGCCGCCGCCCATGATTGCGCCCCAGAGAGAGAACACTGTTTCGTAAGCCGCCTGCGCGTCAACACTGTTTGCCGCATTGGTGCTGGAGGTGCGGTAGGGAAGCCCGTAGCGCCGGGCGAGCTGGCCGCCGATGATGCAGGCCTTCATATATTCAGGCGTTCCGAAGGCGGGCGCCCCCGATTTCATATCCACATTGGAGGTGAAGCCGCCATAGACGAAGGGTGCGCCGGGCCGCGTGAGCTGAGAAAGCGCCAGCCCAGCGAGCGCCTCGGCATTCTGCTCCACAAGGCCGCCCGCCAGCGTCACCGGCGCCATGGCGCCAAGGAGCGTGAAGGGGGTCACCACCACGATCTGATTGAGCCGCGCCATCTCGATGATGCCCATGGCCATGGGCGTGTCGAGCTTCAGCGGCGAGTTGGTATTGATGACGGTGTAAGAGGAGGGTTCCGCCAGGAGCTGTTCATGGCTCACCCCGCGCGCCAGGCGGATGATTTCCAGCCCGTCGAAGAGGCGCGCCCTGCCAGTCGCGTAGATGAAGGGCACCTTGTCCGAATAGACCATCTTGTTGCGGGTGATATGCAGGTGCCGCACCGAGGCATGGACGTCGAGCGCATCGACGGAAGCACCGCCCGCTGTGTGCACGGTGTTGAAGAACTGGGACAGCTTCACGAAATTCCCCGCATCCTCCAGCGTGCCGGGGCGCCTGCCACGATCGAGGTCTGAGCAATTTGGCGGACCGCCCACGGGGGCGAAGGCGATCCACTTGCCGCCAACCCGGATGTTGTGGGCAGGGTTGCGCGCATGGAAGGTGAATTCGGAGGGCGGCGTCTTCAGCGCCTGTTCGATGATCTCCCGCCCGATCCGCACCCGCTCACCATCAACCCGCGCTCCTGCCTTGGCGAGGATGTCTCGTGCCTCATCATGGAGAATGTCCATGCCGATCTCCTCCAGCACCTTCAGGGACTGGAGGTGGATTGCATCCAATTGGTCATCGGAAACGATGCGCGAGGGCTCAAGCGTGTGCCGGGGCTGCCGGAAAGGAAGCTGCTGGATCGGCGTGTGGGCGGCATCTGCACGCCGCCCGCGCCGCTGCACGTTCACGACGTCATCCCCGCATAGGCGACCGCGATCTCTGCCGCGACCTTCGCGTTGTTCTTGACGAGTGCGATATTGGCGGCAAGCGAGCGCCCCTCGGTTACGCCCGCGATCTCGGCGAGGAGGAAGGGTGTGAGGTCCTTGCCGGCGATACCCTGGACTTCCGCCTTCCTGACCGCGGCCTCGACGATGGGCGTGATTTCGGCAGACGGGATCTCGGCTTCGGCCGGAATGGGGTTGGCGATGACGAGCCCGCCCTTGAGACCCATCTGCCATTTCGCATGCATCACACGGGCGGCATCGGCTGCGCTGGCGCAGCTCATCGGCAGGACATGGCCACTCTGGCGCGAATAGAAGGCGGGGAACTCCGCCGTGCCGAAGCCGATCACCGGGACACCCAGCGTCTCCAGCGTTTCAAGTGTGAGCGCGAGGTCAAGAATGGCCTTGGCCCCGGCCGTAATCACGGCAACGTCGCTCGCGGCGAATTCCGTCATGTCGGCGGAAATGTCGAAGGTTCGCTCCGCTCCCCGGTGCACGCCGCCAATGCCGCCCGTGGCGAAGACATGGATGCCGGCCATGGCGGCAATCCGCATGGTGGAGGCGACCGTCGTCGCGCCGTCACGTTTCCCGGCCACGATGAAGGGAAGATCTCGCACCGAGACCTTGGCGATGGAGCGCCCCTCGCGCCCGAACTTGTCAAGCTCATCATCGGCGAGGCCCACCTTCAGCTGCCCGCCGATGATGGCAATCGTGGCCGGCACGGCGCCATGGGCGCGCACGATGTGCTCCACCGTCCGGGCCGTCTCCACATTCTGCGGATAGGGCATGCCATGCGCGATGATGGTCGATTCAAGCGCCACGACGGGGCGTCTGGCCTGCAGCGCTTCACGGAGTTCGGGGGTGAGGGAGAGAGGGTAAGGCAATCGGCACCTGTGGTCTTACCCCTCGCCCCCACGCATGTGGGGGAGAGGAGGTTTCTGTTTCGATGCTGCCAGTGACTGCATGAGCCTGTCACGGCTTAATCCGTCAGCCACGGAGTTTAATGATGCCAGCTTCACCGCCGCCGCGTGCTGGCCCAGCCGGGCGGCTTCGGCAAGCGGGAGGCCCTCGGCGAGGCCGCAGACAAGGCCTGCGACGGCGGCATCGCCCGCCCCGGTCACGTCGGCGATGGCGGAGACGGCTGCAGAGGCAATCTGCGCCACGGCCTGGCCGTCAGATACCACCGCGCCTGCGCTGCCGCGATGAACGATGACATTGGCAAAGCCCATCTCATGCAGCGCCGCGATGTCGCCGCCGGTCAGGGCCACGAGCTGCTGTGTGTTCGGCGTCACCGCGAAGACCGGCGTGGACCGGCTGAACGCCTTCAGCTTCATCGCCTTGGTCACCGACACGGGCTCGATCAGGAGGCGCGGCCCGGCGAAGGCGCACAGCCAGTCAAGGCAGGCGATGGAGATGTTGCAGTCCGCCACCAGCAAGTCGGACGCGGCGAGCATTTCCCCGGCGGCCGCCAGATGCGCGGGTTCCAGCCTGTCGATGGCGCGCATGTCGCTCACCGCACTCACCATCTCACCCTTCTCGTCCAGCACGGCGAGATAGATGCCGGTCACGTCCTGCACCGTGATGGCATGGGAGAGATCGAACCCGGCACGCCCGCAGGCCTCGCGCAGGAAGCGGCCATTCGCGTCATTGCCCAGCGCCGTGATCAGCGAAACATCGAGCCCCAGCCTTGCGAGGTTTTCCGCGATGTTACGCCCCACGCCCCCTGCGGAGACCGTCACCTCGCCGGGATTGGAGGTGCCCGAACGGTAAGGGCCGCTGCTGCGGCCCTTGATGTCCACGTTCGACCCGCCGATGACGGTGATGCGCGGCATCAGAAATCCGTCGGCGCCCCGCCCTCCGCCTTGCGCTTTTCGACGAAGGCGTTGAGTTCATCGCGCACCGCTTCATCGATCGTGGGTTCCTGGTAATCGGCCAGTGACTGTTTCCACACGGCGTTGGCCTTCTGCCAGGCCTCCGGCTTTCCGGCGGCGAGCCATTGCTGGTTGTTGCGCCAGTCGGAGATGATGGGGGTATAGAAGGCATTGGTGTAACGCTGAAGCGTGTGCTGCGCGCCGAAGAAGTGGCCGCCGGGGCCCACCTCGCGGATCGCCTCCACGCCAAGTGCGTCCTCGGTCGTCTCAAGGGGCTGCATGAACTCGCCCACCATCTGGATCAGGTCGCAGTCGAGCACGAACTTCTCGAAGCTTGCAACGAGGCCGCCTTCGAGCCAGCCCGCGCCATGCATGATGAGATTGCCACCGCCCATTGTAAGGCCCCAGAGCGAGAACACGCTCTCATAGGCCGCCTGCGCGTCTACGGTGTTCGCCGCACAGGTGTTCGAGGTGCGGAACGGAATCTTGTAGCGCCGCGCCAGCTGGCCGCCGACGATGGTGGCTTTCATGTATTCAGGCGTGCCGAAGGCGGGAGCGCCCGACTTCATGTCGACGTTGGAGGTGAAGCCGCCATAGATCACCGGCGCGCCTTTCCGCACCAGCTGGGTGAAGGCAATGCCCGCAAGCGCCTCCGCATTCTGCTCGACGAGTGCGCCTGCGACCGTGACCGGCGCCATGGCGCCCGCCAGCGTGAAGGGCGTGACGCAGACGATCTGGTTCCTCGACGACATCTCGAGAATGCCGTTCAGCATCGGCGTGTCGAGCTTCAGGGGCGAGTTGGTGTTGATGATGGTGAAGAGCGAGGGTTCGCGCTCCAGCTGCTCATGGCTGATGCCGCGGCCGATGCGCGCGATCTCGATGCCATCGCGAATGCGCTCCTTGCCCAGCGAGTAGGCGTGGAAGGGCTTGTCGGTGAGCAGCACGGCATCGCGCAGCGCCTCCAGATGGCGGACGGAGGCATGAACGTCGATCGGCTCGACCGGATAGCCGGAAAGCAAGCCAATGCAGTTGAAATACTGCGCCAGCTTCAGGAAGTTGCGGTAGTCCTGGTAATTGCCGGTACGCCGGCCGCCGTCCATGTCCGAGCTGTTGGGCGGGCTCGCCACGGTGCCAAACGTGATGGCATTGCCGCCGATCGTCTGGTCATTCTCGGGATTGCGCGCATGGAAGGTGAATTCCGAAGGGGCGGACGCGATCAGTTCCTCGATCATGGCGGGGTCGAAACGGACGCGCTCGCCCTCGACCTTGGCGCCGGCCTTCTTCAGCATGCCGCGCGCCTCGGGCAGTGTGAAGTCCATGCCAATTTCGGACAGCACTCGGAGCGAGGCATGATGGATCGCCTCCAGCTCATCCTTCGACACGATCTCCATCGCGGGGAAGAGGCGCTTCAGCTTGCGGCGCGGCAGTTGCGGCACGGCACTGCGCCCCCCGCCCCCGCCACGGCGCCCGCCACCCTCGCGGCGGCTCTTTCGGGTGGTGTCGAGATCGGTATTGGTCACTTGGCACTTCCTTTGTCACGATAGGGTTCGAGGGTGGGATCGGCAGCAATCTGCTTCACCAGCCAGTCCTCGAAACGTTTGATCTTGGACTTCATGCGGTGTTCGGCATTGCAGGCGAAGAGCCAGTTGTGCCGGTGCGGCACCTTGAGCGGGAACGGATGAACGAGACGGCCCGCCTTGATCTCCTCGGTCGCGAAGGGGCCGATGGTCATGGCGATACCCCTGCCCTCGATCGCCGCTTCCTGCGCCAGAATGTAGCTGTCGAAGGCCAGGCGGTCCGAGAGCTTGATGCCCTTGACGCCCGCATCCTCGAGCCACAGGTGCCAGTCCTCTTCCGCCGTATAAACATAAAGCAGCTTGTGCTTGCGGAGGTCCTCCGGCGTCTTCAGCGCATTGGGTCCCTTCAGCATCTCGGGCGAGCAGATGGGGGTAAGCAGCGAGTTGAAGAGCGTCCGGTAGTAGTGATCGGGCGAGCGGTTGCGCGCGAGGATCAAGCCAACGTCGACATTCTTCTCGTCAAAGTCCCAGTCGAAATAGGAGGTCGAAAGCCTCACCTTCATGTCCGGGTAGCGCCTTTCGAAATCATGAAGGCGCGGAATCAGCCATTTGAGGGCAACTGTCACATAGACCTGTACGGTCAGCTCATTGTCGGCGGCGGAAGGCTTCAGCGCGCGGGTCTGCGCCTCGATCATGTCGAAGGCTTCGCGCACCGGCGGGAAATAGGTGTGACCTGCCTGGGTGAGCTCGGCGCGACGCGCATCACGCCGGAAGAGCTGCACGCCAAGGCGCTGTTCGAGCGACTTCACCTGGTGGCTCACGGCGGAGCGGGTGATGCCAAGTTCGCTCGCAGCCAGCCGGAAACTACCGAGCCGGGCCGCGGCCTCGAAAGCTGTCAGCGCACGTAGGGGTGGCAGGTCACGTCTGGCCAAGTTTCTTCACCACTGGATTCCTGTTTCCCTTTACCACTCCTGAATTCAGGGCGTTAGGGGAAGAATCCCGCAAAGGACCCTGCTTAGGGGTGAAAAAAACTTGCGCTCGCCCGAAAAAGATAGGCCGTTGAAACCTGGCGTCGAACCGGGGGATATAGAGTCCTTATCAGGAGGCTTGAGCCATGAGTGCTGTTGAAGACCTGTCCCGCCGCCGCGGCGGCCGCGAGGCCCGCCGGGCGCTGCGCTCCCGCCCCATTCCGCAGGCCGAGGCCGCCGTCCGCCCTGGCATGGAGGGCGGGCAGTACAAGCCCCTCACCGAACGCGACATGCAACGCATCCACGAGACGGCGCTGAAGCTGCTCGAAACCGTGGGCCTTGCCCAGGCCATCCCCACATGCGTCGAGGCGATGACGGCCAGGGGTTGCTGGATCAACGCGCAAGGCCGCCTGTGCATTCCGCGTGGCCTCGTCGAGGATACGCTGGCGAGCTGTGCCAGGAACTTCGTTCTCCACGGGCGTGACCCGAAGCATGACATGGAGCCCTCGGGCAACAAGGTCTATTTCGGAACCGCGGGCGCCGCCGTCCACATCGTCGAGCCGGAGACCCGGGAGTACCGTGAGTCCGTGCTGGTCGATCTTTATGACGCCGGCCGCATCGTGGACAACTGCGAGCACATCCACTTTTACCAGCGCCCGGTAACGGCGCGTGACATGATCACCGGCCACGACCTCGACATCAACACCATGTACGCCTGCATCGCCGGCACACAGAAGCATGTCGGCACCTCCATGGTCGATCCCGCCCATGTCGATGAATGCCTGCAGATTTTGCATTATGTGGCGGGCGGCGAGGACAAGTGGCGCGAGCGCCCCTTCGTGTCCCAGTCCAACTGCTTCGTCGTGCCGCCGATGAAGTTTGCCGAGGACGCCTGCCGCTGTCTCGAAGTGGCAGCGCGCGGCGGCATGCCGGTGCTGCTGCTCTCGGCCGCCCAGGCGGGCGCCACCTCGCCCGCGGCCCTTGCGGGCACGATCGTCCAGGCGGTGTCGGAATGCCTCGCAGGCCTCGTCTACATCAATTGCGTGGTGCCGGGTGCGGTGGCGATCTGGGGTCCCTGGCCCTTTGTCTCGGACCTCCGCACGGGCGCCATGTCGGGCGGTTCGGGCGAGCAGGCGCTCATCACCTCGGGCTGCGCCCAGATGGGCCACTTCTATAACCTCACGGTCGGTTCTGCGGCCGGTATGTGCGACTCGAAGCTGCCGGACATGCAGGCCGGCTATGAGAAGGGCGTCACCGCAGGCATCTCGGCGATGACCGGCATCAACCTTCTCTATGAATCCGCCGGCATGCACGCCTCGCTGCTGGGCTTCTGCCTCGAGAGCCTGCTGATCGACAATGACATGCTGGGCTCGATCAACCGCAACGTCCGCGGCATCGAGGTGAACGAGGACACGCTCTCGCTCGAGGTGATCGCCCAGGTCTGCATCGAGGGACCCGGCCATTATCTCGGCAATGAGCAGACGCTCTCGCTGATGCAGAAGGAATACATCTACCCCCACGTCGCGAACCGGATGAGCCCCAAGGAATGGAACGAGGCGGGCAAGCCCGACATCGTGGAACGCGCGGCTGCGAAGAAGCGCGAGATCCTCTCGACCTATTACCCTGATTACATCCCCCGCCACATCGACGAGCAGATCCGCGCGAAGCATGACATCAAGCTGCCGCGCAGCGTGATGGAGCCCGGCGACCCGCGCTGGGCGTAAAGTCTGTTTTTCCACTCCCCCACATGCGTGGGGGCGAGGAATGAAGGAGGGTCATGGAACACCCTATCCTCACCACGATCCGCCGGGCAGCTTTCACGCCGCTGGGCTGGTTCGCGCCCTCACCCGATGACGGCGTCCCGGGGGATGCGCGCTTCGTGATCCTCATCGGCAATGCCGGGCCCGACATGTTCCACCGCTTCGCCCGCGAGCGCGACCCCGCAACGCACAGCATGGACGAGTGGACTCGCGAGGCGGCGGGTGCGCTGGCGCGTGATCTCGATGCCCGCGCCGTTTACCCCTTCGACATGGACCCGCCCTGGCCCTTCCTGACCTGGGCGCGGCGGGGTGGTGCCGGCCATGTCTCGCCGCTCGGTCTCAACATCCATCCGGTGTGCGGCCTGTGGCACGCCTACCGCGCCGCACTGCTGTTTCCCGTGGCCTTCGACCTGGCGGCCCCCTCCTCCGGCCCGCACCCATGCGACTCTTGCGCGGGCAAACCCTGCCTCTCCGCCTGCCCCGTCAATGCCTTCGACGGCGTCTCCTATGACGTTGCCGCCTGCGCGAGGCACCTCAACAATGTCGCGGGCGAAGCCTGCATGGGCGGCGGCTGTCTTGCGCGCCATGCCTGCCCCGTGGGACAAGCCTATGCCTATGCTCCGGCACAGGCGGAGTTCCACATGCGGGCGTTTCTCCGCGCCAGGCAGGAGGCATGAGAGACATGTACGACCACATCCGCGCAAAGCACGCCTGCGGCGAAACCATCATTCTCGACGGCGGCACGGGCACCGATATCCAGCGCCGCGGCGTGCCGATGAGTTCATCCGCCTGGTGTGCGGAAGCCAATCTCTCCCACCCGGATGTGGTGCGCGAGGTTCATGCGGATTACATCAAGGCGGGTGCGGACATCATCATCGCAAACACCTTCGCGACCTCGGCCCTGCTGTTCAATGCGCTGGGCCGTGACGAAGAACTCCTCGAGATCGACAGGGCGGCGGTGGCCATCGCGAAGGAAGCCGCGAAGGGCCACAGTGCGGCAGTCGCGGGCTCGATGTCCACCATGCGGCCAGTCGTGGCGGGCAGCGACCGCACCTCGAAACAGCAGGAATGGCCGGAGGGCAAGGCGCGCGCACTTTTCAAGCGCAAGGCTGACAATCTCGCCGCCGCCGGCGTCGACCTCATCATGATGGAGATGATGCGCGACCAGGACTATTCGGTCTGGGCAAGCGAGGCCGCACTGGCGACCAGGCTCCCGGTCTGGATCGGAATCTCGGTCGAGCGCCACGGCAACACGCTCACGGGCTTCGGCCGCGAAGACCAGAACTTCGAGGATGTGGCACGCGCACTCTCCGCGCTGAAGCCCGATGCCATCAGCATCATGCACACCTCGCCCAATGACACGGATGAGGCGATCGACATCCTGGGCAAATACTGGAAGGGGCCCATCGCCGCCTATCCGGAGAGCGGCTACTTCAAGATGCCGGAGTGGACCTTCGTCGACATCATCGAGCCCGAGGAGCTGGTGAAGAAATCACAAGCCTGGCGGAACAAGGGCGTCACCGCCTTCGGCGGCTGCTGCGGGCTCGGCCCCGACCACATCAAGGCGCTGTCGGAGGCCTTCACATGAAGACCGGCTCCTGCCTGTGCGGGGCTGTCAGCTTCGAGGTGAGGGGCGGACTCCGGCCCGTCATTGCCTGCCATTGCCTCCAGTGCCGCAAGCAGACCGGCACCTACATGTCCGCCACCGCCTGCGCCGACACTGACCTCGTCTTCACGCGGCAGGATGGGCTGAAATGGTTCCGCTCCAGCGCAGAGGCCCAGCGTGGCTTCTGCAAGGAGTGCGGTTCAGTGCTGTTCTGGAAGGCTGACGGCAGCGACACGACATCGATCTCCGCGGGAGCCATCGACGGCCCCACTCATGCACCGCTGGAAGGTCACATCTTTTGCGACAGTGCGGGCGACTATTACGAGATCGCCGGAGGCTCCTACCGGAAGAACGAGTGGTAAGAAACTCGGGCTGAGTGGAGAAGCCGCCCGCCCCCACCGCCGTCATCCCGGCGAAAGCCGGGGTGACGGCAGAAAAGACAATTCGGAATATAGTCCTTGACATTTATTCCTAAATCTGCTAGCCCTGCATCACTCCTCCCCACACGGGGTCCTGCTCATGACGGTGAGCTCGGGCGGGGTGGAGGGCAGGCCTGCGGGCGTGGTTCAACGTAAGCCACGTTCCCGGGGGCGGGCGGAGGGACCCGGAGACATTACGATCTCCGCGCCGAGAGGCAGCG
>JBEILC010000029.1:0-22659 GCA_040379425.1 Hyphomicrobiales bacterium
CGGATATGGCTTGGTCATCGAAACTGGCCTCCGCCCAGTGGCCAGTTTGAATCACACTTTCAATGCGCCGGGAATCCCTCCTGATTCCGTCAAGCCTCATTCCGCTCTAGCCTGTCAATGAGCTTGGCGCGGTAGGAGAGCGTCTCCCAGAAATGCTTGCCCGTATCGAGGAAGATGACAGGCGTTGCCCGGTCGACCTCGGAGACCATGTGCAGAAGCACCGCTGACTCGGCCCCGAAGGAGGAGACTACGGCGGCCCGGCCCGCGAAATCGCTGAGCATCGGCCCCAGGAGCTCGCGGCCTTCGAGGCCGGCATAGGTCTCGAAGATCGACTTGTCCAACGCGCTCACCCGGCGTGCGGCTGTTCGAGCCAGGGTTCGGCGTCGGTGTGGCGCTCGGTCCATATCTCGGCTTCGGAGCCCCGGCGGAACAGCCCGCGCTGATAGGCGAGCGACATCTGGCGCGAGGCCTTCTGCCAGGTCTCAAGCGGGAAGCGCTCGCCGATCTCGAAAGCGTCGAAGCCCACCTGAAGCATGAACTGCAATTGGTCGGGCAGCACGTTGCCGGTGGCGCGGAGTTCGCCCTGGTAGCCCATCTCGCGCAGCTTCCGCGCGATCGAATAGGCCCGCCCATCATTGAAGGCGGGGAAGAGCAGGACGATCAACGACAGGCTGTCGAGGAAGGTCTCGAGCGCTTCGGGCCGGTCGGTGTTGCCGAAGCGCACGCCAAGCCGTCCGTTGCGGGCCTTGAGCGCGCCCCACTCCTTGAGGAGGCGCGCGAAGGGCACGATGATGTCGCCGGCGTTCGGCAACTCGCCCTCGGCGCCGGTCTGGAGCCAGGTGTCAGGCACGAGCTGGTTGTGCTTAAGCAGTGGCATAGAGGGCCTCCTTGAAGGGCTTCTCACCGAGCCTGCGGTAGGTGGCGAGGAATTCCTCGTCCGGCTGGCGAAGCTTGAGATATGTATCGAGAATGGTTTCGATGGCATCCGCCACCTCGTGCCCCGCGAAGCCGGGGCCGAGGATGGTGCCGATCGAGGCGTTCTCGGCGGAGGAACCGCCAAGCGTGATCTGGTAATACTCCTCGCCCTTCTTGTCGAGGCCAAGGATGCCAATGTGGCCAACGTGATGGTGGCCGCAGGCATTGATGCAGCCCGAGATGTTGATCTTGATCTTGCCGATGTCGTCCTGCTTCTTTGAATCTGCGAATTTGCGCGAAATCGACTGTGCGATGGGGATCGAGCGGGCGGTGGCGAGCGCACAGTAATCGAGGCCGGGGCAGGCGATGATGTCGCCCGCGAGGCCATAGTTCGCGGCCGCGAGCCCATGCTTCTCGAGTTCCTGGAACACGGTGAAGACATCATCCTTCTTCACATGCGGCAGCACGATGTTCTGGGCATGGCTGACGCGCAGTTCATCGAAGCTGTAGCGCTCGGCGAGATCCGCCATCACACGCATTTGCTCCGCCGGCGCGTCGCCGGGGATACCGCCCTCGGGCTTGAGCGAGATATTCACGATCGCATAGCCATCCGCCCGGTGGGGGCCAAGGTTGTTCTTCGCCCAGCGCGCGAAGGCGGGGTTGGAAATCCGCGCCTCCTCGAAACTGGCCGACCAGCGTGGCAGCCTCTCGAGTGCTGGCGGTGCGAAATAGGCGGCGATGCGGGCGAGTTCGCGCTCCTCGACCTCGGTCGAGGGATGCGGGCGCTTCGCGTATTCGGCCTCGACCTCTTGCTTGAACTTCTCCGCGCCGATTTCGTGCACGAGGATCTTGATGCGCGCCTTGTACTTGTTGTCGCGCCGTCCATAGAGATTGTAGACGCGCATGATGGCTTCGAGATAGCCGATCAGCTCATGCTGGGGCAGGAAGTCACGCACGGTGACGCCCACCATCGGCGTGCGGCCCAGGCCCCCGCCCACGATCACTTCCCAGCCGATCTCGCCCTTTTCGTTCTTGTGCAGGCGAAGGCCGATGTCATGCACCTTGACCGCCGCGCGGTCATTGGGAGCGCCCGTCACCGCGATCTTGAACTTGCGCGGCAGGAAGGAGAATTCGGGGTGGAGCGAGGACCACTGGCGCAGCAACTCGCCAACAGGGCGCGGATCCGCGATTTCGTCCGCTGCGGCACCGGCCCAATGGTCCGTCGTCACGTTGCGGATGCAGTTGCCCGAGGTCTGGATCGCATGCATCTCGACGTCCGCCAGCGCATCGAGAATGTCGGCCGTGTCCTCCAGCTTGATCCAGTTGTACTGGATGTTTTGGCGCGTGGTGAAGTGGCCATAGCCCTTGTCCCACTTC
The DNA here is from genome assembly GCA_040379425.1 of Hyphomicrobiales bacterium. Lineage (GTDB taxonomy): Bacteria > Pseudomonadota > Alphaproteobacteria > Rhizobiales > Aestuariivirgaceae > Aestuariivirga. The sequence continues at coordinate 2,293 of JBEILC010000029.1, forward strand.
TCCGCGATCAGCGCCAACTGGCGCATCTGGCGGCTGGACAGCGTGCCATAGGGAATGGCCACGCGCAGCATGTAGGCGTGAAGCTGAAGGTAAAGCCCGTTCATCAGGCGAAGGGGGCGGAACTCATCTTCCGTCAGCTCGCCCGAGAGGCGGCGCTCGGCCTGGCCGCGGAACTGGTTGGTCCGGTCACGGACGAACTGATGGTCGAACTCGTCATAGCGGTACATCGGTTCACTCTCCTTCGTGGGCGGCGAAGCCAGCGCCCTTGCCCTCGGCCTGCTTGCCGAGGTCCAGTCTTACGGTGGGGCCCAGGGCGCGCATGCGCTCCCGGATGTGGGCGGCACGCACCCGGCCTTCGAGGCGCTCGGCGTCGATCAGATAGGCGCCCGTTACAATGGTCTTCTTCTCGTCGGCCTTGGCGCGTGCCTCGAGTGCTGCCGCGGCCTGCGGCTCAAGCGCCAGTACCGCGTCGTCGATCACTTCGCTCCAGTCGCCGGACCTGGTCATGAAGACGGCAATGCCGTCCCTGAGCCGGTTGGCGGTAACGAGTTGTCCCTTTTCGATGTCACTCATGATGCAGCTCTCAGAATGTCCTCCCGGATGTCCTCGCGGACGGGGAGGGCGATGATGTCGGCGGGCCTAGGCAGCGCCACCGCGGGAATGGTGTCAAAGGCGATGCCCTCTGCGGCAACCGACACCGTCTCTTCCAGCGAGGGCTCGTTCATCGACAGGCGCACCACGCGCTTGCCGGCTAAGGCCTCGGCGATGAGCAGGCCGGTGGCGCCGTCATAGAGCTCGCCCTTGACGGGATTGCGAACGGCATCGCGCCTGGCCATTTCAAGGATGGCGATGGGCACGGCACGGTCATGCACGATGATATCCGCCTCCTGCAGTTTCCGCTGCGCCCTGATGGTGAGGAGTTCCGGGTCCTCCGAGCCGAGGCTCACGAAGGCAACACTGCCCCGGGCAGGGTGCGCCTCGCTCTGGAACAGCGCCTCGACGCCGGCGAGGTAATTGCAGGAATCGCCCGCGATGAAGGCATCACGCACATCGCCGAAGAAGAAGCGGTACCAGAAGGAGCGGCGGCGGTTGCCCGGCGGCAGGGCGTCCGCCACGCGCTCACGCAGGCCCGAGGCTGCGCGGGCAAGATCGCCCAGCGCCTGCGGCAGCATCGCATCGATCCGCGCCCTGAGGCCCTGTCCGAGGATGGGGGCCGTTCCCTCCGTGCCGATCGCCACCACCACGGGGTCGCGGTCGACGATCGAGGGCACGATGAAGGTGGATACATCGGGGTTGTCGACGGCGTTGACGGGAATCCCTAAGGCGCGTGCGTCGGAAGCAACCCTTTCGTTCAGCGCGGCATCCGCCGAGTAGACGAGGGCGGCGCCCTCCAGCAGTCCGGCATGATAGCCCCTGGCAATCCAGTTGACGCGCGGCTCCGCGGCAAGTTCGTCATGGAGTTCGGGTGCGATCACGTTGATATGGGCGCCAGTCTTCAGCAGCAGCCTGATCTTGCGCAGCGCTTCCTCGGTTCCGCCCACCACGGTGACGGGCCGGTTGTCGAGATCGAAGAAGATGGGAAAGTAGCGCATGATGGCCTCGTCCCTGTTCCTGTCTGTTCGCCTTTCCAAACGTTCGGTCTTCCGTACATCTCTGGTGGAGCGGCGTCGATTTCGTTTGAAAATAAGAACGAAAACGCGCTATCAACAGATTGCAGGAACACCAAACGCAGGTGATGTTCGTTTTAACGAACACCAGTTCTAGTTACAGGACGACGAAATGTCAACGCGTCGCGGCCGGAAAGAGAACCCCCAGGACTTCGATCCGACCCCCTCTCTTGGCAAGACCATCCAGCGGCTCCGCAAGGCATACAACATGTCGCTTGGGGACCTCTCCGAACAGTCGGGCGTCGCCAAGTCGATCATCTCCCAGATCGAGCGTAACGAGACAAATCCAACACTTTCAACAGTTTACCGACTTTCCCGGGCGCTCGACACGACGATTGACGAGGTTTTGCGGAATGACGAGCCCCAGGTGTTCCTTGAGCACCAGCAGAAGTCCGGGGTGCCGATGCTCGAAAGCCAGGACGGGCTGTGCCGGCTTGCAATTGCCGGGCCCTTGAACCTTGTCGAACACGTCCAATGGTATGATTTCCGGGCGAAACCCCAGGGTGTTCTGGAATCGGACCCCCATCCGCCCGGCACTGTCGAGCATCTCTACCTGCTGGCAGGCGAGATCGAGGTCACGGCTGGCGATCAGGCGAAGCGGGTCAAGGCCGGTGAGACGCTGCGCTTCCGGGGCGACCTGCCGCACAAGATCGTCAACATGGGAGAGGGCGAGGCCCACGCCACCATGGTGTTGATGCTCCGCCAACTCGGCCCCGGCGAGGCGCCTCAGGGCTGACGAAGGGAGAGGGAAGATGCGCAAGCCGCTCGTCCTGACCTCCGATCTCGTCGCCCGCGTGGAGCGCAAGATCCCGCAGGACCATTTGCCCCTCGAAGACCGTGTTCCTATGACGGAGGCGGACTATGCCGAGGCCGTCAGCGCCATGGTGGCGGAGAATGGCCCGGGCGATGTCCTCGTCTTCGGCTATGGCTCGCTGCTGTGGAACCCCGGCTTCGACTTCGAGGAGCGCCACACTGCCTGGCTTCGCGGCTGGCACCGCGCCTTCTGCATGCAGCTCTTCCGCTTCCGCGGCTCGCCGGAACAGCCGGGCCTCATGCTGGCGCTGGACCATGGCGGGTCCTGCAAGGGTGAACTCTTCCGCATCGCCGGTGGGAAGGCCGCAGGCGAACTCGACAAGCTTGTGCGGCGGGAGGCGCCATATCAACGCGCCACCCGCGCCTGGCGCTACGTCGATGTCGATGCCGCAGGTGCCCGCCGCAAGGCGCTGACCTTCTATGCCGGCATGCGGCGCGACCGCTTCTATGCGAGGCTGCCGATCCACGCCCAGGCCCACATGCTGGCGCGTGCTGCGGGCCACGGCGGTTCAGGCGCGGCCTATCTCCACCACACCGTCATGAAGCTCGAGGAGCTCGGCATCCACGACAGCTATCTCTGGGAGTTGCAGCGCCTTGTGGCGGCCGAGATCAGATCCCTGCCGGAGGCGCTGGCCTCAGGCCCGTGACACCGCGCCATTGGGGTGCCGGGTGATGGAACCTGCCAGCGTCAGTTCCAGGATGAGTGCCGAGAGCGTTGCCGCCTCGAGTCCGCTCTCGCGCAGCAAGTCATCGATGTCGATGGGCGTGGGCGACAGCAGTTCGAGCAGCCGCTTCGCCTCCGCCTCATCCGTCTCGCGCGGGAGCAGGGGCGGCGGGTCCGGTTCGAGAAAGCTCATCTGCCGGGGTCTCGGCTCGTTTGCCAGCGCATCCGTCACGTCGCGCGCGGAGGTGAGCAGGGTCGCCCCGTCGCGGATCAGCTTGTTGGTGCCCTCGCAGCGTGGGTCAAGTGGTGAGCCCGGCACGGCGAAGACGTCGCGCCCCTGTTCGGCGGCATAGCGCGCCGTGATGAGCGAGCCCGAACGCACGGCGGCTTCCACCACGATGATCGCCCGGGAAATGCCGGAGATGATGCGGTTGCGGCGGGGGACGAAATCCGCCTTGGGCTCCGTTCCCGGCGCCTGCTCGGAGACGATCACGCCGCGCTCCGCGATGGCCGCATGGAGTGCCGCATTCTCCGGCGGATAGATCACGTCGGCGCCGCCCGCCACCACTGCGATCGTGCCAGTGTCGAGGGAGGCCTCATGCGCGGCGGTATCGATCCCGCGGGCAAGGCCCGAGACGATCACATGACCCTCGCCGCCAATCTCGCGTGCCAGTTGGCGTGAGAATTTGCGGGCGATGGCGGAGGCATTGCGCGCGCCGACAATCGCCACGCCGCTCCGCCCGAGCAACGACAGATCGCCCTTCGCGCAGATGATCGGGGGGACGGTATCCGTTTCGCGCAGCAGCGGCGGGTAGTCCTGATCCGCCAGCGTGATGAAGCGCGCCCCGAATGCCGCGGCATTCTCGAAATCCTGCTCCGCCCGCTCGCGCGGATAAATGCGCGGCGGACGGCCGAGGCCCCCCTTGTGCGTGAGTTCGGGCAGGGCGCGCAGGGCGTCAGTGGCGGAGTGATATCGTTTTAGGAGGGTCTTGAAGGTGAAGGGTCCGACATTTTCGCTCTTGGAGAGGCGAAGCCAGTTCAGGCGCTCCTCCGCGCTGAGCGGTCCCCCACTCATCCAGGCCTCATCATGCAGGTTTCGACTTTCCGATGCGCGGCTCCTCACCCTTGAGTATCCGGCCGATGTTGGCGCGATGGGTGATGAACACGGCAAGTCCCATGATGGCGGCGGGAAGGATCAGGTCGTTCCTGTCCATGACCCATGCAGCGAGCGGCGAGAGGAGGCTCGCGGTCAAGGCCGAGAGCGAGGAGATGCGGAACAGCACGGCCATCACGATCCACACGCCCATGAAAATCAGCCCCAGCGGCCAGAAGAGCCCGAAGAGAACACCGATCGAGGTCGCGACACCCTTGCCGCCCTTGAAGCCCAGCCACATCGGGAAAAGATGCCCGAAGAAGGCTGCGAGCCCAGCGAGGATTGCCGCCTGCGGACTGAACAGCCAGCCCATGAGCAGGGCCGGCACGGTGCCTTTCAGCGCATCGAGAACAAGTGTCGCCGCCGCCACCTTCTTGTTGCCGGTACGCAGCACATTGGTGGCGCCAATGTTGCCCGAGCCAATCGAGCGGATGTCGCCCAGCCCCGCCGACTTCGTCAGGATCAGCCCGAAGGGAATGGTGCCGCAGAGATAGCCGAACACCAGCGCGAGGATCGTGTCGAGGGCAGATAGGCCCAACATTGTTCCAACATTCTCCACATCAGTTTTCCTCTCCATCAACGGAGAGCAATGACGAAGATCGAACGTAAGCGTAAACGCTCTCGCCTGCAACGATGGTCTCGACGGCGCGCCCCTCCAGCGTCCGGTGCTCGAAGGGGGAATTCTTGGCGCGGGAGCGGAGCGTGTCCTCCTCCACCGTCCATGACAGGTTCAAGTCCGCCAGCGCGAAATCAGCGGGGGCGCCCGGCGCCAGACGTCCGGCCTCGAGCCCCAGGATTTCGGCGGGCTTCGATGACAGCGCCTCGACGAGCCGTGGTAGCGGCACGCCGTCATTGTGGTGCAGTCCCAGAGTCGCGGAGAGCATGGTCTCGAGCCCGATCGCGCCGAAGGCTGCTTCCGCGAAGGGCAGGCGCTTGGTATCCGCACTTTGCGGGTCATGGCCCGAGACGATGACATCGATGGTGCCGTCCGCCACGGCCTCCACCAATGCGCGCCGGTCATCCTCGGAGCGCAAGGGCGGGGAGAGCTTGAAGAAGGTGCGGTAGGCGCCGATGTCATTCTCGTTCAGCACCAGGTGATGGACGCAAACACCACAGGTGACGGGAAGGCCCCTTGCCTTCGCCGCCCGCATCACTTCGACCGACTTTGCGCTCGAGATCTGCGAGGCGTGGTAGCGGGCGCCAGTCATCTCGACGAGGCGCAGGTCGCGCTCCAGCATGATGACCTCCGACATGGCGGGATTGCCGGAAAGCCCAAGCCGGCTCGCCGCCTCGCCCGCATTCATGACGCCGGAGGAGAGGCTAGGCTCTTCCACATGCTGCACAACGAGCATGCCGAAGTCGCGCGCATAGGTGAGTGCACGGCGGAACACATTGGCATTGGCGACGGCTTTGGTGCCGTCGGTGATGGCAACCGCACCCGCCTCCTTGAGGAGGCCGATTTCCGTCATCAGCTGGCCTTCGAGGCCTTTGGTGATCGCGGCCATGGGCGCGACCCTCACGCTCGCCGTATCGCGCGCGCGCCTGAGGATGAAGTCCACGATCGCCGCATCATCGATGACGGGCTGGGTGTTGGGCATCACGATCATGGTGGTCACACCACCTGCCGCAGCCGCTTCTGAGGCACTGGCCAGCGTCTCGCGATATTCAAGCCCCGGCTCGCCGGTGAAAACCCGCATGTCGATGAGGCCGGGAATGAGAGTGAGGCCCCTGCAGTCGGTGATGGAGGTGCCCGCGCCTAAGCTCTCCCGCGTGACCTTTGGCCCGGCGGCGAGGATCCAGCCATCCTCGATCAGGATGCCGCCCTTGCCGTTGAGGCCCTGTGCGGGCGCAACGATGTTGGCGTTGACATAGGCCCTGCGGCTGGCATGCGGTTTCGACGGACTCTTCATCAATTGCCTCCGCCGGGCATGTTGCGCGACAGGGCATCGAGGACCGCCATCCTGACAGCGACGCCCATCTCGACCTGTTCGCGGATCACCGACTGGGCGCCGTCGGCCACATCGGAGTCAATCTCGATGCCGCGGTTCATCGGGCCTGGATGCATTACCATGGCCTTGGGTTTGGCGAGCTTCAGTGTGTCCGCGTTGAGGCCGAAGAAGCGGTAGTATTCGCGGATCGAGGGCACGAAGGCCCCCGTCATCCGCTCCAGCTGCAAGCGCAGCATCATGACCACATCGGCACCCTTGAGGCCGGCCTCCATGCTGCGGTGAACCTCGACGCCGAAATTGGCAATGCCCGAGGGCAGCAGCGTGGACGGCGCGACGACGCGCACATGGGCGCCAAGTTTGTTGAGCAGGTGGATGTTGGAGCGCGCCACGCGGGAATGCAGCACGTCACCGCAGATCGCAACCGTGAGGCCCTCGAAACTTTCCTTGTGGCGGCGGATGGTCAGCGCATCGAGCAGCGCCTGCGTCGGGTGCTCATGCTGGCCATCGCCCGCGTTGATCACCGCGCAGGACACCTTCTGGGCGAGGAGTTCGGCCGCGCCGCTGGACGGGTGGCGCACCACCAGAAAGTCTGGCTGCATGGCGTTGATGGTCATCGCCGTGTCGAGCAGCGTCTCGCCCTTGGAGACGGCGGAGGTGGCGACTGCCATGTTCATGACATCCGCCCCCAGCCGCTTACCCGCGATCTCGAAGGAGCTTTGCGTGCGTGTCGAGGCCTCGAAGAACAGGTTGACCTGGGTGCGGCCCTGGAGGACGGGCTCGCGCTTGTCGGTCTGGCGGCTCAGGGAAACATAGCGCTCGGCGAGGTCGAGGAGGCGGATGGCGTCGAGCGATGAGATGTCGTCGATGGCCAGCAGATGCTGGGCCTTGATCAGCGGCGGACAGGGTTCGCGTGTCATTAAAGCCGGGTGTGTAAGCACTTACCGCCTCCGCCGCAAGCGGCATCTCCGGCCTGTGCACAGGCCTCAGCCGACCGCCAGGTACAGCACCAGCGGAATTGTCACTGCGGCAGCAATCACCTGCAGCGTCAGGATATTGGCGACCATGGGCGCGTCACCCCCCATCTGGCGGGCCAGCACATAGGCGCCGGACCCGGTGGGAACCGCTGCGCACAGCATGGCCACGGCGAAGGCCTGCCCCTCCACCCCCATCAGCGTCAGGGTTCCGGCCATGAGGAGCGGCATGGCGAGCAGCTTGAGCGCCGTTGCCGCCGCGACGGGCCGGACGCTCGACAACGCGTCACCCAGACGCAGCCCAGCACCCACGGTGAGCAGCGCAAGGCCCAGCGCGCCCCGCCCGATCATGTCCAGCACCTGAAGACCCATGGTGGGAAGCTCAAGCCCTGACATCTTCCAGGCCACGCCGCCCAGCGAGGAGAACACGAAGGGGTTGCGAAGAATGGACCAGAAGAGTTCCCGCGCCGACACATGCGTCTCATGCGCGAAGCGCGCCATGACGATGACGCAGAGGATGTTCAGAAGCGGTGTCATCGCCGCCGCACTCACCGCTCCGAGTGACAGCGCCTGCGGCCCGAACAGCAGCGGGATGATGGCGAAGGCAATGAAAGTGTGCCAGCGCGCCGCCCCCTGGACGAGGCTGGTGAATTGTGGCCCGTTCATCCCCAAGCCCTTCATCAGCGGCCGGTGGAGGAGGACGAGGAGCCCGATCATCAGGACCGCCGCCAGCATCATGGCGCCCGCCATGCGGAATACTTGAACGCCGGAGAAATCCGCCGCCGCGATCTCCTTGAAGATGATGGCCGGGAACAGGACGAAGTAGCAGAGCTGGTCCAGCCCCGCCCATTGGGGCTCGCCGATGACGCGGAGGTGCCTCAGTCCGAACCCTACGAGGATCACGATGAAGACCGGCAGCAGGGTGAGGAAGATAGTGGTCATCTGAGCGAGTCGAGCGCTGCCTGCAGGATCCATGCAGCGGCCAGCTTGTCGATCACCTCGTCGCGCTTGGCGCGTGAGGCATCGGCCTCGATCAGCATGCGCTCAACCGCCGCCGTCGACAGCCGCTCGTCCCAGTACACGATGGGTACGGATGAAAGCTTCGCGAAATTCCGCGCGAAGGCCCGTGTGGACTGGCAGCGGGGCCCCTCCGTGCCGTCCATGTTGACCGGAAGCCCCAGCACGATGAGGCCGATGTTCTCGGCCGCGATGATGGCCAGAAGCCGCTCTGTATCCTGGGTAAATTTCTTCCGCGCGATGGTCTCGATGGGCGTCGCGATCATCCGCGTCCGGTCGCTTGTGGCAACCCCGATGGTCTTGCTGCCGAGATCGAGCCCCATCAGCCGCGCGCCGGCGGGGATCATGGCCACTGCGTCGCGGAGCTTGAGATCGTCAGGCATGCATCCTCCAGGCGGGGGCGGTTCCCCACGAGGCTGCGGGCTTAGCGCAGGGCCGCGGCTTTTGCCAGCCGGTGCTGTTTGTGCGTCTTCGCTAAAAAATTAACTATAGACCAGGAAATAAATTCAGTTGATATGGTTTACCGGTTTGGTTTTGGTTATCATCAATTGAATTGAAAAGCTTTGCGCCCTGAAACAAGTCATGTTCGGTCAGGGTTTTTGCGCAGCAGGCGCAGGTTACTGTTACAGGGAGGTGCTTGGCATGGACAGCAACTTCATACACTATGTTGGCTTCGTTGGTGACACGAAGGACCGGTCGATGACCCTGACGATCAAGCGGGGCACGGAAAAGTCCGATGTCCTTTTCCTTCTCACGAAGATGCTCGACGCCATCCAGCGCAATGACATCAGCATGCTGCGGAACTTCAACGAAGTGAGAATTTCGCAGATGCCCTCACAGATGCCTTCCGCTCCCGCCAGGCGGCGGGCCGGAAACGGCGCCCGACCGGATTGACGCGCGGCACACAAGCCGCGACAATCCCTCGAACCGTTGATGTCCTGGGTGATGGAGGAGTGCTCATGGCAAGGAAGGCGGAGCATCCCATAGGACAATCGGTCGATCCGAAGCCGCCAGGCTCATGCCCGGACGGGCGCCCGCTTCACGGCGTCTGGATGCTGCTCGAACCGGTCTCGGCTGAGTTTCTTGCCAAGGACCTCTACGACTCGATAGCCAGGCATGACGATCTCTGGACTTACATGGGCTATGGCCCCTGGGAGAGTTTCGAGGCCTTCGAAGCCTGGGCGAAGGAGCGTGAGGCCGCACGCGACCCCTGGTTCTACGCCTTCATCCGCCGTGACACAGGCAAGCCTTGCGGCATGGGCGCCTTCATGCGCTGCGATGCCGCCAATGGCGTGATCGAAATCGGCCATATCTGGATGTCGCCCAGCCTTCAGAAGACGCGGGAGGCCACCGAGGCGATCTTCCTGATGATCCGCCATTGCTTCGACGACCTTGGCGTACGCCGTCTCGAATGGAAGTGCGACGCACTGAACGCCCCCTCGCGTAAGGCGGCCGCGCGCTGTGGCCTCGAATTCGAGGGCATCTTCCGCCAGCATATGATCGTGAAGGGCTGCAACCGCGACACGGCGTGGTTCGCCATGCTGGACAAGGACTGGCACCGCGTGAGGGCCGGTTTCGAGCGTTGGCTGCGGCCCGAGAACTTCGATGAGAAGGGACGCCAGAAAGCTCCCTTGAAGGTCGCCTGAGCGCGAACAGAGCCCGAACAAACAGGTCTTGTTCACAAGCAACGAGCCCTGCGCTACCTCCCCGTGCAACATTATCGAGTTGCCGGAGGATCCTTATGGCGAAAAAGAAATCCGCCATTGAACACCTGAACAGCGGGCGCGAGCCGCACATCGTTCATGTCATCCCGCGCGGTGCCCCGGGTTATGCAGAGGCAAAGGGCGGGGCCATGGTGGTGTCGAGCCCGGCGGAGGTGGACGCGCTGATCCGCAAGCTCGAACCGGGCGAGGTCGTGACGCTCGATGACATCCGCGCCGCTCTGGCGCGCCGGCACAAGGTGGCGGTGGCCTGCCCGGTTTCGACTGCCATCTTCGCCAACATGTCGGCCCGCGCGGCGGAGGAGCGGCGCGCGCGGGGCGTTCCGCAGGACGAACTCACACCCTGGTGGCGGGTGTTGCGCAAAGGCGGCTTCCTCAACCCCAAGCTCCCCGGCGGTGTGGAACGCCAGGCCGTGCTGCTCGCGGCCGAAGGGGTGCGCGCCTCGCCGCTGGGCAAGCAGCTGGCGGTCTATGACTACGAAGCGCGCAAGCCTGGGCGCAACATCGAGGAGGTGTGAACCATGAAAATGACGCTCATCATCGCTGCGGTCGTGGTCGTTCCTCGTCTCAGCCATCGTCATCGCCGGACTTCTGCTGCCGTGGACAACCGAGGCCAGCCGTTCGGTTCTGCTTCCCGTCCTTCCGGACCAGGCCTTCGCGAAGGTCACCGATACCGCGGGCCAGGCCAACTGGCGCTCGGACATCGGCTCGATCGATCTGGCGCCGGATGGAAAAAGCTGGGTGGAGAACACCAGGGACGGAGACCGCATCGCCTTCCGCATCGAGGACAGTGTCCCGAACGAGCGCTATGCCATTTCCTATGTCTCGGCCCGCGGTTTCAGCGGCGTGTGGACAGGACGTTTTGCCGCCGAGGGTTCGGGTACCCGGCTTGAGGTGACAGAGCGCGTTACCATCCCCAATCCCGTCTTCCGCGTGATCGGCCGCATCGTCGCGCCGCCGGGGTCGCACACGGACCTCTATCTGGCCGACCTCGCGAAGGCCCTCACGCCACCGGCCACCGCGCCCTAGAGGAGAACGGCCCGAAAGCCAAGTTGCAGGGGGGCGGGGTGGATGCTATTCCGCGCCCTTGGATTAAGCCTCAAGGACTGGATTCCCCGATGTCTGTCGATCAGCAAACGGTCAAGCGCGTGGCGCGGCTGGCGCGCCTCAAGGTGAAGGATGAGGACGTGCCGCGCCTTAGCGGAGAACTCAACGCCATCCTGGGCTTTATCGAGCAGTTGAACGAGGTGGACGTCTCGGGTGTCGAACCCCTGACCTCGGTCGTGACGGTCAAGATGAAGATGCGCAAGGACGATGTGACGGACGGGCATTACCCCGCGAAGATCACCGCCAATGCGCCTGCCCAGGAAGATTCCTTCTTCATGGTCCCGAAGGTGGTCGAATAATCATGACCAATCTGACATCACTTACGATTGCCGCCGCCCGCGACGGCCTGAAGAAGAAGCAGTTCTCGGCCCTCGAACTGACGGACGCCTATCTCGCCGCCATGGAAAAGGCGCGTGTGCTCAATGCCTATGTCGTCGAAACGCCGGAAAAGGCGCGCGAGATGGCGAAGGCCTCTGACCAGCGGTTGGCCGCGGGGCAGGGCGGGGCGCTCGAAGGCATTCCGCTCGGCATCAAGGACCTGTTCGCCACCGAAGGCGTTCACACCCAGGCCTGCAGCCACATCCTCGACGGCTTAAAGCCGCAATATGAATCAACCGTCAGCGCCAATCTCTGGCGTGATGGTGCCGTCATGCTCGGCAAGCTTAACATGGACGAGTTCGCCATGGGCTCATCCAACGAGACGAGCTATTACGGCAACGTCATCAATCCGTGGACGCGCAACGGCTCCAACGCGGCGCTCGTGCCCGGCGGCTCGTCCGGCGGTTCGGCGGCGGCGGTCGCCGCGCATATCTGTGCGGGTGCGACGGCGACTGACACCGGCGGTTCGATCCGCCAGCCCGCGGCCTTCACCGGCACCGTCGGCATCAAGCCCACTTATGGCCGCTGCTCGCGCTGGGGCATCGTCGCCTTCGCGTCCTCGCTCGACCAGGCAGGCCCTATCGCGCGCGACGTGCGCGATGCCGCGATCATGCTGAAGTCGATGGCGAGCGTGGACCCGAAGGACACGACCTCCGTCGATCTCCCCGTGCCGGATTACGAGGCCGCCATCGGCCGGCCCATCAAGGGCCTGCGCATCGGCATCCCGAAGGAATACCGCGTTGACGGCATGCCCGCCGAAATCGACGCGCTGTGGCAGAAGGGCGCCGAGTGGCTGAAGGCGCAAGGAGCGGAGATCGTGGAGATCTCGCTGCCCCACACCAAATATGCGCTGCCCGCCTATTACATCGTGGCCCCGGCGGAAGCCTCCTCCAACCTCGCGCGCTATGACGGCGTGCGCTACGGGCTCCGCGTGCCCGGCGATGACATCGTCGACATGTATGAGAAGTCCCGCGCCGCGGGCTTCGGGCGAGAGGTGCAGCGCCGCATCCTGATCGGCACCTATGTGCTCTCGGCCGGTTACTACGATGCTTACTATGTCCGCGCCCAGAAGGTCCGTACACTGATCAAGCGCGACTTCGACCAGGCCTTCGAGAAGATGGATGTGGTGCTGACGCCTGCTACGCCCAGCCCCGCCTTCGCGCCGGGCGAGATCACGGACCCTGTGCAGATGTATCTGAACGACATCTTCACGGTAACGGTGAACATGGCGGGCCTTCCCGGCATCGCGGTGCCCGCGGGCCTCTCATCCGACGGCCTGCCACTGGGCCTCCAGCTCATCGGCAAGCCCTTCGGCGAGGAGACGCTGTTCCAGACGGCGGCAGCGATCGAACAGGCTGCGGGCGGGTATACGGCGGATAAGTGGTGGTAAGTTAGCGGCCTGACTCGCGGGCCCCCACCCCTACACCTCCCCACAAGGGGGAGGGTAAACACAATTGACACACTATCTGTTGGAGTCCCCCCTCCCACTTGTGGGGAGGGGTAGGGGTGGGGGTGGGGGGTACCGCGGTCTGAGATGTGTCCGCTTTGGCTCGCGCCTTACTTCCCGCGCTGCGTGACCGGTACGTAATCCCGGCGGGGAGCGCCCGTGTAGAGCTGGCGCGGGCGGCCGATCTTCTGGCCGGGGTCCTCGATCATTTCCTTCCACTGCGAGATCCAGCCGACCGTGCGCGCCAGTGCGAAGAGCACCGTGAACATCGAGGTGGGGAAGCCGAGCGCGCGGAGGATGATGCCCGAATAGAAGTCCACATTCGGATAGAGCTTGCGCTCGATGAAGTACTGATCCGAGAGGGCGGCCTTCTCGAGCTCGCGGGCCACTTCCAGCAGCGGATCGTCCTTGATGCCGAGTTCGCCCAGCACCTCATGCGCGGTCTTCTGCATGATCTTGGCGCGCGGATCGTAGTTCTTGTAGACGCGATGGCCGAAGCCCATCAGCCGGATGTGCGAGGTCTTGTCCTTCACCTTGGCGATGAATTCCGGCACCTTGGACGGGTCACCGATGTCCTTCAGCATCTGAAGGGCCGCCTCGTTGGCGCCGCCATGGGCGGGGCCCCACAGGCAAGCGATGCCGGCGGCGATGCAGGCGAACGGGTTGGCGCCGGACGAACCTGCAAGACGCACCGTGGATGTCGAAGCGTTCTGCTCATGGTCTGCATGGAGGATGAAGATGCGGTCCATGGCGCGCGCCAGGATCGGGTTCACCACATATTCCTCGCACGGCACGGCAAAGCACATGCGCAGGAAGTTCGCCGCATAGGACAGGTTGTTCTGCGGATAAACGAAGGGCTGGCCGATATGGTACTTATAGGCCATGGCGGCAATCGTCGGCAGCTTGGCGATCATCCGGTGAGACGCGATCTCGCGCTGGCGCGGGTCGTTGATATCGGTCGAGTCATGGTAGAAGGCGGACATGGCGCCGACTACCGCCACCATCACGGCCATCGGGTGCGCGTCGCGGCGGAAACCCTGGTAGAACCGGGTCATCTGCTCATGCACCATGGTGTGGTAGGTGATGTTCTTCTCGAATTCCTTGCGCTGGGACGGAGTCGGAAGCTCGCCGTAGTAGAGAAGATAGCAGCATTCGAGGAAGTCCCCGTGCTCGGCCAGCTGCTCGATCGGGTAGCCGCGATAGAGCAGCACGCCCTCGTCGCCGTCGATGTAGGTGATCTTGGATTCACAGGAGGCGGTCGAGGTGAAGCCGGGGTCGAAGGTGAATGCCCCCGTCTGCGCGTAGAGCTTGGTGATGTCCACCACATCCGGCCCGATGGTGCCTGACTTGACGGGCATCTCCACCGCCTTCCCCGCGAGGTTCAGGACTGCCTTCTTCGGATCGTCAGCCATCAAGGCCTCCCATTCATGCCGCCAATTGGCAAGAGACTATTGCATCGCACCATAGGAAGGTCAACGTCACTGACCTGATGCTTTCGTCGGTCTGCCCATGCGAAAGCACCGTGGCCCAGTGGTGGTTCACCCCGCCTGGTCGCGAAGCCTAGCGAGCGACTCCTCGCGGCCCAGAACCTCGAGCACATCGAAGATGCCGGGCGAGGTCGAGGTGCCGGTCAGCGCCGCGCGCAGCGGCTGGGCCACCTTGCCGAGTTTGAGGCCCTGCGCTTCGGCATGGAGTTTCAGCTTGGCCTCGATATCTTGCGCCAGCCAGTTCTCGACGCCCGAGAGGACGGGAATGATGTCCGCGAGCACCGCCTTTCCGCCGTCGCGGATGATTTGCGCTGCCTTCTCGTCCATGGGCAGAGGGCGCTCGGCGAACAGGAACTGCGCGCCGGTCATGAGTTCGATGAGCGTCTTGGCACGCTCCTTGAGGCCCGCCATGGCGCGTAGCAGCTTCGCCATCATCTTCTCGTCGATCTTCGCTTTGAGGGCAGGGCCCCCTTCGGCATGGGGCAGGAAGTCGATGAACTGGGCGAGCAGCCGGTCATCCGGCGTATGACGGATGTAATGGCCGTTCAGGTTCTCGAGCTTGGCGAAGTCGAAGCGCGCGGCGGACTTCCCAATCGACTCGAGGTTGAACCACTCAACCAGTTGTTCGGTCGAGAAAATTTCATCGTCGCCATGGCTCCAGCCGAGGCGGGCCAGGTAGTTGCGCATTGCCTCCGGCAGATAGCCCATGGCGCGGTAGGCCTCGACGCCGAGCGCGCCGTGGCGCTTGGACAGCTTGGCGCCGTCCGGCCCGTGGATCAGCGGAATGTGGGACATGTGCGGCACCCGCCAGCCCATGGCCTGGTAAATCTGGGTCTGGCGGGCCGCGTTGGTCAGGTGATCGACGCCGCGGATGATGTGGGTGACGCCCATGTCATGGTCATCAACGACGACCGAGAGATTGTAGGTCGGGTTGCCATCGGAGCGCAGGATGATCAGGTCATCCAGGTCCTTGTTGGGGATCACGACGCGGCCCTGAACCGCATCATCGACCACCGTCTCGCCCTCGAGTGGTGACTTGAAGCGGATGGCGGGCTTCACGCCCGCCGGTGCCTCGGAGGGGTCGCGGTCACGCCACGTGCCGTCATAGCGGATGGGCCGCTTCTCGGCCTCGGCCTTGGCGCGCATCTCCTCCAGGTCCTGCGGCGTGCAATAGCAGCGATAGGCCTTTCCCTGTGCGAGGAGCAGTTCCGCCACCTCGCGGTGGCGCGCGGCGCGGCCATATTGCGACACGGGTTCGCCCGCCCAGTCGAGGCCCAGCCAGGTGAGGCCCTCGATGATGGCGTCGATGGCGGCGGCGGTGGAGCGTTCGCGGTCGGTGTCCTCGATGCGCAGCAGCATCTTGCCGCCGGTCTTGGCCGCATAGGCCCAGTTGAACAGCGCCGTCCGCCCGCCGCCGATATGGAGATAGCCGGTGGGCGAAGGGGCGAAGCGGGTGATCACAGGCGAGGACATGACGCCGTTCTCCGTATTGACTGACGTAGGGGAAGGTGATTGCGTAGCGCAGAGCGCCGCTTAGCACACCGCCAAGCGGCCTGTTAAGGGGAGTGGCATGTCCGTTGGCGTTTCCGCCGATGTGCCCGCGCCGGGGGTGGCGTCCAAGCTGGCCCTTAGGCTGTTGAGCAGGCTGGCCGCCGAACAGGAGGGGCGTCTCTTCATCTGGTGCCCGGTGGCGCTCGCAGCGGGGATCGGCCTCTACTTCGCCTTGCCACAGGAGCCGGGCACGGCCCTTGCCGGATTCATCGCAGTGCTCGGCCTTTGCTGCCTCTGGCTCGGGCGGCGCGCTCCGCTTCTTCTGCTCGTTGGAGGATTGGCGCTGGGCTTCTCGCACGCTAAGCTTCGGTCGGACCTGGTTGCAACGCCGCTTCTGCCCGCCACCACGGGCGAGGTTGCCGTTACGGGCCGGGTGATGGCAGTCGACCGCGCCAGTGCGGGGCGGCTGGTCGTCATCCTCGAACCTGCGTTGATCGAGGGCCTTTCGGCCGAGCGCCTGCCGAAGCGCGTGCGGCTTTCGCTTCCCGCGCGCTGGGGTGGCGCCCAGCCCGGAGACCAGTTGGCTTTCAAGGCCAGGCTCTCGCCGCTTGCCGCGCCCGTCATGCCGGGCGGGTTCGATTATGCCCGCAAGCTCTGGTTTGAAGGGATCGGCGCCACCGGCAGGATCACGTCCGAGCCGGTCATCACGGGCCGTGATGCGCGCGCGGGCGACTGGCTGGATGCCCGGCTGTCTGGACTTCGGGACTTGATCGGCCAGCGCATCGATGCCGCGCTCAATGAGCCTTACGCCTCCTTCGCGGAGGCGCTGATCACGGGGGAGCGGAGTTCAATCCCACCGGAAATCAACCGCAGCCTCCAGATCTCGGGGCTGTTCCACATCCTGTCGATTTCTGGCCTGCACATGTGGCTGGTGGCAGGCGGCGTGTTCTGGGCCGTCAGGGCAGCACTTGCGCTCGTTCCGGCCCTGGCACTCGCCTGGCCGATCAAGAAATGGGCGGCCGCCGCCGCCGTGCTGGCTTCCTTGTTCTATCAACTTCTCGCCGACTCCGGCGTGGCAACGGAGCGCGCCTTCATCATGGTCGCCGTGGTGTTCTTCGCGGTGATGGTGGACAGGCCTGCTCTTGCGGTGCGCAATCTCGCCCTTGCAGCGGTCATCATCCTTCTGCGGGAGCCCGAAGCCGTGGTTGATGCGAGTTTCCAGATGTCTTTCCTGGCCGTGCTGGGGCTCGTCGCCTTTTATGAGGCCTGGTCGCGGTGTGCCGCCGCCCGCCGCCAAGAGGAAGGCCGCCATGCCCTGCGCCGCTGGCCCATCCGGCTTCTATCCTGGAGCGCCGTGGCCGTGGGAACGAGCCTCGTGACATCGCTGATCGCAGGTGTCTCGTCGTCCATTCCGGCTGCCTACCATTTCGGCCGGCTCTCGCCCTACGGCGCGCTGGCCAACGGCCTTGCCATTCCGGTGGTCAGCTTCGTGGTCATGCCGTCAGCCCTTGTTTCTGTTCTTCTGATGCCGCTTGGTCTCGAGTGGTTGCCGCTTCGCATCCTGCAGGAAGGCTTGTCACTCGTCACGCAAGTGTCCAACAGCATCGCCCGGATGCCCGGGGCCGATGCCATTATGGCGCGGCCCTCGTCCCTGGCGATCATGCTGACCGCGGCAGGCTTCCTCTGGCTCGCCATGCTCCAGGGACTGTTGCGCTGGGCCGGACTTTTGTTGATGCTGACTGGCGGTGCGATGACGCTCAGCCCGCCGGCGATGCCGGATCTGCTGATTTCACGCGCGGGAGAGAATGTGGCGCTGATGTCGGGGCAGGGCGAACTGGTCCCCGCCTATGCCCGCCGCGCGCGGTTCAGTGTGGAGAAATGGCTGGCCGCCAATGGCGAGGAACAGGATCCGTCAACTGCCGCGAAACGCGGAGGCTGGGTCTGTGGCGATGGCGCCTGCCGCGCAGTCGTCAAGGGCCGCACCGTGCTCTATCTCAGCCGAACGGAAGGCCAGCCTCCGGATTGCGCGAGCGTCCATATTCTGATCACGGATTTTCCGCTGCGCGGGGCCTGTCCGCGCGTGCCCGTCCGGATTGACCGCTTTGACCTCTGGCGGAGCGGCGCCCATGCGGTTTGGATCGGCGTGGAAGGTGTAACGGTCAGAACGGCGCGGCAGGAGCAGGGCGGAAGGCCCTGGGTGGTCAAGCCCGAGGCGCGGGCGCGGGTGTTCACGCCCAGCTCTCCGGAAGATGATCGGCCACTCGATTGACGAAGCACCTGTTTGAAGGCATGAGCGGACCATGACCAATACCGCCCCCCATATCACCATGAGTGACATCCGGAAGGAGATCGACCGGATCGACGAAAGCCTCATCAAGACGCTGGCCGAGCGGCAGCGCTGGGTTGAAAAGGCTGTCGTGGTGAAGAAGCGGGACGGTCTTCCGGCGCGGGACGAAGCGCGTGTCCGCCAGGTGCTGGACCATGTGCGGGTGCTGGCGCGCGGCCACAATGTCGATCCGGCCCTGATCGAAGCCATGTGGACCGAGATGGTCGAGTGGTTCATCGCCTATGAGGAACGCTCAATGTGAGACTCGACGGAGAGCAGCGGGCAGCGCTAAACTGCCGTGATCATGCGCTTTCCCCTACTCTTCTCGCCGTTCCGCATCAAGTCCACCGAGATCCGCAACCGCATCCTTTCCACGGGGCATGACACATACCTTCCGGAGGGCGGGCTGCCGTCGGAATCGCTGATCGCCTATCAGCGGGCGCGCGCCAGGGGCGGGGCTGGGCTTATCATCATCCAGGTCGTCGGCATCCATGAGACGGCGCGCTATACCGAGGCGCTGCTGATGGGCACGTCGGATGACTGCATCCCATCTTTCACTCGCCTCGCCGGTGCGATCCATGAGGAGGGTGCAAAGGTCTTCGTGCAGCTCTTCCACCCTGGCCGGGAATTGATGGGGCGGCCGGATGGCGTCGTCCAGCCCGCCTTCGCGCCCTCCCATGCCCCGTCCGAGCGCTTCAAGGTGATCCCGCGCGAGATGCCGCTGTCCATGATCGGCGAAATCCTGGAGGGGTTCGGTGAAGCCGCGCGCCGCATGGCGGAAGCAGGGGCGGATGGGGTGGAGATCGTGGCGAGCCATGGCTATCTTCCGTCCCAGTTCATGAACCCGAAGGTGAACCGGCGGCAGGACCAGTATGGCGGCAGCCTCGAGAACCGCCTGCGCTTCACCCGCGAGGCCGTGGCGGCGATCCGTCACCGCGTGCCGGAGGATTTCATCGTCGGGCTCCGCTTGTCAGGCGACGAGCATGACGAGGACGGGCTGGCCGAGGATGAGTCCGCCGCAATCGCCCGCGCCCTCGCACCTGAACTCGACTATCTGAACGTGATTGCCGGAACCTCCGCTACGGCATCCGGGGCCGCGCATATCGTGCCGTCCATGGTCAATGCCCATGGCTATGTGGCGCCCTTTGCCCAAAGGGTGAAGCAGGTGACGGGAAAGCCCGTCTTCGTCGCGGGCCGCATCAACCAGCCGCAGATCGCGGAGGAGGTGCTGGCGTCGGGTGCTGCCGACATGTGCGGCATGACCCGCGCCATGATCGCCGACCCCGAAATGCCCAACAAGGCGCGCGCCGGGCGCACCGACGACATCCGCGCCTGCATCGGCTGCAACCAGGCCTGTATCGGGCATTTCCAGCTGGGCCTTCCCATCTCCTGCATCCAGCACCCGGAGACGGGCCGCGAGCTGCACTATGCGCAGAAGCCCCGCGCCAGCGTTCGCCGCAAGGTGATGGTGGTGGGGGGCGGGCCGGCGGGCCTCAAGGCGGCGGCGGTGGCGGCCGAGCGCGGGCACGAGGTTCACCTCCATGAGCGGGAGGCCCAGACTGGCGGGCAGGCGCGGCTTGCGCAACTCCTGCCCAAGCGCGCCGAGTTCGGCGGGATCATCACCAACCTGACCGCGGAGGCTGAACGCCGCGGCGCGATGATCCACCGGCGGAGCGAGGTGACGCCGGACTTGCTGGCGCGCGAGAGGCCGCATGCCGTGATTCTCGCCTCCGGCTCGAAACCGCACATGCCGCCCTTCGAAGGCGAGGCGGCCCACGTCGTGCATGCAGCCGATGTGTTGGCGGGCCGGGTGAAAACCGGCGCCCGCGTCGTCGTCTATGACTGGATGGGCGATTGGCTGGGCTCCGGCATCGCCGAGAAGCTGGCGGGGGAGGGGGCGCATGTCAGGCTGGCCGTGAACCACCACTGTGCGGCCGCCAGCATCCAGACCTACATTCGATTCGAGACTATCGCCCGGCTGCACCGGCTTGGCGTGGAGGTCGTTCCCTGGCTCAGGCTCTATGGGGCCGATGGGCGCACCGTCTACTTCATCCATACGCCGTCCCGCGAGGCGGTGATGATGGAGGAGGCCGACACCCTCGTCCTGAATGCCCCGAACCTGCAGGAGGATAGCCTCGCCGCGGTGGCGGAAGACCTCGGAATTGCCTGCCACATC
>JBEILC010000030.1:0-22172 GCA_040379425.1 Hyphomicrobiales bacterium
CCGAACATCACGCCGATCTTCATGCGGATCTGGTTGATGAAGATGACCATGCAGTTGGTCTTGGAGATGGAGCCGGTGAGCTTGCGTAGCGCCTGGCTCATCAACCGGGCCTGGAGGCCGGGAAGCTGGTCGCCCATCTCGCCCTCGAGTTCGGCACGCGGCGTCAAGGCTGCGACCGAGTCGATCACCAGCACCTCGACAGCGCCTGAGCGCACCAGCGTGTCAGCGATTTCGAGCGCCTGCTCGCCCGTATCGGGCTGCGAAATCAGCAGGTCGTCGATCTTGACGCCGAGCTTCCGCGCATAGACCGGGTCCAGCGCATGTTCGGCGTCGACGAAAGCGCAGATCCCACCGCGCTTCTGGGCTTCGGCGATGGTTTGCAGCGCCAGCGTGGTCTTGCCTGACGATTCCGGCCCGTAGATTTCGATGACGCGGCCCTTGGGAAGGCCGCCGATGCCCAGCGCGATGTCGAGGCCGAGAGAACCCGTGGAGATCGCCTCGATCTCAAGAGCGGTCGAGGCGCCGAGCTTCATGATGGAGCCCTTGCCGAACGCCCGCTCGATCTGGCTCAAAGCGGCGTCCAGTGCCTTGTTCTTGTCCATGTTGTTCTCAATGACCCGAAGATTCGACTGCGCTGCCATGGGTGTACTCCTTCATTCCGCCTGGGTCCACCGGAGGCGTTTCGCTGATTTGGTGTGTGAGCCGGTGCTGTTCCGACTATGTTCTATCTATGTTCGGATCGCAAGCAAAAAAATGGAACAGGCCTAAACCACGAATAACATGGTAAACGCCCCAGACGAAACCGGAACAGAGCGGAACTTTCCCGTCCTACAAGCTGTGCGTTAGCGACGCATCGGCACCAGAACCCGCTCGAGCGCGGCGGCAACACCGAACAGCGCGCGGTCCGCGCCATGTGGGGCGAACGCCATCAGCCCGCAGTGCGCCTCGCCCTTGCCTTCCATGGGGATCGAGATGGCGCAGCCGTTGAGGAAGTTCCCCACATAGGTGTTGCGAAGGCTCATGGCGTTGAAGCGCAGATAATCCTTGTCCTGGGCGAGTTCGGCGATGGCGGGCGCGGTGTTGAGGGTGGTCGGCAGGATCACCGCGTCGAAGCCCTGGAAACGGTCCGCGAAGAGGGTGATCATCTGCCGCCGCCTGGCGAGATAATCGAGATAGTCCGCGGCCGAGATGCCTTCGGCCAGTTCGATTCGGCTGCGCACCCGGGGGTCATAGGCTTCCCCCTTCCCGGCAATCAGCTTGCGGTGGGTGTGTCAAGCCTCCGCCGCCACGATGCCGCCCTTGGCGTTGATCGCGGGGATCTCGTGGAGTTCCGGAAAAGCCATGTCCGAGATCACGGCCCCCGATGCCGAGAGCGCCTTCAGTGCTCTCCCGAAGGCCTGATCAACCGAAGGCGAAAGGCCCTCCAGCACGAAGTCCTTCAGCACGGTGAGGCGGAGGCCGGAGGCTTCGCGCGCCGGAACCTTGCCGTCCCAGTCACGCGCCATCAGCGCATCCGCCACCGCGCAACAGTCAACCGAGGTGGCGAGCGGCCCAATCGAATCAAAGCTTGGCGACAGCGGATAACAGCCGGTGAGCGGCACCCGGCCGTGGCTCGGCTTCCAGCCGACGACACCGCAATAGGACGCCGGAATGCGGCAGGAGCCGCCCGTATCCGTGCCGATGCCCAGCGCCACCATGCTATCGGCCACGGAGACGCCCGCACCTGACGAGGAGCCGCCGGAGATCCGCCCCGTGGCACGGTCGAAAGGCGAGCGCGGATTGCCATAATGCGGGTTGAGGCCCACGCCCGAATAGGCAAACTCCGTCATGTTGGTGCGGCCGATGACGATGAAACCGGCGGCCTTGAGCCTGGTGATCGCCATGGCATCGGCGGCGGCGGGGGCGGCTGCGTCGAGCACACGGGAACCTGCCTTCGTCACCTCGCCCGCGAGGTCGAAGATATCCTTCGCCGAAAAGGGAATGCCGGCGAATGGCGAAGCCGCGCGGCCGGCCTTGCGCCGCTGGTCGGCGAAATCCGCCGCGGCGCGGGCGCCTTCCGCATCCACCGCGACGAAGGCCCTCGCCCCCTCGCCCGCAGGATCGGCAATCGCGGCGAGTGCGCGTTCCACGAGCTCCCGCGAGGTGACCCGGGCTTCGCGGAGATCGTCCGCCAGCTGAGCAAGTGTTGGCATCGCCTTCGTCATTCCATCGCCTCCTTCACCTTCTCGACGAGCTGCTTCAGCGAGAAGGGCTTCGGCATGAAACTGTAACCCGTGAAACCCTCGAGATCCTGCTCGAACTGCTCGCCGGGATAACCCGAGACGAAAACGAAACGCGTCTCGATGCCGCGCTTCCTCAGTTCACGGAGCAATGTTGGCCCGTCCATCTCCGGCATCACCACATCCGAGATAATGAGGTCGAAGGGCTTCTCGGCGCCGTCGATCTTCTCGATGGCGCTTTCGCCCGAATCCGCCTCGACCACGGTGTAGCCGCGCGAGGTGAGCGCCCGGAGCGCGAAGGCGCGCACCGCATCCTCGTCCTCGACCAGCAGGATGCGCTCCTTGCCGGTATAGTCGCGCTTCGGGGGCTCGGCGGGCTTTTCCTCCGGCACCGGCTCATCGGACTTCTGCGGGTAGAAGCGCGGAAGGTAGATGCGGAACGTCGTGCCCTTGCCCACCTCGCTGTCGCAGAAGATGAAGCCGCCGGTCTGCTTGACGATGCCATAGACGGTGGACAGGCCAAGCCCCGTTCCCTTGCCCACGTCCTTGGTGGAGAAGAACGGCTCCCAGATCTTCTCGCGGATGGTCTCGGGGATGCCGGTGCCGGTGTCCTGCACCTCGCAGGCCACATATTCGCCAGGCGGCATGAGATGGGGCGCTATGGCGAGCGAGTTCTCCAGCGTGACGTTGTAGGTCCTCACCGTGAGCGTGCCGCCATGGGGCATGGCATCGCGCGCATTGACGGCGAGGTTGATGATGACCTGCTCGAACTGGTGAATGTCGGCAAGCACGAAGCCCAGTTCCCGGTCATGCGAGATCCTGAGTTCCACCTTCTCGCCCAGCACGCGGCCCAACAGGTTGCCGAGGTCGGAGAGCGCCTCCGTCAGCACATGCACCTTGGGCTGCAGCGTCTGCTTCCTGGAGAAGGCGAGAAGCTGGCGCACGAGGTTCGCCGCGCGGTTGGCGTTCTGCTTGATGTTCATGACGTCCGCAAAGGCGGGGTCGGTCGGCCGCATCTTGGCGAGCAGCAGGTCCGCAAAGCCGATGATGGGAGTGAGCACATTGTTGAAGTCATGCGCGATGCCGGAGGCGAGCTGGCCCACGGCGAGAAGCTTCTGGCTTTGCGCCAGCTGAACTTCGAGCGATTTGGATTCCGTCTTGTCCACCGCGAAGACCACCGCGGTGTCATCTTCCGCGGCGAGCCTGGTGAAGGTGAAGAGCACGTTGCGCGGCCGCTCGCCTTCGACATTGGCCTCGATCTGGTGCAGCCGTCCTTCGGCGGAAAGTGCTGCGGCGAGCGTCTTCTGCAGCGCGCCGCGCTCCGCCGGCACGATCGCGGCGGCGAGGTCCGCCCCGCGCCGAACCTTCTGCGACAGGTCGATGAAGGCGGCATTGGCCATGCGGATGCCCCCCTCCTTGTCGATCTCGGCAATGCCGATGGGCGCATTGTTGATGAAGCGCGACAGCCGGGGTGCGGAGATATCCGACCGGTTCGCCGCGGCACCCGTCAGGTAGCGCGGGATCGCCACCGTGCGGGACGGCGCGGCCTGGCCTACGCCATCGAATTCAACATGATGAATGAGCTGAACCGGGATAAGCCCGCCCGTCGCGCGGTTGGGAAGATCGATGCTGAAGCTCTCGGTCACCGAACTCCCCGACTTGGCCTCAACGCCCGAGATCAGCCGCGCGGCGGAGTCCCCCAGGAGGCCTGCGAGCGTGAGATTGGCGCTCTCCGCCTCGGTGAGGTCGATGCCCAGCCACTGCGCGAGTGTCGCATTGATGTAGTCGACGCGCCCATCCGCCACAGTGGAGAAGAAGCCCGCAGGCGCATTGTCGAGATAGGTGATGATGAACTGAAGCCTCGAGAAGGCCTGTTCCTGACGCGCGCGTTCCTCGCTGATGTCCTCAAGGCTCCACAGCCTGACGCCGTCCCGCCCCTGCCCTGGAGCCACCCGGGCCGTGAGCCTGACCCAGACCGGGCGGTCCACCATGGCGCAGGGTGCCGCCGAGGCTGCCGCCACGCGCAACTCACGCGTTTCGCTTCGCCCCTCACGCAACCCTTGGGCGATCTGGTAAACCGCTGTGGAAAACTCCGTATAGGGGGCCAGCAAAAGGTCCATGCCGACGAGGCGCCCGCCGCCCGCCCGGGCGAGAAGCGCGCGGTAGGCGGCGTTGGCGAACAGCCCGCGGCCGTTCCGGTCCGTCACCACGACCGGGTGGCCGATGGCATCCGTCACCGCGTGGAGAAAGGCATGATCATCAACCCTGCGCCCCAGCCGGACGAGGCCAGCAATCAGCCCCAGCAGGGTGATCACGCCAAGGACGGCGAGCGCGGCGCCGCCCCAGAGCACGAGGCGTGGATCGACGGGCACCCCCTGGCGCACGCTGAAGACCACCGCGGCAACGGCAGAGGCGGCCAGAAGCAGCGCCAAGATAAGCCGGCCCCTGCCGCTGCCGGACGCTGCCAGCACCGTCACATCGCCCCCTGCCGGCGCGTTTTTCTCCGTCATCCCTGCCACCCCGAATCATGGGCACTATAGAACAAGCGCCGGATCTGCCCTTGTGTTCTCTCCTTTACAAAGCTTTTCACCAACGTCATCTTGCACAAGTGGGCCGTTCCGGCGGCCAGGCGGGGAGTATGCAATGAACCTGTTGGCCGACAATATCCAAATGGTCGTAGCCTTGCTCGCCGTGCTTGCGCTGACCGTGGTCTTCGCCATCGCCTGGCGGACCTTCGGCCCGCGCGTTTCGGGCCGGCGCGGCCAGCGCCTGGGGATCAGCGAATACCATGAGGTCGACAAGTCGCGCCGCCTCGTCCTCGTGCGGCGGGACAATGTCGAGCACCTGATCCTGATCGGGGGCGATGCGGACATCGTGATCGAACCGAACATCTCCGCCGCGGCCATCGCAGCCGCCTATACGCCCACCCCGGTGACGCCGGATTCCTCCGGTTACCGGCCCGCCGCCAGGGCCCCATCCTTGAGTGACCGCCGCGCCGCCGTCCGCCAGCCGGACACGCAGCAGCAGCCCAGAGAACCGGAACTCTAGGCGCAAATGAAAAGAGCCCGGCGCTGGGCCGGGCTCGCGATCATCTGGTGATGCGCCTCAGGACGGCTGGGGCATGTTGCGTTCGGCCATGAAGCGGTCGAACTCCTCCTGGTCCTTGGCGCGGCGGACCTTCTCGACGAAGTCACGGAAAGCCTTCTGGTCCTCCTCGAGCTTGCGGCGCTCCTCGTCGAGTCGCTTCAACTGCTCGCGCTTGTATGCGTCGAAAGCGGCATTGCCCGAGCCCGTGAAGCCATAGGACGTGGAGGAGGACCTCCAGCCGGAAACGTCAGGCATCTTGAGGCCCGCCCACGGGGCGCCGCCCCGTTCAGCCGAGCCTTTCCACATTTCGCCGTTCTTCCACTTCAGGAAGATGGCGATCAGCCCCAGGGGCCAGAACACCACGAAACCGGCGACCATGACGCCGATCTCCCACGCCGACCAGCGTGTGAAGCAGGTACGCCGCTCCGCAGGAGCGCGCTCCGATTCAAAACCAGTCTGAGCCGTGCTTGTCATGTCCAACATTTCCTCTCTCAAGAGTTGACGGGAAGGAGATAGGAAGGGGGTGGCCCGGCTTCAATGAAAATCGGAACCCTGCCCTTCTGATTTCAGCCGCTATTGCCAATTCGGCGCGGAATGCTAACCCTCTGCCGAGCGAATTGCCGAGGAGTTTCCAACCCATGACCCAGCACCACAAGATCGCCATGCTGACCGCGGGCGGCCTCGCCCCCTGCCTCTCCTCCGCCGTCGGCGGGCTGATCGAGCGGTATTCGGAGGTGGCGCCGGAAGCGCCGATGATCGGCTACCTCTCGGGCTACAAGGGCCTTCTCCAGGGCAACTCGATTGCGGTGACGCCGGAAGTGCGCCGCCGCGCCCATGTGCTGCACGCCCATGGCGGAACGCCGCTCGGCAACAGCCGGGTGAAGCTCACCAATGTGGCGGATTGCGTGAAGCGCGGCCTCGTCAAGGAAGGTGAGGACCCGCTCAAGGTGGCGGCGAACCAGCTGGTGAAGGATGGCATCACGATCCTGCATACGATCGGCGGCGACGACACCAACACCACGGCTGCCGATCTCGCCGCCTATCTCCACGGCAATGGCTATGAGCTGACCGTGGTGGGCCTGCCCAAGACCATCGACAATGACGTGGCGCCCATCCGCCAGACGCTGGGCGCTTGGACGGCGGCGGAACATGGCGCATTGTTCTTCGAGAATGTGGTGAACGAGCAGTCGACCTCCTCGCGCCAGCTCGTCATCCATGAGGTGATGGGCCGCCACTGCGGATGGCTCACCGCGGCCACCGCGAGGGCCTGGCGCGAGCGCCTCGACCGGCTGGAGTTCCTGCCCGAATTCAACCTCGACCGCCGCCACAAGGACATCGACGCGATCTACATCCCCGAGATGCCGATCGACATCGAGGCTGAAGCCGCACGGCTCAAGAAGGTGATGGACGAGATGGACTCGGTCTCGATCTTCGTGAGCGAGGGGGCTGCCGTGCATGAGATCGTCGCCGAGCTCGAAGCCAAGGGCGAGAAGGTGGACCGCGATGCCTTCGGCCATGTGAAGCTCGACCAGGTGAAGGTGGGCGACTGGTTCGGCAAGCAGTTCGCCAAGAAGATCGGTGCAGACAAGACGCTGGTGCAGAAGTCCGGTTACTTCGGGCGCTCCGCGGCGGCGAACCAGGCGGACCTCGAGCTGATCCGCGCCATGGTGCATGTGGCGGTCGACTCGGCGCTGGCCGGCGTGTCGGGCGTCATCGGCCATGACGAGGAGAGGGGTGACGAGCTGCGCGCCATCGAGTTCCCGCGAATCAAGGGCGGCAAGCACTTCGACCCGGACACGCCGTGGTTCAGGGATATGCTGCGCGACATCGGCCAGATCGCGTGATGCGCGCCCTCCTCGCACTGGTGCTCATCGCGAGCCCCGCGCTGGCGGATGAGGCGCTCGAACAGGGCAAGGCGGATTTCGTGCAACTCTGCGCACCCTGCCATGGCGCGGCTGCCAGGGGCGTTGGTCCGCAGGTGTCTCACCTCAAGAAGAAGCCGGTGGACCTGACGCTGATCTCCCGGCGCTACGGGCGTTTTCCGGAGGACCGGGTGTTCGAGACCATCGCGGGGATCGACATGCCGGAAGGCCACGGCACGCGCGAGATGCCGTCCTGGGGGGACGTTTTCATCAGCGAGGACATCGGCAACAGCACGAAGCTCGAGGATGCAATGAAGGCCGCTGACGATGCCTCGCGCCGGATCGCCGGGCTGATGCGCTACATCGAGTCGATCCAGGCCAACCCGTGACGCCATTCGGGCGCGATGCGAGGCTGGCGAACCACCCGCTGCGGGCACGGCATCCGCTTCCCGCCGATACGCCCGTGGCGGAGATGTGGAACAGGATCGGCGGGCTGCTCACCCGGGCGGGGAAACTCGCAGGACTCGACAGAGCCGCCATGCTCGCGGTGTGGATGGCGGAATGTGGTGGATTGCCCTTCATCCGGGGAAAACCCGTGCTGCGCTTCGAGGCGCATGTGTTCTTCGCGCGCTGGGGAGAGCGGAACGAAGCACTGTTCGACACGCACTTTCGCTTTGGCGGGCGGAACGGCATCGAAGGCGCCAGATGGCAGAACCACGCGATGCGCAACAAGGATGAGTGGCAGCGCTTCCACGGCGATCAGGCGAGGGAATACGAGGCGCTGCAGCTTGCGGCCAGTCTCGCTGGGCTTGAGACCGCCTGCCAGTGCGCGAGCTTCGGCGGACCGCAGATCATGGGCTTCAACCATGCGCTGGTGGGCTATGGCGGAGCGCAGGAGATGTACCGCGCCTTCGGCCGCTCCGAGCGCTGGCAGGTGCTGGCCTTCTTTGATTTCTGCGCGGGCAAGGAGATACTGGATGCCCTGCGCAGCCATGACTGGATGCGCTTCGCCACCACCTACAACGGCCCCGGCAATGCGGCGGCCTATGCCGAGAAGATCGCCGCCGCGCATGAGGCGGCCTCGCGACTGCTGAAGGATCATCCATGAGCCTGCTTCACCCCGACCGCCTGTTCCCCGCCGAGGAACCCGCACGCGCCATCGCCCGCGAGATTTATGACGAGATCGCCGCGCTGCCGATCGTCAGCCCGCATGGCCATACGGACCCGGCCTGGTTCGCGGAGAACCGGAACTTCAGCGATGCGGCCTCGCTGTTCCTCACGCCTGATCATTATGTTCTGCGCATGCTTCGAAGCCAGGGGATTTCCTGCGAGGCGCTGGGCCTCGCGCGGAAGGGCGAGGCGCCGAAGGTTGACGGACGGAGCGCGTGGCGGCTCTTCGCGGCGAATTACCACCTCTTCGAGGGCACGCCATCGAAGCTGTGGATCGAACATGCCTTCGACTGGGCCTTCGGCATCAGGGAAGAGTTGAACGCCGGGAATGCCGACCGGCTCTATGACCAGATCACGGCACAGCTTGCCACCGATGCGCTGAAGCCGCTTGCCGTGCTGGACCGCGCCAATGTGAGCGTGATCGCAACGACGGAATTCGCGCTTGATCCCTTGACCCACCATCAGGCGCTGAAGGCCAAGGGCCTCAACCAGCGCATCCGCACCACATACCGGCCCGATGACGTGACGGACCCCGCGCAGGCGGGCTTTGCGCAAAAGCTTCTGCGCTTCGGCGAGATCACGGGCGAGGATGCTGCCACGTGGAAGGGCCTGATTGCCGCCCATGCCGCGCGCCGCGCCTTCTTCCGCGCCCATGGGGCGACCGCGACGGATCATGGCGTGCCGGATGCCCTCACACTCGATCTTGCACCGCCCGAGAAGCAGGCATTGCTCGACAAGGCGCTGCGGGACGAGATGGAAGATCAAGACATGCGCATGTTCCGCGCGCAGATGATGACGGAGATGGCGGCCCTCTCGGCGGATGACGGGATGGTGATGCAGCTTCACGCGGGCTCATGCCGCAACACCGACCCCACGCTTCTCGCCGGCTACGGCCCGAACCTCGGCGCGGATATTCCGGTACGCGGTGAGTTCGTGCGCGCGCTTGCGCCGCTCCTCAACCGCTTCGGCACGGTGGAGGGCTTCCGCCTCATCCTCTTCACGCTGGATGAAACCACCTATGCCCGCGAACTCGCCCCCATGGCGGGCTACTGGCCCTGCCTGATGATCGGGCCGCCGTGGTGGTTCCACGACAGCCCGCAAGGCATCCGCCGCTATCTCGACCAGGTGGTGGAGACGGCGGGCTTCCACAATCTCGCGGGCTTCAACGACGACACGCGCGCCCTGCTCTCCATCCCCGCCCGGCATGATGTGTGGCGGCGCGAGGTCAGCCGCTTCCTGGCCCAATGGGTGGCGGAGCACCGGATTTCCCGCACCAGTGCGCGCGGCCTCGCCCGCCACCTCGCCCATGACGCGGCGATGGCGGCCTACCGGCTGTGAGGCGTGCCGAGGGCTTGCGCAATCCCGGATTGTGTTATATCCATACGGGAATAACGCTTTCGGACAGTTTGACATGCCACTTCGCCGCCAAGTGATTGCCGCCGCAGCGGCATTTATCCTTCTCGCTGTCCCCTCCGCCCGTGCGGCGGAGCAGGTGACGGTGTTTGCCGCAGCAAGCCTCAAGACCGCGCTGGATCAGGTCTCCGCTGCGTGGATGGCCGAAACGCAGAACAAGGCTGCCATCTCCTATGCGGCGAGTTCCACCCTGGCCAAGCAGATCGAGCAGGGCGCACCGGCGGATGTGTTCTTCTCCGCCGATCTCGACTGGATGGATTATCTCAGCCAGAAAGCCCTCATCGATGCCGCAGACGTCACGCGGCTTCTGGGCAATGAGATCGTGCTGATCGCGCCTGCGGACTCGACGGCCGCCATCGAGATCAAGCCGGGCCTCGACCTTGCCGGGCTTCTGGGCGATGGCCGCCTCGCCATGGGTGATGTCAAGTCGGTGCCCGCCGGCAAATACGGCAAGGCCGCCCTCGAGTCACTTGGTGTCTGGGCCAGCGTCGAAGGCAAGCTCGCGCAGGCGGAGAATGTGCGCGCCGCGCTGAAGCTCGTCGCCACGGGTGAAGCGCCGCTCGGCATCGTCTACCTCACCGATGCGCAGGCCGACAGCAGCGTGAGAGTGGTGGGCGCCTTCCCCACCTCCTCGCACCCGCCGATCATCTATCCCGTGGCGCGTGTGGCGGGCGCCAAGAGCGCTGCGGCCGATGCGTTTCTTGCTTATCTCAAGTCATCCGCGGCAAGAGAGATCTTCAAGGCGCGAGGATTCAAAGTTCTGGAATGACCGACTGGCTGAAACTCAGCGCGGAGGAATGGGATGCGGTGCGGCTCAGCCTCAAGGTGGCCAGCGTCGCCATGCTGGCGAGCCTGCCCTTCGCCATTTGGGTCGCCTGGCTCCTGGCGCGGCGTGAGTTCTGGGGCAAGTCACTGCTCAATGGGCTTGTGCATCTCCCCCTCGTGCTGCCGCCTGTCGTCACGGGTTATCTGCTGCTTCTGAGTTTCGGCACGCGCGGGCCCATCGGGTCCTTCCTTGCCGAGTTCGGCATCGTCTTCTCCTTCCGCTGGACAGGTGCGGCACTCGCCTCCGCCGTGATGGGCTTTCCGCTGATGGTGCGGGCGATCCGCCTCTCGATCGAGTCCGTCGACACGAAACTTGAGGCCGCCGCAGCGACACTCGGCGCCAACCGCGCCTTCGTCTTCCTCTCCGTAACGCTGCCCTTGATCGTGCCCGGCATCATCGCCGGAATGATCCTGTGTTTCGCCAAGGCGATGGGCGAATTCGGCGCCACCATCACCTTCGTCTCCAACATTCCGGGCGAGACGCAGACGCTGCCCTCCGCCATCTATTCCTTCACCCAGGTGCCGGGCGGTGACCCGGAAGCATTGCGCCTCACCGCGATTTCGGTGGTGATCTCGCTCGCCGCCCTCATGGCTTCGGAACTGCTGGCGCGCCGGGCCGGACAGAAGATTGCGGCATGAGCATCTCGGTCGGCGTCCGGCATGCGCAAGGCGATTTCAGGCTGGAGCTTGCTCTTGAAAGCAAGGGGCCGATCACCGCCATCTTCGGGGCATCCGGTTCGGGCAAGACGACGCTGGTCAACATCATCGCCGGCCTTGTGAAGCCGCAGCAGGCGCGTGTCGAGGTGGACGGAAGCGTGCTCACCGATACCGCCAAGTCCATCGCCGTGCCGCCCCACAAGCGGCGCATCGGATACGTGTTCCAGGATGCGCGGCTCTTCCCGCACCTGAGTGTCGCGGGCAATCTCGGCTTCGGCGAATGGTTCACGCCCCAGAAGGAACGCTATGCCGGCCGGACGCAGATGCTCGACCTTCTCGGCATCGGGCACCTGCTCGCGCGAAAGCCGCGTGACCTGTCGGGCGGCGAGAAGCAGCGCGTGGCGATCGGCCGCGCCTTGCTCTCCTCGCCCCGGCTTCTCTTGATGGATGAGCCGCTGGCCTCGCTCGACCAGAAGCGCAAGGATGAGATCATGCCCTATCTCGAACGCCTGCGTGACGAGATCCGCATTCCCATCGTCTATGTCAGCCATTCGGTGGCCGAGGTGATGCGGCTGGCGAGCGACATCGCGGTGCTGGCCGATGGCCGCCTCACTGCATTTGGCCCCGCGGCGGAGATCGCCCAGCGCCTCGACCTGATCCCGGCAGAGGAGCGTGAGGAAGGCGGCGCCATCATCGACATGCAGGTTAATGCATATGACGCGGAGTTCGGGATGACGAGGCTCTCTTCGGCAGCCGGCGAGGTGCATGCGCCGGGCTTCATCGGGCCTGCCGGAACACATGCGCGACTGCGCATCCGCGCCCGCGACGTGATGCTGGCCACCTCCGAGCCCCGGAACATCAGCGCCCTCAACATCCTGCGCGGCCGTGTCACCGCCATCGCCGAGGCCGGGCCAGCGGCCGTCAACATAACGATGGACTGCGGCGGCTCCGCCGTCGTGGCGCGCATCACCCGGCAATCGGCGGCAGCGCTTGGACTGGCGGCGGGCCTCCCCGTCTTTGCGGTGGTGAAGGCCGTCTCAGTGAGCGGTCCCGCGCGCTGACCGGTTTTCCGGAACGTCATATCCAATGATACATCACCGGGCTTTCACGGCCCGGATCTCCTCGGCGAGGGCCACGAGATGGGGTTCGGTCGCCGCCGCCGCCGCGCGCTCCATGGCGCGGTAGCGGGAGATGAGGCTCAGGCCCAAGGGCGTCAGCGTGGCGCCCCCGCCCTTCTTGCCGCCGCTTCGCGATTCGACCACGGGCTGGCCGAAGATGCCGTTGAGTTCCTCGATCAGCTCCCAGGCCCGGCGGTAGGACATGTCCATGGCGCGTCCACCCGCCGAGATCGAGCCCAGCGCCGCGATCTGCTCGAGGAGCTGGATCTTCCCCGGCCCCACCCGGAGACCGGGCGCGAAATCGATGCGGATGCTGAGTTCGGCCATGGGATTTGCCTTTCCTTTCCGTGCCATGATCGAACAAACTGCCAGCCGAATCCAGTGTCCCGAAAGGCGAGGCCCATGGCGCCACCCGTTCTCACCATCACGCTCAACCCCACGATCGACGTGTTCGGCGCGGCAGCAGCCGTCCGGCCCACGCACAAGGTGCGCCTCACCAAGGCGAGCTATGAGCCGGGCGGCGGCGGCATCAACGTGGCGCGCGTCATTACCGCGCTCGGGGGTGCTGCGGATGCGCTGTTCCTCGCAGGGGGCGAGATGGGCGCGTTCCTCACCCGCCTGGTCGCTGAGGAAGGCATCACCCAGCACCCGATATCAATCGACGGGCAGACTCGCGTGGCGCTGATGGTGAGGGATGATGCCACCGGCCTCGAATACCGCTTTCTGCCGGAGGGCCCGGAGGTGACGACCGCCGGCATCGACCGCTGTGCGGAGGCGCTGGCGCGAAGGACAGACGGCATCATCGTGGCAAGCGGCAGCTTGCCGCGCGGCGCGCCCGCTGACAGCTATGCGAAACTGGCGCGCGTGGCCAAGCGGAACGGCCTGCCCTTCGTGCTCGACACATCCGGCGCCGCCCTGAAGCCCGCGCTCGCGGAAGGGGGACTCGAACTCCTCAAGCCGAGCCGGGAGGAACTCGAGCACCATGCGGGCCAGGCGCTGGATGCGAAGGGATTGGAGGAGACCGCGATGGACCTTGTCCGCAGGGGGAAGGTGCGCCGCGTGGCGGTGACCCTCGGTGCGGATGGCGCAATGCTTGTGAGTGCCGAGGGCGTGCTGCGTCAGCCCGCGATCCCCGTGCCGGTGCTTTCCGCCGTCGGCGCGGGGGACAGTTTCCTGGGCGCCATGGTCTGGGCGCTGGGTGAAGGCTGGAAGATGGAAGACGCCTTCCATCTCGCCATGGCCGCGGGTGCCGCCGCCACCGGCAACCAGGGCGCAACGCTGTGCAAGAAAGAGGATGTGATGCGGCTTCATGGACTCCCCGTGCGGCCCCCCACCCCTGCCCCTCCCGGATGTGGCTGCCAGCCACGAAGCTCGGCGCCTGGGTGATGCCCAGCCCCGCGTCCGCCGCGGCGATGCAGGCATCCGCGCTGGAGAGGAACAGCCTGCTGGTGACCGGCACCGAAACCGCCTCCCCGCCGTCGCGGAAGCGCCAGTTCTCCCGGTTGCGGAAATTGGTATCGACAATGCAGTCGTGGCCTTCGAGCTCTGCCGGTCGTTCGGGCGTTCCGCGGGCTTTCCGGGCGCGGCCTCCGTCCAGTGCCAGTGCACGGGCCCCGGCTGCTCAAGCGCCCAGGCGAGCCAGCCATCGAAGGCATGGCGATGCTGCAGCTTTGCATCAGCCACGGTGAACGCCTCGCCGCACATGCGCAGGCTCACGGGCATGCTGTCACAATGGGGACCGGTCAAGGACCACAAGCCAGCGCGACTTGCCTTCTCCGGCAGGCGCATGACTGATGCGCCCGATGCGAAGGCCGGTTTGTTCCCCCACGGCGGAACCCCTCGCATGCGTCACTTGTTACCTCTCCGCCTTTCCGCCG
Source organism: Hyphomicrobiales bacterium (assembly GCA_040379425.1). Taxonomy (GTDB): domain Bacteria; phylum Pseudomonadota; class Alphaproteobacteria; order Rhizobiales; family Aestuariivirgaceae; genus Aestuariivirga. The sequence goes on from JBEILC010000030.1 coordinate 14,229, forward strand.
GAATGACGAAAGGAGTGGAGTTTTGTTTGACGCATCACAACGACGCCCCGCCCTCTGGGGCGGGTTCGAGTGTTCCGTTGTGCGGATCGGCGATGATTACCGCAACCAGTTCGAGGAGACAGGGCGCCAGCATCATATGGCGGATCTCGACGCCATCGCCGCGCTCGGCATCAGGACGCTGCGCTATCCCGTGCTGTGGGAGACCGTATCGCCCGATACACCCGAGGCCTGAGACTGGAGCTTTTCGGACGAGCGCCTGACAAAGCTCAGGGAGCTTGGCATCACGCCCATTGCCGGCCTTCTCCACCATGGCAGTGGGCCGCGATACACAAGCCTGATGGACCCGCAGTTTCCCGAACGTCTCGCCTATCAGGCGGAGTATGAGAACGCGCGCCGCTGGCTGAGCCTCGATCTCCTGTGCGGGCGGGTCGGCCGCTCGCATCCCTGGTATGCAATCTTCCTGCGCCGTGGCATCAGCGAAGCCGAACTCGAGATGTTCCTCACCGGCGAGGCCACGCCGGACATCATCGGCATCCTCATGCCCGGCCTGCGCGAAGCGCTGGAACGCCACCGCGACCACCTCATCGCCAACAGGCATGACCCTGGCTACGCCGTGGCGGCGGAATGAAAAGCCTTTGCATGGGGCACCGCAGGGGAGCATTCTCCGCTGCGCGGCGGCTTTGCGGACCGGGGCCAAAGCTGCCACAATTGCCTCCGATACAAGGGTTGCCCTTATGGTGGAGATTCAGAATGAAGAAAGCGGTGACACTGTTCTTGTCCCTCCTTGCGCTTTCCGTGATGACGGCCGACGTGAGCCTTGCCAAGCTGACGCAGAGCGAAAAGCGCTACTGCCAGCGCCAAGCCGAGAAATACGCTGACCGCAAATCGGCCGGGAACACCGTCGGTGGCGCCATCGGCGGTGCCGTGGTGGGCGGCATATTGGGCGGCGTGATCGGCGGCAGCAACGACATCGGCACCGGTGCGGCCATCGGCGCAGGCGTCGGCGGCGTTTCGGGCGCGGTGCGGAGCTCTCAGCGCTGGCGCAACTATTACTGGCGCGAGTATGAGCGCTGCACCAACAGGCTGGACTGAACAAACGCAAACAACGTTTTCGGGCTTAAGGGCCGCCGGGCAACCGGCGGCCGTTTTTCCTTTGGTAGCACGGGATTCACCTTGAGCAAGATCGGTAGTTCTCTCTACCTTGAATAGTTGCAATGCTGACGCTACGGAAGGGTGAATACCCTCACTCCGGAGTTGAACAATGTGGCGTCACCTGCTCATCTGCATTGCCACTGTCCTGCCCGCAGCGGGAGCATTGGCGGCTGAACGGGTCCTGCTCTTTCCGCAGGACCTCACGCAGGCGGCGGCGCGATCGGCCGCGGCGCCCGCCAGCTTGCAGGCACTCCGCAGGGAGGCCGCCGAAGATGGGCGCGTGTGGGTTATTGTCGGCCTCAAAGTGCCCTTCGCACCGGAAGGGGCGCTGCCAGCCTCCGAGGCGCGGGAACAGCGCGAGGAGATCGCGGACGCCACGGCAGCGGTGAGCGCGCGCTTCGCCTCCACCATCAACCGCGGGCCCAAGGCCGTCCGCACCTATGAGACAGTGCCCTTCATGGCGATGGAGGTGACGCCGGCCGAACTCGAGCGGCTGGCGGCGGACCCCAGTGTCATCAGCATCACCAAGAACGGCGCTAACAGGCTGTCACTTGCTCAGTCCCTGCCGCTCATTCAGGGCAATCAGGCGCATGCCGCTGGTTTTGGAGGGGCCGGCCAGACCATCGCCATCCTGGACTCGGGCGTGGACAAGAATCACCCGTTCTTCGGCGGCCGGGTGGTGTCTGAAGCGTGCTATTCAGGCGGCGGACCCAACTCCACGAGCGTATGCCCGGGCGGCGTGCCGAGTTCGACGGCCTCGGGCTCTGGCATGCCCTGCTCTTTCGAGAATTGCGATCATGGCACACATGTGGCCGGGATCGCCGCTGGTTCAAACAGCAGCATCAAGGGTGTTGCTCCAGCCGCCACAATCATCTCGGTTCAATTGGCCAGCAGGCAGGGCAACGACCTCACCATTTGGGACCAGGTTCAGGCACCGTTGCCTTCTCGCCCGCGGGGGGCCAGGCGAACTGCTCCGCGAACTGCACCAACACCTATGCCGACGGGCAGACCGTGACGCTGGTGGCGCAGGCCGGAGCCAATTCGCGATTTGCCGGATGGGGCGGAGCCTGCAGCGGCAACAGGCTCCCGAACTGCCGGGTCTCCATGCAAGCGGCACAGACCATCACGGCGGCGTTCACCCGGCCCTAGCCGCCCGCTAGTTCCGCCGCAGCTTCTCCAGCCCGCTGGCGGCCACGGCGATGATGATGATGCTGCCGACGAGAATGTCGCGGACGTAGCTGTCGATGCTCATCTGGGTGAGGCCGTTCGACAGCACGCCGAGGAAGAGGACGCCCGCCAGCGTGTTGACGACCTTGGGCTCGCCATGGGCGCTCATCGTCATGCCGAGGAAGACGGCGGCGATGGCGTCCAGCATCAGGCCAGATCCCTGCGTGGGGTTCGCGGAGGCGACGCGGCTCATGTACATCAGCCCCGCGATGGACGCCGCAAGGCCTGAGAGCGCGAAGGCGATCAGTCGCGTGCGCTTAACCGCGATGCCGGCAAGGCGTGCAGCCTCCGAGCTTCCGCCCATGGCATAGAGGTGGCGGCCGAACACCATCTTCTCCAGGATGAACCACACGACGATCAGCGCCGCCACCGCCACCAGGGTGAGGCTGGGCAGCATGATGGCCACCCCCTCCTCCTGCTCCCACAGCGCAATGCCGCCGCGCGCGAAGGCGCCGAAACTCGCCGGAATGTCACTGCCGAAAATCGTCTTGCCGCCCGCCAGCAGGAAGGCGAGGCCGCTGAACACGGTGAGCGTGCCCAGTGTCGCCACGAAGGGCAATATGCCGAGATAGCTGACGAGGAAACCGTTCAGCGCGCCGCCCAGAAGGCCGATCGCCAGCGCGGCCAGCAGCGCCAGAATAGCAATGTCCGTCTCCCGGAATGTGACCGCCGCGACGATCCCTGCGAGGCTCGCCATGGAGCCGGCGCTCAGGTCATAGTCGCCCATCGCCATCACGATGGTCATGGCGAAGGCGGTGACGGCCAGCATGCTGACCTGCTGGGTGATGTTGAAGAGGTTGCGCCCGGTGAGGAAGGTGCCGGGCAGCAGCACCGCGAAGAGCAGGACGAGCAGCAGGAAGCAGGCCAGCGTGCCGTAGCCGCGGATGAACCGCACCACGCGGTGCGCCTGCTCCCCCCTGCCCTCCAATTGCTTAGTCGTTGACGTTGGCGGAGGTGATCAGCTTGGTGGGCACGTAGATCACGCCCTGCTTGATCTGCTCACCGGCCAGGTGACGCTTCACCGCCTCGGCGGTGGTGGCGCCGATGCCCTTGAAGTCCTGCGCCATGGAGGCCTCGAAATTGCCGCCCTTGGCAATCGCCGCGCGGGCTTCCGGATTGGCGTCGATGCCGGTGATGACGATGCCCTCGCCCCCACGGCCCGCCGCCTCGATGGCCTGAAGTGCACCCAGTGCGGGCTGGTCCCAGGCGGCCCAGACCGCGCTGATCGAGCCCTTCTCCGGATTGGCGGCGAGAATGGCCTCCATCTTCGCACGGCTGTCGGCGATGCCGCCGTCCTGCACGTCCGGCGTCACGCGGTCCAGCACCTCGATGTCCGGGTTGTTCTTGAAGATCGTGTCCGCAATCACGCCGCGCTGCTGCACGGGCGGGAAAGCGTCGAACACGAACATCACGACATTGCCCTTGCCGCCCAGCCGGTTCGCCACATAGGCCGCGGTATCCGCCGCCATGGCATAGCCGTTGGAGGTGACGTTGGTGACGAGCAGCGGTGTCGCCCCGGCATCCATGCCGAACACCGGCACGCCCGCGGCCTTGGCGGCCTCGAGGCCCGCCTGCACCTGCGAGGGATCGACGTTGATGACAATGGCCGAGACCTTCTGGTTCGCCGCATCCTCGATGCGGCCCACGGCGGCGGCGACGTCACCCTTGGTGTCAATGACATTCACCTCCCAGCCGAATTCCTTGGCCTTGGCCTGGAAGGCCTCGACATAGAACTGCGTGCCGGGCTGCGCGAGATAGGGTGTGACGATGGCGATCTTCTCGCCCGCCGCCTGGGCCGCGAGGCTTCCCGAAACCATCATGCCTGCGGCCAGTGTCAGGCCCAAGAGTCCCCTGCGGTTCATCCCCGTTCTCCCATTGAAAATTGCTGCCTTGAAGACGCGCGCGAAGTAAGCACAATCGCCAGAGCGAGACAAGGACAGGGCCATGCTGATCGGCATTGATGTGGGTACAACCGCGGTGAAGGCCGCGCTGTTCGACGGCAAGGGTAATGTGCTGCGCCGCTTTGGCGAGCGCTACCCTGCGGCAAGGCCTGCTCCGGGCCATGTGGAACAGGATCCTTCGTGCTGGACGGACCTCGTCACCCGCGCGCTTTCGGTGCTGGCCGAGGGTGTTGATGTCGCGGCGGTGGGCCTCTGCTCCCAGGTCAACACCCATGTCTTCGTCGATGCCAATAGCAAGGCGCTGGCCCCCGCCATGACCTGGCAGGACACGCGCTGCTCAGGCGCTGCGGCGGAGATCGACCGGCAGGTCGCAACCGGCGACAAGATCTCCTGGTGGGGCGCACCGCTTCCCGTCGACGCGAGCCACGTGCTGGCGCGCATCGCGCATGTGAAGCGCAAAGACCCCGATCTCTGGGCGCGCACGCGTTACGTGATGGCGCCCAAGGATTTCTGCATCCTCCACCTGACGGGCGAGGCTTCGGCTGACCCGATGACCAATTTCGGCATCCTTGACCAGCACCTGTCGCTCATTGCCCCGCTCCTCGCACTTGTGCCGGGCGCGGAGGAACGCCTGCCGCCGATCTCGCGCTTCACCCATCTCGTGGGCCGCATCAGGCCGGGCCATCCCTGTGCTGGCGTTCCGGTGGTGACGGGGGCGATGGATGCGTGGTCCGGCCTTCTGGGGGCAGGTGTTTCGGAGGATGGCCAGGGCCTTTACCTGAGCGGCACGAGCGAGATCCTCGGCATCCTCTCGCATGAGAGACTCCCTGTGCCCGGCGTCATCGCCTTTGCCGAATGCGAGGGGATGGTGCTGCATGCGGGCCCCACGCAGTCAGGCGCCGCCTCGGCGGACTGGCTCGCCCGCATCCTGGGGCGCAGTGCGGCGGATGTCGCGAGCCTCGCGGCGCAAGCGGACCTCGCCCATGTGCCGCTGTTCCTGCCCCATCTCGACGGCGAGCGGGCACCCCTGTGGGACCCCGACGCACGCGGCGCCTTCACCGGCCTCACATCCGCCACGGGAGCCCCCGAACTGGCGCTGGCCGTGCTGGAAGGTGTGGCCTACTCCGCCCGCCTCGTCTTCGACAGCCTCGCCCAATCGGCGGGCCGTGAGGCCGAGGTCATCCACCACGCCGGCGGCGGCGCATCCTCGGACCTCTGGTGCCAGATCCGCGCCGACGTGCTCGGCAAACCACTGCGCCGCACAGCCATGCGCGACGCAGGCGTGCTGGGCGCGGCGCTGATGGCGGGGGTGGGTGTTGGGGTGTTTGGATCGCTGAAGGAGGCGGTGCGGGACTTCGTGCCGTTCGATGCGACGTTCACCCCGCGCGCGGAGACGGCCGGACGGCATCATGCGCGGTTTGCGGCGTACACGCTGGCTTATGAGCGGTTGAGGGTGGTGAGGGGCACCTAGCCGGGATCGACGGCTACTGCTTTCTGGAAGACATTGAAGTTCAATGGCGGCATGACCACAAAGATCATCGTCGTCAAGACAACGATGTCGGCGACGTAAACTCCTCGCCGCTGTCCCGGTGTTTTCAAATACAGCCTAACACATCGAAGAATGACGGTTGACGCGTAGATCAAGACAAGGATCGCAAACATGAGATCATGCCCGATCTCCAGCAGTACCTGCCAGTATGCAGCAAAGGCCACTGCGACGACCAACCCCGATTGACCTTGTAACATGTCAACGCGACCAATGTAGAGGGCCAAGCCATTCTGAACAGGCAGTAAGGGAACTCCAACACCGGCACCAGAAGGCACATAAGAAGAAATGCCTGCGCCATGCTCAAGTACAAACACTCTTTCGGAATTGGCCCCCATCGCGGCATGACGAAAACACATGCCATGACAAACAAGATTGGAAATACGATCCGTTCAACCGCACTGTATCAGATTGAACGTTCTCCGCTGGTCAAATACCGGCGATCAATGCGCTTGACAATCTTGGCTCCCGTTTGACCAATCCGCCGCATTGTCATCTGCACGACGCCAGGGCATAAGGCCATCAACCTCTTTGAGGAACCACCCTAGCGATCAGCCTGGCCAAGGGTATCCTTCATTTGTGATATAGAACCCACCAGATATGGTGACACGCGTGGCAATCATTTCAGTCCCGTTTTCACACTGACAGACGTGCGAAAACAGTAAATGTCTTCCAGCAACTTGTGCTCTTCGCGAACCTGATTGCAGGAGATGAAGACGGCCGCCGATGACTAGGAAGCCGAACGCAGGCGTGCCTCGGTCGCGGCTGTGCCCTCAACCCGCTCAGTAACAGAAAATCCCACCGCTGGTCCGAATTCTGTGATCTCAATCCTACGTTCCGCACAAACCGTCTCCGCCTTTGCGTCAAGACTGAAAAGGCCCTGAAACGTTGCGAGAAGGAATATGAGCGCTCTTGTCATGTAACGCTAATCGATTGTCCGTAATTCTTCACACCAAAACGACTTCTTCGAGCACAGGAGTTTCATCTCAAGGCCCGCGCGTCCGGCACATCTCTGCATTCGAGAGCGATTTCGCTGCTCGACCGCGAGTTCTATTCACCGTGAATTGCGAAGCCGTCTTTAGGTAATCGCGAGTTCGTGGCGGTGGTGAATACCATCGTGCTGAAGGACGACTACGCGAGTATGCGTTCAGCCTCACTCCGACGCGAACGCACCTCAAAGCCCTCGGAACGGCACGCCTCGCAGTCACGGTTCATGTAGACGGCGAACTCGCGATAGAAGCCGATGCCCAGACGCCTGAGCCGCAGTGCAGAACCCGGTTCAAATGTCACACTGTTCACAGTCAATCCCCGTCGTACGTCCCACCTATGAGCCTGAGACCGTGGAGACGGCCACCAGCTTTGCCTCGGCATCAGCAACGGACTTCTTCACGGCCATGAAACTGTCGGGGCTGACCGAGATCGAGTCGATGCCGCACTCAACGAGGAAGGCTGCAAACTCCGGATGGTCGCTCGGCGCCTGACCGCAGAGCCCGATCTTCGCGCCAGCTTTCCGCGCCTCGGTGATGACATTGCTGATCATCCATTTGACCGCGTCGTCCTGCTCGTCGAACTGCGAGGCGAGCTCCGAGGAATCGCGGTCAATGCCCAGCGTGAGCTGCGTCAGGTCGTTCGAGCCGATGGAGAACCCATCGAAGAGCTTCGCGAATTCCTTGGCGAGGATCACGTTGGACGGGATCTCGCACATCACGAACACCTGGAGGCCGTCGTCGCCCCGCCTCAGGCCGTTCTCGGCCATCACATCAAGCACCTTGCGCGCCTCCAGAAGCGAGCGGCAGAACGGGATCATCACGATGACATTGGTGAAGCCCATCTCAGAACGGAGCCGCCGGATGGCGCGGCACTCGAGCGCGAACCCTTCGCGGTATTGCTTTGAATAGTAGCGCGATGCACCGCGGAACCCGATCATCGGGTTCTCCTCACGGGGCTCGAACTCGGCGCCCCCGATCAGCCCGGCATACTCATTGGTCTTGAAATCGCTCATGCGGACGATGACCGGCTTGGGATGAAGCGCCGCCGCAATCCGTGACAGGCCGCGCGACAGTCGGTCGACGAAGTACTCGGTCTTGTCTGCATAGCCAGCCGTGACCTGCGAAATCA
>JBEILC010000031.1:0-21879 GCA_040379425.1 Hyphomicrobiales bacterium
AAGATCATATTCCCCTCCTCTCCGGAGTTCGGAACCCACGTCAACATCTCCGGCATGCTCATGGCAAAGAACGCCCCCAACAAGGACAATGCCATCAAGCTCATGGAATACCTCGCCAGCGACGAGGCCCAGCGCCTCTATGCTGACGGCAACTTCGAGTATCCGGTGAATCCGGGCATTCCTCCCTCCGATATCGTCAAGGCCTGGGGCACCTTCACGCCTGACACGCTGAACGTTGCCGAAATCGCCAAGTTCGAGCCTGCCGCTGTCAAGCTGGTGGATGAGGTGCAGTTCAACGACTGACTGATCCCTGGGGGCCTGAGATCTGGCGCAGCGCCGGATCCGGGCCCCTGGGCATTCAGCGCGGCAGGTTCCGCTTCAGCACGGCAACCAGCTCGTCGATCTTCGCGATCTTCATCACATGGTCGTTCATGCCGGCGGTGAGGCAAGCCTCCCTGCCATGGCCGAAGGCGCTGGCGGTGAGCGCCACGATGGGCCGCACATAGCCGCGGCCGCGCAGTTCACGCGTGGCATTGATGCCGTCCATCACCGGCATCTCCATGTCCATCAGCACGACATCATATGGCGGGGCGGCGGCCAGCACCATGTTGACGCCCCTCCCGCCATCCTGAGCCTCCTCCACATGCGCGCCCTCCGCCTCCAGCAGCACGCGCGTCGCGTAACGGACGGTCTCGCCATCCTCGACGAGCAGGATACGCACGCCGGAAAGTCTTTGCCCGCCAGGCAGCGGCTTCAGCGCAACGGGCGCTGGCGGTTTGGCCAGCGCAAGCGGCAGGGTGAAGGCGAAACGGCTGCCTCTCCCAGGGCGGCTCTCGACACTGATCGACGCACCGCCCATGAGGGCGACGAGGCGCTGGCTGATCGCCAATCCGAGGCCCGTGCCGCCGAAGCGCCGCACATTGCTCATGTCCACCTGGGTGAAGGGCTGAAAAACGCGATTCTGCTGGTCCATTGTCAGGCCAATTCCGGTGTCCGTCACGGCAAATTCAACCTGCGGAACCTCCAGCGTGCCGCCAACCCGGCTGACCGAGAGGACCACGCTGCCTTGCTCAGTGAACTTCAGGGCGTTGCCGAGCAGATTGTCGAGAACTTGCTTGAGCCGCGGCGGATCGCCCAGCAGGTCATGTCCGGCGAGGCTGTCATCGACACGGACGGAAAGCTCGACGCTGTCCTTGCGCTTCGAAGCGCTTGCCCTGCGCGCCTCATCGACCAGCGACTCAATCCGGAACGGCAATTGGACGGGAGACACGCTGCCCGCCTCGATGCTTGAGAAATCGAGTATGTCCTCAACAAGTTTCAGCAGGTGTTCGGAGCTGCCGAGGCCGCGGGACGCGAGCTGACGCGTGTTGTCGCTCTCCGCTGATATGCCGATCAGCTGGAACATGCCCATGATGGCGTTCAGCGGTGTTCTCAGCTCATGGCTCATGACGGAGAGGAACTGGCTCTTGGCGATGCTCGCAGCTTCGGCCGCCTGCTTTGCTGCGATGATCTCGCCGATCTCGCGCCAGGCGATATGGAGAACCTGCCGCTGCCGGATGGCGCCTGCCGTCGCCGTCACTTCGGCCCAGAAGTCCGTGCCATCGAACCTCCGTTGCATCCACTCGAAGCGGAGGTAACCCTTTTCGAGGATCTGCCGGATCCGTTGCTCCGCGGCGGCGTGTGACGAGCTGCCGTCGGGCTGGAGTGGCGGCGAAACCTGGTCAAGTCTGAGGCCAATCAACTGTTCGCGGCTTCCCAGCAGCATGCGCGCGGCCGCGTGGTTGCAGGCGATGGCACGGCCGTCCTGCGCATCCAATGTGACATAGGCGTCTGGCGCATCGTCGAAAAGGTGGCGGAAGTTGTCCTCGCTTCCCTCCAGCGCCAGTTCGATCTCGCGGCGCTGGGTGATGTCGGTGAGCGAGCCCAGAAACCGCTCCGGGTTGCCGTCACGATCGCGGATCAGGATACGCCCGCGGTCTTCCATCCACAGATAATGGCCATCGGCATGGCGCAGCCGGTAGATTTCCTTGTAGTCACCACCTTCATGAACGGCCCGGTAGAAAGCCGTCTGCACCCGCGTCACGTCTTCAGGGTGAATGCGGCCAAGGAAATCCTCCAGCGGGCAATCCAGCAGCTCCTCGCCAAGGCCCAGCATCTCGCAGAGGCGGCGGCTGTTCTTCACCCGCCCGGGCGGCAGGCTCTCTTCCCACCAAGCCTCGCGCATGATCTCCGCGACCTGGCGGTAGCGCTCCTCGCTCTCTTCGAGGGCCTCAAGTGCCTGCTTGCGCCGGGTGACATCGATGTTTACGACGAGACAGTCGCCAGTTGCGGTAAAGTTCGCACGGGCTTCGATCCACCGGCCGTCGGCAAGCTGAATCTCCTCGCCCTCGAGGCTGCGCAACAGATCGCCATCTGGCAATGCGAGCGCGGCTGAAAGGCGCTGCGGCGCAAAGCGGAAGGCCCCACGCTCAAATGCAGCTGTCATGAAATCGCGAGCGGTGGTTCCCGCGACGCAGAGATCGGCCACCGCGGGCAGCATGTTACGGTAGCGTTCATTGCTGTAGATCAGCCTACCCGAGGCATCGAAGACGACAAGGCCATTGGGCGTGCTGGCAAGTGCATCCGCCAGTTGGTGCTGGCTGACGGCGAGCTCTCTGGCCAGCCGCTTCTCCTCGGTGACGTCCCGGTTATGTGTGATGAGGCCGATGATGCGGCCTGCGTCATCACGGAACGGCACTTTGAGCGTGGAAAGCTGGACGCGCCTGCCGTCCTTGAGGACCGCTTCCTGTGCGATGACCTGCGGTACGCCATCATCCAGGATCTTGCGCTCGTCACGCATGAAGGTCTGGGCAACGTCCGCCGGATAGAAGTCGAAGTCCGTTTTGCCGATCAGATCCGGCGCCGCGTTGGCCTGCATCAGGGCGGCCGTTGCATCATTCGCGATGAGGAAGCGGCCATCCCTGTCCTTCACGTTCAAGCAGTCCGGAAGGCTCTCGATCACTCGCCGGTAGATGAGGTTGCCGCCATTGGCGTCCCCTCGCGGCACAACGCGGCGGCCCTCCTCCCGCATCATCACGGCAACCGTATCGACCGGTCCGCCGCCATCCCGCACCGGGACGAGGCGGGCCTCGACCACTCGGTCCACGCCCCCGCCGTCCCGGATCGTCTCCATCGTTGTCAACACCGCCCCGGTTTCCCTGGCGCGGTTGATGCTTGCCAGGACTCGTTCCGCCGTGCCTGTTGGAAAGAGATCTGTGAGCACCCTGCAAGACTTTTCCAGGGGCAAGCGCAACAGCCGCGTGGCGGCCTCGTTCACCATCAGCACATCATCCCGGCGGCTGACGGCGAACACGGCTTCCTGTAGCTGGCTGGCGACAGCGGAAAGCAGTGCTGTCCCGGCTGGACCGGAGCTGAGCGGGTCCGTCACCTGTTCACACAGAATCCTGTCATCCTGACGCGCTCATTGTCTGCATCGCAGAAGCTTACGCCGTTGCGGCGCTTTAGCAAAGACCTGCCGGCCGCTGCACACGGCCGGCAGCACTTGATGTTCTCAGTGCGCGTGCTTCCTCAGGCGGAAGGCCAGCACCCCCAGAATGACGCCGCCGATGATGGCGTAGGCGCCGATGACCCACACGAGCGCAAGCGCGCCTGCGGCCGGCATGGCCATCAGCAGCACGCCGAACAGAACCGTGATGGCGCCATGCAGGATCAGCATCCATTCATTGTCGATTTCCTTGCGCAAGCGGACCGCGCCGACGATCTCGAAGATGCCGCTGACAATCGCCCATGCCCCGATGAGGAGCAGCAGCCACAGGGCAACGATACCCGGCGCGGCGAAAGAGATGATGCCGGCAAGAACGCCCGCGACGCCCACGACCGCCAGCCACCAGCGCGGTGCGGCGCCCTCACCGCCGCGGATCGCGGCATAGAGAGAGAACAGTCCATCGACCAGCGCATAGGCGCCATAGACGATGACGAGACTGATGATGGTAAGGCCCGGCCATGCGAATGCGAGCACGCCAAAGACCACCGAGGCGATGCCGCGCAGCAAAAGGAGCCACCAGTTCTTCGCCAGGCCATGCACAATGGGGGCGCCCGCTCCGAGGCCCTTGCTGTCCGTGCTATTGATGGTCATGTGATCCCTCCTCAAGTTTGATTCCCGAAATTCAGCTTAGTACAAGGTTGGTCCTAGCCAAAGCCTTCATCGCGGGCACAAGAATGCCCGCCTGCTCCGGACGGACCGGCGCGACGCGGGCAAGTGCTGCAAAGAAGCTGCCAGACAGCGGCCTGACAGTGGCAGGATCATAGGCCGATTTGGCCGGGCGAAGCCAGCGCCGCCAAGCCCCGGCCAGTCACCGTTCGAACGAGTTGACGTAATGTTTTCAATACCTTGGCTCATGAAACTCGGAAGGGCCGTCATGCGTTTCCGGAAGGCCTCGCCTCACAGCCAGAGCCTGACGGACCACATGCCCCGGTCCGCTGCAGCGGGCGGCGGCTGCATAACTCCCAAGCCGCAACCGCCGCTTGAGGCTCCAGGAACCCGGTGACCCCAACAATAGAAACAATTGCATGTACTCTTCCAGATGAGCCGGGAATGGAGTTCACGTTTTACATGCAAGAATCACAATGCTATGGCCGGAAGGCCTCCCGGGCGCTCAGGCGCGAGCAGTTGATCGAGGCAGTGATCGCCACGCTGGCGAAACGGGGTATTTCGCAGACCACCCTGAGCGAGGTGGCGAGGGCGGCGGGTGTCTCACACGGCCTGATCAACTTCCATTTCCTGTCCAAGGACGCGCTTCTCGCCGAGGCTCTGTCCTTCCTGTCCAACGAACACCGCAGCATCTGGGCAGCGGCGCTCGCATCGGCTGGCCCCTCCCCCGCGAACCGCCTCAATGCGCTGATGCGGGCGGAGTTCGACCAGGTCAACCTGTCGCGTGAAAGACTCACGGCATGGTTGGTGTTCTGGGGCAAGTCGCTCAAGGGCTCTGCCTATGACGATCAATGCGGCGAGAATGACCGCGCCCATGTGAAAGCCTTCGCGGAGGCCTGCCATGGCCTCGCCGCGCAAGGCGGCTACGAGATCGACGTGACGCACGCCGCACGCGTCCTGCGCCTTACGATCTTCGGCGTGAAGCAGGAACTCACCCTCGCTGCCGTGCCCATCACCCTGAAAGATGCCCTGGAGACGGTCCACTTCACGGCCGCCCTGCTGTTTGCCCGGCACTTCGGCAAGGATGGCCTCATCAGCCGCTAGGCTTCGCCGTCCTCGATGATTTCGACGTGGTGATCGATCTTCGCCGACTTCGCGAACATCGCGGTGGCAGAACAATACTTCTCCGCAGACAGGTTGACGGCGCGCTCCACATTGGCGGGCTTCAGCTTGCGGCCCTTCACCCTGTAGACGAGCGTCACATGCGTGTAGACTTTCGGGTCCTCGCTGGCGCGTTCGCCTTCGAGCGAGATGTCGAGGCCGGTCACATTCTCGCGCATGCGCTCGAGGATCATGACGATGTCGAAGGCGGTGCAGCCGCCAAGGCCCAGAAGCAGCATCTCCATGGGGCGGATGCCGATGTTGCGGCCGCCCGACTCAGAAGCCCCGTCCATCACCACCGCGTGGCCCGAACCCGTTTCACCGACGAAGGCACGCCCTTCGAGCCACTGAACCCGTGCTTTCATGCCTCAAGTCTCCTCATTCGCGCTGCGTCATAGCGAGGCGCGCGGCAAAGAGGAAGCCCTCAGTCTCCATTCGCACGCTGCCGCTCGCCACCGCAGCATCGCCTTTCGCCAGCGCCTGCCCATCGGCGTTGGCTGCCCCTTCAAGTGCAAAGAGGAGAATGGGGCCATCATGGGTGATCTCCGCACTGCGCGACAGAACATCTGCCGCGGCCGTCCATATGCCGCGGCGGGTGAACAGGTTGAGCGCACGGCAGGGCCCGGCCCGCAGGCGGCAGCGCGCCGGCACATCGCAAGGATATGGATAGGGCACATACAGCCGTCCTAGCGAAAGGGCCGGACTGCCCTCGACATCGAAGTCCAGGTCGAGGCCACCGCCTTCGAACAAGGTGAAAACGCGGTCAACACCGGGGTAGACAGAAAACGGCACATCGCCGTCAATGCGGGCAATGGCAAAACGCCAGCCGAAGCCTTCCTCATCGGAGGCCTCGGACGCGATGTCCCAGGAGACGCCCAAGCCATTCCGCCAGCGGCCTTCGCGGAATTCATCATTGCGGATGATCTTCATCTTGCCACCCTCGACACGCCTCGCCTCCTGTCGCAGTATGCCGGTCCGAAGCTGCCCCAGAAGCAGCGCGCTTGCAGGAGGACATCATGGCGCATGACGCACAGGGCCCGGCCACTGGGCCACAGAAACTGGTGATCCGCAATATCGGGCTTCTGCTCTCCGGCGCGCTGGAAAACCCGATCCTCGATGGCGATACCGTGGTGGCCGAGAATGGCCGCATCACCTTCATCGGCCGCGCGAAGGACGCGGATCAGGAACACGCGACGCTCGTGATCGATGCCAATGGCACGGCCCTGACGCCGGGCCTGATCGACAGCCACGTCCACCCCGTGGCGGGTGAATGGACGCCACGCCAGAACCAGCTGGGCTGGATCGATTCGAACCTTAATGGCGGCGTCACCACCATGATCTCGGCGGGCGAAGTCCATACGCCCGGCCGCCCGCGTGATGTGGTGGGCCTGAAGGCGCTGGCGATTTCCGCACAGCGCCAGTTCGCCAACTCTAGGCCCTCGGGCGTCAAGGTCCATGCGGGTGCTCCCTGCATCGAGCCGGATATGACGGAGCAAGACTTCAAGGACCTTGCCGATGCGGGCGTGACGCTGCTGGGCGAAGTGGGCCTTGGCGGCGTCAAGGACGGGCCGACGGCGAAGCGCATGGTGGCCTGGGCACGCAAATATGGAATCCAGAGCACCATCCACACCGGCGGCCCCTCGATCCCCGGTTCCGGCCTCATCGACAAGGACGTGGTGCTGGAAGCGGACACCGATGTGGTGGGCCACATCAATGGCGGGCACACGGCACTCCCTGACAGCCAGATCCGCTGCATCTGCGAGGGCTGCAAGCGCGGACTCGAGATCGTGCACAATGGCAATGAGCGTGCCGCACTCTATGCGCTGCGCACCGCCCGCGAGATGGGCGAGCTTCATCGCATCATTCTCGGCACCGATGCGCCGGCGGGCTCGGGTGTCCAGCCCTTGGGGATCGCGCGCATGGTGTCGATGCTGTCGGCGCTGGGAGATATTCCCGCCGAACAGGCGATCTGCCTTGCTACCGGCAACACAGCGCGCATGCGCAAGCTTGATTGCGGGCTGATCGAAGTGGGCCGCGCGGCGGATTTCGTCTTCATGGACAAGGCGCAGCATTCGGCGGGCGAAAACCTGCTGCACAGCATTCAGCTCGGCGACCTTCCCGGCATCGGGATGGTGGTGATTGACGGCCAGGTGAAATGCCAGCGCAGCCGCAACACGCCGCCCGCCTCGCGCATTCCCGTCATCCTCTGAGGAGAGAAAACATGGCCCGCCACGCAAGCTGCCTCGTCCCCGATTCAAAGCGCTTCCTCGATTTCTTCCCGGCGGGTGCAGCACTCACCAAGCTCGCCACCGGCTTCATCTGGGCGGAAGGTCCGGTATGGTTCTCGGAACTGAACGAGCTTCGCTTCTCCGACATTCCCAACAACCGCATGATGCGCTGGTCGCCCGTCACCGGCCTGTCGACAGTCCGCCAGCCCTCCCAGCGCACCAACGGCCACACGCGGGACCGTGAGGGCAACATGATCTCCTGCGAGCATGGCGGACGCTGTGTGAGCCGCACCTACATGGACGGGCGCTATGAGGTGGTGGTCACGCACTGGAACGGCAAGCGCCTCAACTCCCCCAATGACGTGGTGGTGAAGTCCGACGGCACGATCTGGTTCACCGACCCGCCCTATGGAATCATTTCAGACCATGAGGGCATCCGCGCCGACAGCGAGATCGGCAACAACCAGGTCTATCGCTTCGATCCCGCGACGAAGGACCTGAGCGTCGTCGCCGGTGATTTCGACCGTCCCAACGGGCTCGCCTTCTCGCCGGATGAGTCTGAACTCTATGTGGCGGATTCAGGCTATGCGCGCGGCTCCGGCTTCGGTTTCGAGGAGGGCCGCCCGCGCCATGTGCGCGGCTTCCGCGTGGTGGATGGCAAGAAGCTTGCCGACAGCCGCGTCATCGCGACCATCAACGAAAAGGTGCCGGACGGATTGCGCGTCGATACCGAGGGCCTGCTGTGGATTTCCGCGGGCGATGGCATCCACTGCTACACGCGCGAGGGCGAAAGGCTCGGCCGCATCCTGGTGCCGGAGACGGTCGCCAACCTCACCTTTGGCGGCTTTGGCAAGTCGCGCATGTTCATCTGCGCCACCTCCTCGGTCTATGCGATCGAGACAGCGCGCACCGGCGCGCAATGGCCCTGAAAAGAAAAGGCCCCGCAGTGCGGGGCCTTCAGGAAATAGGCGGGGGGGACCCCAGGAAAGGGGGGAACGAAGCGACAGCTGACTTTCTCAAGCGTCCGCCCCGCCAGCGCGACGGCCGAAGCCACCGTGCCATTCACGACTAGGTGAGTATCCCGATGCCTTCCTTGACATGTATCAAATCGCGAAAATGACCCGTTCGCTCCACCATCTTGAGCGTTTGATTGCATTTCCGAGCGTCAGCCGGGACAGCAACCTTGACCTCATCGCCTATGTGCGGGAATTTCTCGAGGGCCTCGGAATTTCATCCCTGCTCGTCCACAATGAGGATGCTCGCAAGGCCAATCTCTGGGCCACCATCGGGCCGGAAGCGCTGCCCGGCATCGTGCTCTCGGGCCATACGGATGTGGTTCCGGTCGAAGGCCAGGCGTGGAGTTCCGATCCCTTCCGGCTGAGTGCGCGCGGCGGCAATCTCTATGGCCGCGGAACGGCGGACATGAAGGGCTTCATCGCCTGCTGCCTCACCGCTGCGGAGAAGGCGGCAGCGCGCAAGCTCCACACGCCCATCCACCTCGCCTTCTCCTATGATGAGGAGATCGGTTGCGTGGGGGTCAGGCGCCTCCTCGACATTCTGAAGGATGCCCCAGTGAAGCCGCGCCTCTGCATCGTCGGCGAGCCGACGTTGATGCAGGCTGTCACCGCCCACAAGGGCAAGCTCGGCTTCCGCGTCACGGCTCATGGACTTGAGGCGCATTCGAGCCTGGCACCCATCGGCGTCAACGCCATCTACATGGCCGCCGACCTGATCGGCGCGATCCGCGCGCTCCAGACGGAGCTTGCGGAGACGGGCGTGCGCGATGGCGACTATGAGGTGGCCTACACCACGCTGCATGTCGGCAAGATCCAGGGCGGCGAGGTGATGAACATCGTGCCCAACCGCGCCAGCTTCGACTTCGAAATCCGCTACCTGCCGGAGGAAAACCAGCAGGCGATCGTCACCCGCATCAAGGACGCAGCCGAGAAGATCGCATCAGGCTATCGCAATGTGTTCGACAAGGCGCGCTTCGACTTCATGGACCTCCAGAGCTACCCTGCGATGAACACGCCTGTCGACAGCGAGGCGGTGAAATTCGTCCATGCGCTGACGGGCGGAAATTCGACAGGCAAGATCACCTTCGGCACCGAAGGCGGCCTGTTCCAGCAAGCCCTCGGCACCCCCGCCGTGGTCTGCGGCCCCGGCAACATCGCCGTCGCCCACAAGCCCGACGAGCATGTAAGCGAGGCGCAGATGGCCCAGTGCGACAGGATGCTGGAGCGCCTGGTGGAGAAGCTGTCAGCCTGACGCTTTCGCCCACTTCGGCTTCTGGCCGGCATAGGAGTGGTACTGCGGCACGAGTTCCTTGCGGTTGTTGGAATCGAAGCTGCCGAGCACCAGCGCAACGACAGGCTTGTCGTCGATGGCGCCCAGGGTGGAGCCGCATTTCGAGCAGAAGCTGCGGCTCGAATAGTCCGACGAGCGCCAGGTGGAGGGTTTGCCGCCCGGCCCCGTCCAGTGCACGCTCTCCACCGGGAATTCGACCCATTCAAGGGTCACCGCACCCGAATGGCGCTGGCACATCTTGCAGGAACAGGTGTGTGGCTTCAGCGCCGGTCCCTCCGCCGCGAACCGGATGTTGCCGCACAGGCAGCCGCCTTCATATGTCCTTGCCATGCTTCCCCCTCCACGAGTGAGGCGAACATCATACGGCAACCTGCGGACGAAAAGCCGGTTACAGAAACTTCATGCGGGCTCAGGGATCGCCCGGCACGCCATAGCTCGGCGCCTGGGTGGGGTCGATGGCGCGCTGGAGATAGGCGCCCATCTGCGGCTTGTAGTCCTCCCACAGGCGGCGCAGCGTGGCGATTGGGTTGGCGTGATCCCAGTCCACACGCAGCGAGACGAGGGGGAAGGCCTGCTCGTGGTGGACGATGAGCGCGGCGGAATGCACCGGCCCCTCCTCCCCGCCCGACTCGAGCCCAGCCTCCAGTGCGCGGAGCAGGCGTTCGGCCAGGTGCTGGCCCGCATGGGCGGCGAAGGCATCCGTCATCACTGCGGGAAGACTCGCGTGTTTCAAGAGGTTGCCCGCCGCCACGCAGTCGGGCTTCTCGGAGACGCCATGCGTGCCGAGAATCTGCGTGCCCGACTAGGAGGCGGAGCGGCCCGCGGCATCAACTGCGGTGAGCTGGCGGTAGTCGATGAAGGGACGGTCCTTCACCACCGCCTTAATGGCATCCGGCGCACTCAGCCCCTTCTCCATCAGGTCGAGCAGCAGGGGCCCGAGCGTGGGGTCCGTCACGTTCTGGGTTGCGACCGCCCCAACCTTGGCGCGCGCATGCGGGCAGCGCGCGCCGACCGCAATGGAGGAGGTGGTGATGGCAACCCCGAAGGCGCCAGACCTTGCGCAGCGGCCGGCGATCGAGAAGGTCATGGGCCTCAGTCCGGAATGACGGCGGTGGCTTCGATCTCGACCAGCCATTCGGGCCTGGCGAGTGCCGTGACCACGAGGCCCGTCGAGACCGGAAACACGCCCTTCAGCCACTGGCCCATCTCGCGGTAAACGTCCTGCCGGTAGCGGATGTCGGTCAGGTAGACGACGACCCGGCAGATGTGCTCCATCTGTCCGCCCGCCTCCTCCATCAGCATCCTGATGTTGGCCATGGCCTTGCGCGTCTGGAGTGTGGCATCGCCGATGTGCAGCGACTCACGCGTGTCGAGGTCCTGCGAGATCTGCCCCCTGATGAAGACCATGGAGCCTCGCGCGACAACCGCCTGGCACAAATCATTGTCGAGCTTCTGCTCGGGGTAAGTATCCTTGGTGTTGAAGGGGCGGATGCGGGTGTGGACGGGCATGCTGTGGTCTTCCTCTTGAGACCGTTGAGATTGACACCCTTGCGGCGCGGAAGCAAATCCCGCAAGACACGCCGCCATGAGCAATCCATCCGCAACGATCATCGGCGCCGGCATCGCCGGCATGTCCACCGCCGCCTTCCTGCAGCGCGAGGGTTACCGCGTCACCGTGATTGACCGCGTACCGCCCGGCGATGGCTGCTCCTTCGGCAATGCCGGGGGCCTCGCTTTCTCCGAGGTGGCGCCAACTGTCCACGCACGCACGCTGCTCAAGATACCGGGCTGGCTGATGGACCCACTGGGCCCGCTCACCATTCGATGGTCCTATCTGCCCAAGGCGCTGCCATGGTTCATGGCGATGGCGCGCAACACGCTGCCGGAACGGGTCAAGGCCATTACCGCGGCGCGTGCCGATCTGGCGCTGCGCGTGGTGAGCGATTTCGAAACGCTGTTGAAGGCCGCGGGCACAGCCGATCTCATCCGTTATCAGGACACGCTGCGGCTTTATGACAGCGAGGCGCAATATGCAGCGGAAGCATCCGGCCGCGCGGCGAAGGAGGCCCACGGCTTTGCGATGAAGCGCCTCTCGGGCGATGAGGCGCGTGAGCTTGAGCCTGCCATCGGACCCGCCGTCCATTGCGCGGCCTTTCACGGCGGCTGGTACTTCCTCGCCAATCCGGGCCGCGCGGTGAAGTCGATCGCCGCCGATGTCGTGCGGAACGGCGGTGCGATCCTCGAGGACGACGTCGTCTCGCTGGAGCGCGATGGTAACCGCGTGAGCGGGCTTCAGCTGAAGGACGGCGGACACCACGCGGTCGACAAGCTCGTCATCTGTGCCGGCGCCTACTCTCACCTTCTCGCAAAGCAACTGGGCGAGAAGATCCTGCTGGAGGCCGAGCGCGGCTATCACATGCTGCTGCCCAATTCCGGCGTCTCGCTCTCCCGCTCGCTGACCTATGCGCGCACACCGGGTGCGGCGACACCGATGGAGATGGGCCTGAGGCTTGCCGGCACGGATGAATTCGCGGGGCTTGAGGCGGCACCCAATTACAAGCGCGCCGATGCGCTGTGGACCCATTTCAAGCGCGTCCTCCCGTGCCTCCAGCCCCCTGATGCTGACACCACCCGCTGGATGGGCCGGCGGCCGGGAACGCCCGACTCGCTCCCCGTCATCGGCCCCTCGAAAACCACCGCCAATGTCTGGTACGGCTTCGGCCATGGCCACATGGGCCTCACCTGGGGGCCGAGCACCGGCCGCCTGCTCTCCGAGCAGATGACGGGCCGCAAGTCCAACATCGATCTGTCACCCTTCCGCGCTGACCGCTTCTGAGGGGCCTGCCCCCGCTTTCATTCTCTCCATCAGGCGCAACCCATTGAATTCGAGTCGGAAAACCCAACCTTCCTGCTGCGGCGCACGAAGTTCCTGATTCATCTGGACAAATCACCCCCATTTCGAATCAATAGGGGTGATTCGATGAGTGGCGTTCGGCGTTCTCGTCTCTCCGCCTTGGGCAGGCGCGGGATCTAGGGAAATAGGATTGGGCAAGACACACATCGGCGAATTGTTCTTCAAGGAGAGGGTGCTGCGGCTCCCCTCGCCCTGGCCTGCCCGCATTCGCATCACCATCACCGAGCGCCATCTGCGGCTGATGATCACCGGCATGATCGTCCTCTTCCTCGCGATCCTGGGGACATCGCTGCTGATGCAGCTCGCCGATAGCCGCAAGAGCCACGTTGCGGAACAGAACCGCCTCTCCGCGTTGCACGGACAGCTCGTCTCCGCGCGCATCAGGGGCGATTTCGCCGAAGCCCGCCGCAACGCGGTGACGCCTCCGGTCCTCAACGGTGATTACCTGCGCTCGATCATGCCGGAAGGCTCCGAGGCCGAACAGCGCGTCTTCGCCGTGGCGCGCAGCACGGGCGAGATCGCGGCGAGCGTTCCAGCGGAGAAAGGCCTCGACGGCAAGAGCATCACCGCCGTCCTGTCGCCGGAATTCGTGACCGATGCGGCGATCAACAGCGGAGAGATGTCCCCCATCGGGCTTGCGTCGGGCGAAGCCGCCTTCGTGACCCTCTATGACCTCGGCGAGTTCCCGGGCAGCCTCATCGTCTTCCAGCGCAAGTCCGATGTGCTTTCCGCCTGGCGCTCCAGCGTCGCGCAGGTGACGCTGCTCTTCCTGGTGACGCTGTTCGTGCTTATCATGCTGGGCGGCGCCTTCCACTGGCAGGCGTCGAAGGCGGCGGAGGCGGACTCGATCCTTGGTGTTGCCACCGCGCGCCTCGACAAGGCGCTGGACCGCGGCCAGTGCGGCATGTGGGACTGGGACGTCGCAAGGGGCATCATCTTCTGGTCGCGCTCGATGTTCGACATCCTCGGCATGCCGGTAAAGGGCGACTATCTGAGCTTCGCCGAGGTGCTGAACCGGATCCACGAAAATGACTCCGAACTCGAGCACGCGGTCGAGCAGTTGCTGGACGGCAAGATCAACTCCTTCGACCAGGAGTTCCGTATGCGCCACGAGGATGGCCACTATGTGTGGCTGCGTGCCCGCGTGGCGCTGGCGCCCGGCGAAAAGGAAGGCCAGCCACACCTGATCGGCATCGTTTTCGACATCACCCAGCAGAAGCTTGCCGACAAGCTCAACAAGGAAGCCGAGCTCCGGCTGATGGATGCGGTCGAGAACATCTCGGAAGCCTTCGTGCTGTGGGACGCGGACAACCGCCTGGTGCTGTGCAATTCCAAGTACCAGCAATTCCATTCGCTTCCAGCTTCCGTTTGCGCGCCCGGCACGGCTTACGAAGACGTGGTGCGCACCGCGAAGGAGCCCGCGGTCAGAGTACGCACCGGCATCAAGGGCGACAGCGGCGAGGGCCGCTCCTTCGAGGTGCAATTGGCGGACCGGCGCTGGCTGCAGATCAACGAGCGGCGTACCAAGGACGGGGGCTTCGTGTCGGTGGGCACCGACATCACCGCGCTGAAGCTGCAGGAAGAGCGCCTGCGCATGTCGGAGCGCGAATTGATGATGACGGTGCGCGATCTGCAGAAGGAGCGCCTCCTCGCTGATCAGCAGGCCCAACGCCTCGCCGACCTCGCTGACAAATATGCCCGCGAGAAAACGCGTGCTGAAGCCGCCAACCGCTCAAAGTCCGAATTCCTCGCCAACATGTCTCATGAATTAAGGACGCCGCTCAACGCCATTATCGGTTTTTCCGAGGTGATGCTGTCGGAAATGTTCGGCCCCATGGGATCGGAGAAATACGCCGAATACTCGCGCGACATTCACAGGAGCGGGTTGTTCCTGCTGGACGTCATCAACGACATCCTCGACATGTCGAAGATAGAGGCCGGCCGCATGATGCTCGAATGCGAGACGCTGCAGGCCGATGTGGTCCTGGAAGAAATCATGCGGTTCATTGGCCCGCGCGCCTTCGAAGGCGGCGTTACGGTGGAGCGCAATGTACCGCAGGGCCTTTCGCTCTGGGCTGACCGGCGCGCCTTCAAGCAGGTGCTGATCAACCTTCTCTCCAACGCCGTGAAGTTCACGCCCGAGGGCGGGAAGGTCAAGGTGATGGCGGCGGTCGAGCGCGAATTGATGACGGTCTCCATCCGCGACACGGGGATCGGCATCCCGGCGCGCGACATTGAAAAGCTGGGCAGGCCCTTCGAGCAGGTCGAGAACCAGTTCACCAAGACCAAGGGCGGCTCCGGCCTCGGCCTGGCCATCTCGAAGTCCTTCGTGGAACTTCATGGCGGCACGCTGGCGATCAAGAGCACCGTCGGCAAAGGCACGGAGGTGAAGGTCAGCTTCCCCGTTTCGGCGCCGCAGGCGCAGCTTGCCTCTTAAGCCTTACGCCACCCTCCTCAGTCGGACGCGCGCTTGCCGCCGCGGCTGCGGCCGGCGCGCTCGCGGATATGGCGGGCAAGGAGTTGGCGCTCTTCCGGGGTGAGCCGGTCGATGAGTGTCATCGCGGCCTCGCTGCCTGTGGCGATCAGCCCGGCATTCCTGGCCGAGAAGCTGTCGATCGCGGATTTGACGCGCAAGGGGTCATAGGGCTCGGCCTCGAGTGCCGAGGCCAGACCCACGATCTCTTCCTGCGCGGCGCGGCGCCCATCACGGAACTTCGGGCTGAAGTCGCGGAAGATGCCAAGAAGCTCCGCCTTGCGGTCCCGATCCAGCTCGCCGAAGAACTTGCGCGGAATGAGCTGCATCTGGGTGAGGCCCATCACCCGTTCCGGCCTGTCATGCACCAGGAACCGCGCAAGGCCCGCGCCAAGGAACAGCAGGTTGACCGCCAGTGAGGCGATCAGCGCCAGCTTGAGCCATGACCGGCTGCGGACGGCGGTTGGCGCGGCGGTCTCCGTTTCGCTCATGAGAGGTTTTCCTCGGCATAGGCTTGCGCCTCGCCGACACCGCCCAGCTCATCTGGCTCTTCCTCATACTGGGCGATGTCACCGGTGATGGCCTTGGGCAGCATGAAGTCCAGCGTGCCCTGGGCACCCAGATAGACGCCGAGCAGCAGGGACGCCGCAAGCGGCAGGGCCGCCGCATAGCGGAGCGGGCTGCGGCGGACGGGCGCGCGCTGCGGCATGGCGATCACCTGCGCCTGTTGCCGTTCCGCGGCAACGCGCGCCATCAGCCGATCCATGGCGCCAGCAGGCATTGCCGGATCGGACGCGAGCCGCAACACCTTGTCGACCTCACGCTGTTCCGCAGGCGAGAGCGGGTCCGGGCGCATGTCCTTGCCGTTGTTCATCTCAGTCCTCGACTTCATGTTTCCGTAAGCCCGCCGATCAGCTCACGCCACTCGGCGGACAGGCTTTCCTTCAAGCTCCGCCGCGCGCGGGAGAGCAACGATTCCACCGCCTCGACGCTCGCCTCCATCACGGCCGCCGCCTCGATAATGGACAAGCCCTCGAAATAGACAAGCGAAAGCGCCAGCCGCTGGCGCTCCGGCAGGGCGGCGATGCGGCTGTCGATGAGGCGGGCTGCCTCCGCGCGGTCCATCTCGGCATCGGGCCGCGCCTGCGGGTCCGCCGGTTCGGGCGCATCCTCGAGGGCCGAAGCGCGCGGCTTGCGGCTGGCGTCGATCACCGCGTTCGACGCCACCCGCATCAGCCAACCCCTCAAGGCCGCGCCCTCGCGGAGCTGGGCGGGATTCTTCCACAGCTTCACGAAGGCGTCCTGCGCCAGGTCCTCGGAATCGGCGGCACCCCCCGTCATCCGCCAGACCAGCCGGTAGACCGGCTGGAAATGGCGGCTGACGATTTCGGCGAAGGCCGCATGCGAGCCGCCGGCGGCGGCCTGCAGCAGGCCGGCATCCGTCATTTGCCGGAAGGCCGGGGCATCGCGTGTCAAATCCGGTGGCCTGGCGCGTGATCAGTTGGGCCTCTCACCCGTAGCGGGTTTCCTCAATTTCGCAACCCTGGAGTTGCGCACCTCCTCGAGGCTGAGGCCGCCATCTTTGTCACCATCGGCGGCCGCCACCATGGCCTCAACGGAGCGGTCGAGCTCGGCGCGCGTGATCACGCCGTCCTTGTCGGCATCGAGCCTGGCCAGGATGCGGTCACGCCGGCGCTCCACCGCGAGATTCAGCGCCGCATCGATCTCGGCCGAGGAGACGGAACCGTTCTTGTCACCATCGAGGCGGGTGAAGCGCTTTTCGGCGAGCGGCGCGATCTCGGCTGCCGTCACCTTGCCGTTCTGGTCGGCATCGACCTTGCCGAAGGATTTGGCCGTGCGCGGCAGGTAAGGCTCCATGGCATGGCCTGGCGCCGGGGCAATGGCCACGCCGGCCATGAGGGCAAAAGCGAATGCAAATCGGGTCATCGGACGTTCCTCCTGTCATTGTCCTGAGATAATGACGGAGGAAACGCGGATTTCCGTCGCGGGAAATGTCAGGAAACGGGGCCCACCAGCCGGTCGAATAGCCCTGCCACCTCCGTCTGTGTGTCGGCCAGCAGCGCCTCGGCGCTGGCGATGTCGGGGGCGCCCGCCGCACTCGCCACGAGCTGGTTGAGGGCCGGCAGCGATGCTGCGGGGTCATAGGGACCATCGACGCAGAGCCTCAGCACCTGCGTGAGGCGGTGGTAGAGCAGTCCCGCCGCCTTGAGGCTCGCATGCGCCGCCTCATCGAGGAGCCCCGCCGCATGGAGTTTCCCGAGGGCTGCGAGCGTGTTGGTATCCAGAACCTGCGGATGCGCGGGCGCATGGAGAAGCTGCAGCGTCTGGGCGATGAACTCAAGCTCCACGAGGCCGCCCCGCGCGCGCTTGATGTCCCACACGCCGGTTGATCCCTGTTCGCGGATCATCAGCCGGCGCATGTCGATGACATCGGCCAGCACCCGCTCTCTCTCGCGCGGCTCGCATAGCGCGTGGCGGATGACGCCTTCAAGTTCAGCAATGAGTCCGGGATCGCCGCAGATGGGCCGCGCGCGGGTCAGCGCCAGCTTCTCCCAGGTCCAGGCCGACCCGTGGTGATAGCTCTCGAAGCTCCCGAGCTTCGCCGCCACCGGCCCCTTGCTGCCCGAGGGGCGAAGCCGCATGTCCACCTCATAGAGCACGCCCTCCGCCGTGGGCGCGGAAAGTGCGGAGATCAGGCGCTGCGTCATGCGCGCATAGTGCTGGTTGATGCTGAGGGGCTTGGGACCCAGCGTCATCTCCGCCCCTGGTGCGGCGTCATAGACGATGATGAGGTCAAGGTCGGAGCCTGCCGTCATCTCCCGCCCGCCGAGCTTGCCCATGGCGATGACAGCGCTGCGCCCGCCGGGCACGAGGCCGTGGCGGCGCTCGGCATCCTCCGTTACGGCGCGGTGCAGCCGGTCCAGCAGCAATCCTGCGAGCCCGGAAAACGCCGTACCCGCCTCCACCGCGCTCACCGTTTCAGACAGCACGCGCACGCCGATGCGGAAGGCCAGTTCCTTGCCCACGATGCGCGCGCGGTCCGCCACCTCGTCGAGCGGCAATCCATCCGTCATGGCAGACTCAATCGCCTGCGCCATCAGCGCTTCTGACGGCATGGCGCCGAAGAAGCCGGGGTCCAGCACCGCATCCAGCACCTTGGGCCGGCGGCTCAACTGCTCGGCCAGGCGCGGCGCACTGCCGAGGATGGTGGCGAGAAGATCGAGCAAGCGCGGATTGGCCTTCAGGAGCGAGAAGAGCTGCACCCCCGCCGGAAGCTTGGCGAGGAAGCTGTCGAAGGCCAGGAAGGCGCGGCCGGCATCGCCCATCGCCGCCAGCGCCGCCAGAAGCTTCGGCATCAGTTCGGTCAGCAACTCGCGTGCCCTGGCGCTGCGGGTCGCCGCATAGCGCCCGAAATGCCAGCCCCTGATGGTGGCGGAGACTTCGCTGGGGCTGCGGTATCCCATGCGGGACAGCGTCTCGATGGTCTCCGGGTCATCCTCGCCCCCGGTGAAGACGAGGCTTCCCGTCGCGGCGCCAAGTTCTTCCGCCTGCTCGAAGAGCCGCGCGTAATGGCCTTGCACTGTTTCAAGTGTCCGGCGCACATCCGCCTCGAAGGATTCAATCGTTGCATAGCCAGCAAAGGCGGCGAAGCTCGCGAAGGCCTTGTCCTCGGCGGGCAGCGCATGGGTCTGCTCGTCATTCACCATCTGCACGCGGTGCTCGAGGCAGCGGAGAAAGCGGTAGGCGGATTTGAGCTCGTCCGCCGCAGCGGGCGTGATCCACTGCGCCTCCGCCAGCGCGTCGAGCATGGCCATCGTGCTCCGTCCACGGAGCTTCGGGTTCCGTCCTCCGGCGATCAGCTGCTGGGTCTGGACGAAGAACTCGATCTCGCGGATACCGCCGCGCCCGAGCTTCAGGTTATGGCCTCTCACCTTGATCTCGCCATGGCCCTTCACCGCATGGATCTGCCGCTTCATCGACTGCACATCGGCAATCGCCGCGAAGTCGAGATACTTGCGCCAGATATAGGGCTTGAGCCGGTCGAGGAATTCTTCGCCGAGCGCTACGTCACCTGCCGCGGCGCGCGCCTTGATCATCGCCGCGCGCTCCCAGTTCTGGCCCTGGTTCTCATAGTAAACAGCCGCCGCCTCAATCGAGATCGCCACCTGCGTGGCGCGCGGATCGGGCCTGAGGCGCAGATCGGTGCGGAAGACATAGCCATCCTCCGTCACATCCTGCATCAGCTGCACAAGGCGGCGCGTGAGCCGCACGAAGACGGTAGACGCCTCGGACGGATCGGTCAGCAGCGGCGCCATGTAGTCATGGAGAACGATCAGGTCGATATCGCTCGAGTAGTTGAGCTCATGCGCCCCCTGCTTGCCCATGGCCAGCACCGTGTAGCCGGAGCCCTTCAGCGGCTCCAACGGGTTCTTGAGCCTGAGCTTGCCCGCGCGCGCCACATCGCACAGCAACCACGCCAGCGCCGCATTGAGCGCGCCATCGGCGAAATCCGTGAGTGCGGAGGTCACCTCCTCCACATCCCACCGCCCGGAAAGATCAGCCACCGCAATCAACAGCGCCACGCGCTTGCGCAACTGGCGGAGCCGCGCCATCACCTCCGCCTGTGAAAGCTCCGGCGGAATGCTTGCCAGTCCCTGAAGCTGGAGGCTCAGGAGTTGATCGGCGTCCTCCCGGAACACCCGCCCCGCGAAGACAGAATCCCGCAGCATCAACTGCCGCAGGAAGGGCGAGGCCCCCGCAATGGCTTCGGCCAGCCCCTGCATCTCCGGTGGGACAAGACCCGCAGGCATCTCCGCCCGAAACAGCGAAACGGCATCCTGGTCAAGAGCGGGGAGCGGCGGAAGCATGAGCAGTTTCTAGCGCAGGCGACCTCTCAACGGAACCGCCAGCAGGTGGCTAGGTCAGCCAGTGGCCCCCGCCCGCTACCCCTTGTGCAGCGGCAGCACCAGACGTGCGGCAAGCCCCGGATTGTTGTCTTCCAGCAGAAGCGTACCCTTGTGGAGCTTCATGACGCCGGAGACGAGGCTGAGGCCTAAGCCATTGCCGGGCTTGGTGCGGCTTGAATCGAGGCGCACGAAGCGCTCGGTCACGCGGCCGCGGTCTTCGGGCGGGATGCCTTGGCCGTGGTCGGCGACCGTGATCACCACCTTGTCGCCCTCGATCACGCCCGTCACGGTGATCTCGGGCCGCTCGCCCTCGCGCGCGCCATATTTCAGCGCATTGTCGAGGAGGTTGGTAAGCGCCTGCGACAGGAGCTGCCGGTCTCCCATCACATTGAGGCCCTGCTCGGCCTTGCAGGTGAGGGAGCCTCCCTCCTCTTCCGCCATGGGCTCATAGAGTTCGACGACATCGGCGATGATCAGGCTTGCGTCGACGGGCTCCAGCCCGCTGCGCGACTGGCCGGCCTCGGCCCGGGCAATCGAAAGCAATGCGTTGAATGTTTCGAGCAGCCGGTCGGAATCATCCACCGTGCTTTCAAGTGCCGCGCGGTAGTCGGTCTCGCTGCCCGAACGCAGCGCCGCTTCGACCCTCGCCTTGATGCGCGTCAGCGGCGTCTTCAGGTCATGGGCCACATTGCTGGAGACTTCCTTCATGCCCGCCATCAGGCTCTCGATCTGGTCCAGCATCTCATTCAGCGCCAGCGCCAGCCGGTCGAGTTCGTCGCTCGAGCCCTGGACGGGCATGCGGCCGGACATGTTGCCCGCCATGATGGTGCGGCTGGCTTCCGTGATCGCATCGACACGCCTGAGGAAATTGCGGCTCATCAGCAGGCCGCCGCCAAGGCCCAGCACCAGCGCGATGGCGAGCGCATAGAAGATGGTGCGGCGGATGATGTTGCCGAACTGCCGGAGCGCCTCGACGTCCCGGCCCACCACGAGCTGGAAGCCGCCCGCAAGGTCGGTGTGGAAGGCGCGCGCGATGTGGCGTTCGCGCGCCGCTCCCTTGTCGACCTCGAGGGGAAACTCGATCCAGCTCGCCTCGTCGCTCGGCATCGGCGGCAGGCTGTTGAGATTGCCGGCGATGCGCTGGCCGGCGCCATCGGTGAGCAGGTAGACCGAGCCGCTGTCATCGGTGCTGCGGCGCTACACCGTGTCGATGATGCCGCGAAGCCCGCGCAGCCGGTACTGGTCGGCAAGCGCCTGCACCTCCGCACGGATCGTCTCGTCCGTCTGCCGTTCGAGCAGGACGGTGGTATTCCAATAGACATAACCAAGCAGCGCGCCCACCGAGAGCGCGAAGAGAATCAGATAGAGCGCCGCGAGGCGGAAGGTCGATGTGCGGAGGAGCTTGGCGCGGGCGTTCACGTGTCGCGGATCATGTAGCCGGCGCCTCGCACCGTCTGCAGAATGGGCTCGTCATGACCCTTGTCGATCTTGGAGCGGAGCCTGGAGATGTGCACGTCGATAACGTTGGTCTGCGGGTCGAAGTGATAGTCCCACACATTCTCGAGCAGCATGGTGCGGGTCACGATATGGCCGGCGTTGCGCACC
Source organism: Hyphomicrobiales bacterium (assembly GCA_040379425.1). Lineage (GTDB taxonomy): Bacteria > Pseudomonadota > Alphaproteobacteria > Rhizobiales > Aestuariivirgaceae > Aestuariivirga. Next base: position 21,767 of record JBEILC010000031.1, read on the forward strand.
AGATATTCAAGCAGCTTGAACTCGCGCGGCTGAAGCAGGATGGGCTTTCCGGCGCGCGTCACCGTGCGGGTGAGGAGGTCGATCTCGAGGTCGGCGGCCTTCAGCCTGGTTTC
>JBEILC010000032.1:0-21447 GCA_040379425.1 Hyphomicrobiales bacterium
ATGGGTCCCTATTTCGCGGAGGCGCTGGCCTCGCTCCGGGACCACCCGATCGTCGGCGAGACCCGCTCCATGGGTCTCATCGGCGCCATTGAACTCACCAACAACAAGAAGAAGCGCAGCCGCTTCGCCAATCCCGGCCGCGTTGGAACAATGTGCCGCGATAACAGTTTCGCCAATGGCCTGATCATGCGTGCCTGCTGGGACACCATGGTCCTGTCGCCGCCGCTGGTGATCACGCGGAAGGAAGTGGACCAGCTGGTGCAGCTTGCGCGCCTGGCCCTGGATGCCACCTACGCCGCCGTGAAGCCGGAAGTAGAATGAATTTTACGTCATGATTGATTATGGCCTTGTAACTTCACAACGCCACGCTAGGAAGTGCTTTTTTGATTGCCGCTGATTGCGCCCGGCGTGATGAGATAGGTGCACAGAACAGAGAAGGATTGATCCGAGAATGTCGACATACCGTCCCCGTTTCCGTCCCAGCCGCCGCACACTGCTCAAGGGCGGCGCCATGGCCGTCGGCCTGACCTTCCTGCCCCGCTTTGCGCTGTCCGAAGAAGAGAAGAAGCTGAACTTCTTCAACTGGGACACCTATATCGGCGAGAACACGCTCTCCAACTTCAACAGTGCCACCGGCATCGAGGTGAAGATGGACCTATACGCCGACAATGACGAGCTCTTCGCCAAGCTGAAGGGCGGCAACCCCGGCTACGATGTGATCGTTCCGACCAACGACACGCTGGAGCGCATGATTGCGGCGGACATGGTGATCCCGCTGGATCACGCGAAGATCCCCAACATGAAGAACGTCGACCCGGCTTTCCAGGACGCGCAGTTCGACCCGGGCCGCAAGTTCTCCATGCCCTATATGTTCGGAACGCTCGGCATCGGCTACCGCAAGTCGGAAGTGAAGACCCCACCCGACAGCTGGAAGGTGCTGTTCGACTCGGATGAGTATGCGGGCGCCATCTCGCTTCTCGGCGACCAGCAGAATGTGCTGGGCGCCGGCCTCAAGTACCTTGGCTTCTCGTGGAACTCGAAGAACCCAGATGAGCTCAAGAAGGTTGAGGAGATGCTCATCCGCCAGAAGAAGAACATCAAGCTCTTCGCCGACGACAATGGCCAGGACCTTCTCGCGTCTGGCGAGGTGAAGCTCTGCCAGGAGTGGAACGGCGACATCAAGCAGATCATGGCGGAAGATGACGACGTCAACTACGTCGTGCCGAAGGAAGGCTCGCTCCTGTGGCAGGACGTGCTGGCGATCCCCAAGGGCGCGCCGCACCCGCAGAACGCCAACGCCTTCATCAACTTCGTGCTTGATGCAGAGGTGGGCCGCGAGATCGCGGAGACGATCAAATTCGCCACCGCCAACAAGGCCGCCAAGGACCTGACTGCTGACGAATACAAGAACAACCCGGTGATCTTCCCGCCGGCGGACGTCATTGCGAAGTGCGAGCCCGGCCTTTATCTTGGCGAAGAGGCGACCAAGCTGCGCGACGAGACCTGGACCCGCATCCAGGCGGCCTGAGGCACTGAACGATGCCACAGGGCGGCGCCGCAAGGCGCCGCCCTTTTTCGTGCTCCGGGGTAAGGAATTTCTCCATATGCTCAAAACGCTCCGGCCGCCCGAGCTTCCGCTTGACGCATTAGCCGCTTTCGCCGGGACCAACTATGGTCTGACCGGCGCATGGACGAGGCTCGAGGGTGAGCGGGACCAGAACTTCCGCATTCTTCTCGCCGGCGGCGCCAGCGTGGTGTTCAAGCTCTGCCACCCGGAGGAGGGTGATGGCATCCTCGAATGCCAGGCTGCGGCACTCGAGCACATCGCACTGGCTGATCCCGAGCTTCCCGTCCCCCGCCTCAGGCGCACGCTGACAGGCGGAATGCTGGGCCGGCTCGTGCATGAAGGTGTGGACTACCCCGTGATGGTTCTCTCCTGGCTGGAGGGCCGCGTGCTGGGTGAGGCAGCGCTGCCGCCTCGCGCTCTTTATGAGCTGGGCCGCCTGCTGGCGCGGCTGGGTGTGGCGCTGCGCGGCTTCGTCAATGGTGCCCCGGCTGAGCGCGATCTCGTCTGGGATACCCGCCACGTGCTGCGGCTGGCAGCTGAGCTGCGCCATCTTCCCGCACAGGATCGTGCGCTGGCCCAGGACATTCTGGATCGCCACGCCGAGGTGACCAGCCCCCTGATGCGCCGGATGCGCAGCCAGATCATCCATGGCGATGTTCACCCCTACAATGCGCTGGTTGGGCCCGATGGGCTGGTCAATGGCATCATCGATTTTGGCGACATGGTGCATGGGCCGCTGATCCTCGACCTCGCCAATGCCGCGGGCGATTTCCTGAGCCCCGCCGCCGATGCCGCCGAAACCTTGTTCGACTTGGTGCGGGGCTACCGGAGTGTGACCCCGCTCGAGGAGGCGGAGGCGGATTGCCTCATCGACCTGATCGAAGTCCGCCTCCTGATGACGCCGCTCATCGATGCGCTGAAGGCGGCGAACGGCATTGAGTCCCAGGGCTATTTCCAGGCCTTCAATGGCCGCAGCATGCCGATGATCAGGGCGTTGCGGAGCATTGGCCATGACAGACTCGCGGGCTTGATCCGCCGTGCTGCTGCCTTCCCGGCCGCGCCCGCCAAGCACCCGGTCACGGCGGAGGAGGCGATTGCGCGCCGCCGCAAGGTGATGGGGGAGAAGCTCTATGTCTTCTACGACCCGCCGCTGCATATCGTGAAGGGCGAGGGCGTGTGGCTCACGGCATCTGACGGCCGCTGCTATCTGGACTGCTACAACAACGTTCCGCATGTGGGCCACTGCCACCCCTATGTGACGGAGGCCATTGCCCGCCAGGCGCGGACCCTCAACACCAACACCCGCTACATCACCGACCAGCCGGTCGAGTATGCCGAGCGGCTGGTGGAGCTTTCCTCCGAGGGGCTCACCTCGGTCGTATTTGTGAATTCCGGCAGCGAGGCGAATGACCTTGCCTGGCGCATGGCCAAGGCCTTCACCGGGCGGAGCGGCGGCCTCGCCATGGATTTCGCCTATCACGGCGTGAGCGAGGCCATCGACGCTTTCTCGCCCTCGAACGCGCCGGAGCACTGGCGCGCGCCCCACATCCGGCTTCTTCCTCCGCCCTGTTTCTATCGCGGCGAGTTGGGCAGCGAGGTGACGGATCCGGGCGAAAGCTATGCCGCGCTGGCCGCGCCGCTGATCGCGGATCTGGACGCGAAGGGCTTCGGCATCGCCGCCGCCATGGTCGACTCGGCCTTCATGACCAACGGCATCCTCGATGCACCCCAGGGCTATCTCGCCGGTGTCGTGGCACGGGTCAGGGCGGCGGGCGGATTGTTCATCGCGGATGAGGTGCAGTCAGGCTTCGGCCGCATGGGTACGGAGTTCTGGGGTCACCGCCACCATGGCGTGGTGCCGGATTTCATCACCATCGGCAAGCCCGCCGGTAACGGGCACCCTGTGGGCGCGGTCATCACCCGGCCCGAGATATTGAACCATTTCCTGAAGTACGGACCATTCTTTTCGACCTTCGGCGGAAACAACGTGGCCTGTGCGGCAGGGCTTGCCGTGCTGGACGTGATCCGGGACGAGGGGCTCGTGCGCAATGCGCTGGACGCCGGCAACCATCTGCGTGCCGGCCTGAAGGGGCTGATGGGACGGCACACTCTCATCGGGGACGTGCGCGGTGTGGGTCTCGCAACGGGCGTGGAACTGGTGCGGGACCGCCGCACCAGGGAGCCCGCCCCGGCTGAAACGGCGCGGCTTCTGAACCTGCTGCGCGACGAGGGCGTGTTGATCGGCGGGGAGGGCAAGGCGGGCAACGTCCTGAAAATCCGTCCTCCCATCGTTTTCACCCGGGAAAATGCCGATTTGGCCGTTGCGGCCCTCGACCGGGCCCTGTCACGCATGTAGCCAAGGGTTGCCGCCGGTGGCAGGGCTGAGCTAACGTCTTTATGACAAGGGGGGAGTTGACGCATCTTGGAGAACTGGAAGCAGAACCGGCGGGTCTTCTGGACTATCGCGACGCCGCCTTCGATCTGGCTCCTCGCCTTCTTTATCATTCCGCTGGGCTTTCTCTTCGTCATGTCGTTCAGCGACAAGGCGGTCATCGACGGCCAGGTGTCGATCAACGAGTATGACTACTTCACCGGCATCGGGAACTACATCCGCGCCTTCGACTCCGTCTACCTCACCATCATGTGGAAGTCGCTGTGGATCTCCGCACTCGCCACGGCGCTCTGCCTGCTGTTTGCCTATCCCGTGGCCTTCGGCATCTGCTTTGCGCCTGACAGGTGGAAGCCTCTGCTGCTTCTTCTGGTGGTGCTTCCCTTCTGGATCAACCTGCTGATCCGCACCTATGCGCTGATCGCGGTGTTCCGCACGCAAGGCTATGTCAACAAGGCGCTCGGCACAGTGGGGCTCGGCCCCTTCGAGATGCTCTACAATGATTTCGCCGTCATCTTCGGCCTGGTCTATATCTACATGCCCTTCATGGTGCTGCCGCTCTATGCCACGATCGAGCGTCTCGACAAATCGTTCCTCGAGGCAAGCCTCGACCTCGGCGCCTCGCAGTTCCAGACCTTCCTGCGGGTTACCGTTCCGCTCACCATGCCCGGCATCATCTCCGGCATCATCCTGGTCTTCATCCCCTGCCTCGGCACCTTCCTCACGCCGGATCTTCTGGGCGGAGCGAATGCTGTCATGATCGGCAACGTCATCGAGCGCCAGTTCAAGGCGGCGAATGACTGGCCCTTCGGCGCAGCACTTTCCTTCCTGCTGATGTATGCGACCTTCGGTGCGCTGGCGATGCGCTATCTCTTCTCGCTCCGCAGCAAGGGCGTGGGCATATGAAACAGGCGAGGCACGGGGAAGTGCAGGGTCCGCTCGACTATGGACGCCGGAAGTGGCTGCAGGTCCTTTTTGCAGTGATCTTCTTCGTGCTCTATGCGCCGATCGTGACGCTCATCGCATTCTCCTTCAACACGGACAAGCGCGGCATCGTCTGGCGTGGTTTCACCTTCGACAACTACGTGAAGGCCTGGAATAACGGCCCGCTCATCGAGGCGCTGACCAATTCCTTGGTGATCGCCCTCATCGCCACGGTCTTCGCCACCATCCTGGGCGCGCTTGCCGCGATCCTGCTCTGGCGCTTCCGGTTCCCCATGAAAGGCGCCTATGAGGGCTTCATGGCGCTGCCCATCGTCATCCCTGAAATCTGCATGGGCGTGGCGCTGCTGCTGTTCTTCGTCAATTCAGGCATGATGGCTTTCTTCGTGAACATGCCCTGGCCGCTGAATCTCGGGAACATCATCGTCGCGCATGTGGTGTTCTGCTTCCCCTTCGTTGCGGTTGTCGTGCGCTCGCGGCTCGTGGGCTTCAACCGCCAGCTCGAGGAGGCCTCGAAGGATTTGGGAGCCAGCGAATGGCAGACATTCTGGTCGATCATCGTGCCCTACATGAAGCCGGGCCTCATCGCCGGTGCGCTTCTCGCCTTCACGCTGTCGCTTGATGACTTCGTGATCACCTTCTTCACCTCGGGGCCGGAGACCGTCACCTTCCCGGTCAAGGTCTATTCGCTGGTGCGCCGCGGCGTCTCGCCGGAAATCAACGCCGCCTCGACGGTGCTGATCGTCATCACCGTGGTGGCCACCGTCATTGCAATGAAACTCCAGGCGCCGCCCAAGGCGGACAAGGTCAAGTAGCATGTCTGATGTGATCGTCTCCATCCGCAACGTCACCAAGGCCTTCCCGGGCGGCGTCACCGCTGTCGACAACGTCTCGCTCGATATCGCGCAGAATGAATTCTTCGCCCTGCTCGGACCGTCTGGCTGCGGCAAGACCACGCTGCTCCGCATGATCTCCGGACTCGAGATGCCGAGTGCCGGCCAGATCATCATCGGCGGCGAGGACATGGCCTTCACGCCGCCCAACAAGCGGCCGACCAACATGGTCTTCCAGTCCTATGCGGTCTTCCCGCACATGACGGTGGAGCAGAACGTCGCCTATGGCCTGAAGGTGACGGGCGTTCCCTCGGATGAGATCAAGCGCCGCGTCGGCGAGGCGCTGGAGATGGTGAAGCTCACCGCACTTGCCACGAGGAAGCCTGACCAGATGTCGGGCGGCCAGCGCCAGCGCGTGGCGCTCGCCCGTGCGCTCGTCAAGCGGCCCAAGGTACTGCTGCTCGATGAGCCGCTCTCGGCCTTGGACGCCAAGCTTCGCGACGACATGCGCCTCGAACTCACAAGACTGCAGGAAACCGTCGGCATCACTTTCATCATTGTGACGCATGACCAGGACGAGGCGCTTTCCATGGCGACCCGCATTGCCGTCATGGACAGGGGTGCCGTGCAGCAGGTGGCGACGCCTTCCGAACTCTACGAGCATCCGAGAAGCCGCTTCGTGGCGGACTTCATCGGCAAGGTGAACCTGATCGATGGGCGTGTCCTGCGCCAGATCGGCCGCAAGATCGACTGCGAGGTGAGGGGGATTGGCCGCATGGATCTCGCTGCCGATACGCTCGTTGGCGCGCAGGTGGCGATCGCCGTGCGGCCCGAGAAGCTCAAGCTCAGCAAGACGGAGCCCAATGCCGCAATCCGTGTCAACGGCCGGGTGCGTGACGTTGCCTATTACGGCGATACCAGCCATGTGGTGATCGAGGCGGCGGATGGCCTCGGCCTCTCCGTCAACGTCCAGAATGAATCGCGCCGCGGCGGCGCGGGTGTTGAGCGCGGCGAGAGCGTTTGGGTGCATTGGGCGCCTGAAGATTCGATCGTCCTTCCGGAGTAAACAGATGTCACTCGAGATGAATCCCAGCGGCCCCCTGCCGGGCGACAGCGCGTTCCGGCGCGACAAGATCAAGGGCACGCAGTGGGAGCCGACCTATGCCGGGGCACTCTCCTTCATGCGCCGCAAATACACGCGCGAGCTTGCGGGTGTCGACATTGCGGTGACGGGCATTCCCTTCGACCAGGCGGTGTCCCACCGGCCCGGAACCAGGCTCGGCCCCGAAGGCATCCACCGCGCCTCAGCCGAAAATGCATGGGGCCCGTTCTGGCCGTGGAACTTCGACCCCTTCGAGACGCTGGCCGTTACCGACTATGGCGATTGCTTCTTCGACTGGGGCCGCAAAGAGGCCTTCCCGCAGCGCCTCGAGGACCATGCGGCCGAGATCATCTCTTCGGGTGCTGAGATGATTGCGCTCGGCGGCGATCATTACGTGACCTATCCGCTGCTCAGGGCTCATGCGAAGAAGCACGGGCCGCTGTCGCTCATTCATTTCGATGCGCACCGGGACGTTGAGCCCGATGACGGCGGACGCATCGACCACGGCACGATGTTCGGCTATGCGGTGAAGGAGGGCCTGATCGACCCCAGGACCTCGGTACAGGTGGGCCTGCGCACCGTCTTCGCGGGCGAGCGCACCTATGGCTTCCGCCTCGTCTATGCCGATGAGGTGCATGAGAGTTCGGCCAAGGACATCGCGGAGATCATCACGAAGACGGTTGGCGCCAACAAGGCCTACCTCACCTTCGATATTGACTGCCTCGATCCGTCGGTAGCACCGGGAACGGGAACGCCTATCCCCGGCGGCCTCAGCTATCATCAGGCCGCCTCGATCATCCGCAAGCTCACGGCGGTCAATTTCGTCGCGATGGACGTCGTGGAGGTCTCGCCCCCCTTCGATCATGCCGAGATCACCTCGCTCGCTGCGTCTTCACTCATCATGGAATATCTTTGCCTCCGCGCCTGGCAGCGGGGAGCGCGCGCCGTGCCCCTCAGCGAATGAGGCCCAGGCTTCAGCTCAGGGCGTCCCTCATCCGGTAGAACAGCATGGCTGATGCTAGCATCGGCACCCGCACCGGACCTCCCGGGAAGGGCAGGTGCTTTACCCGCGAGAGCAGGTCGAAGCGCTCCGCCGTGCCGCGGATCGCCTCTGCCATCAGCTTGCCATAGAGCCCCGCCAGCGCCACGCCCTGGCCAGAATAACCATGCGCGTAATAGGCCGTGGGGCTGAGGCGCCCGCAATCCGGGATGCGGTTGGAGGTGATGGCGATGAAGCCGCCCCAGGCGAAGTCGATCCTTGCATCGCGAAGCTGCGGGAAGATCTTCGTCATGCGCGGCTTCATGTAGGCGCCAAGGTCGTTGGGCTCCAGCGTCGTATAGCTGGCGCGTCCGCCGAACAGCATGCGCGTGTCGGATGTGACGCGGAAATAGTCGACGATGAAGTTTGTGTCCGCCACCGCCTCGCCATCGCGAATCAGGGCGCGCGCACGGTTCTCCCCCAAGGGCTCGGTCGCGATGATGTAGCTCGTGACGGGCATGACCCTGCCGTAGAGTCTGGGCACGAGGCGGCCCAGATAGGCGTTGCAGGCGATGATCACGAAGCGCGCATCGACCCTGCCGTTTGCCGTCCGCACGAAGGGCCTGGATCCCGTCTCGACCTCGACCGCGCGCGAGAATTCATGGATGACCGCCCCGGCAGTCGTGGCAGCGCGGGCAAGGCCGAGGCAATAGTTGAGCGGGTGGAAGTGCCCGGCGCCCCCCTCGCGTAGCGCCCCGTGATAGGCCCTCGTGCCGAGATTCTCTTCCAGTTCGGCCTTGGACACAAGCCTGGTGTCGGTGTAGCCCAGCTCGTCCCACTCCTCCTTCCATGCTTTCAATCCGTCCATTCGGCCGGGTTTGGGAAGCACGTGGAGGTATCCCCAGCGGAGATTGCAGTCGATTCCACAGCGGGAGATCCGATCCCTCAGGAGCTGCTTTGACTCTTCAGCGAGGGCAAAGCAGCGGCGGGCATCCGCCGGGCCCAGCTGTGTGGCGATCTTCTCCTGGCCGGCTGAGAAACCCGTGCAGATCTGCCCGCCATTGCGGCCAGATGCGCCGTGGCCAACCGAATCGGCTTCCAGCACAACCACCTTGTAACCCGCCTCCGCCAATTCGATGGCAGCTGACAATCCGGTGTATCCCGCCCCCACGATGCAGACATCTGCGGTGGTGTTGCCTTGGAGCGGAGGGTGCTTTGGGCAGCGGGTGGCGGTGGCCTGATAATAGGACGGCAGGTTTATGGATTTCGGCATGATCGGAGAGGTTTAGCGGCCCCCCTTTTGTTTGGTCAAGCTTCCGGGCTACATTGCGTCTGTTTCAACAATACTTGGAATATCATGACCCAATCGAGATTTGAAGAATGGCTGCACGACCGCAAGATCAGTGAGGTCGAGTGCCTGGTGGCCGACATGAACGGCACGGCGCGCGGCAAGATTCTTCCGCCCAAGAAATTTCTCTCCGGAAACCGTTCGCGCGGGCTTCGCGTGCCGGAGGAGGTCTTCACGCTCACCATCAACGGCCGCTATGTGCAGGAAACGCGCGCGGTGAGCGACAGCGCCATCGACATCTACATGAAGCCCGACGTGGACACGATCCGCATCGTACCCTGGTATGCGGAGCCGACCGCGCAGGTGATATGCGATGCCTTCCACCTCGATGACGAGCCGGTCGCGATCTCGCCGCGCCATGTTCTCAAGCGCGTGCTCCAGCTTTACAAGCACAAGGGCTGGCGTCCCGTAGTGGCGCCGGAGCTCGAATTCTATCTGGTGAAGCGCAACCTCGATCCCGACTATCCGCTCGATGCTGCTGTCGGCCGCTCGGGCCGCAAGGAGCCTGGCGGACAAGCCTATGGCATCGACGCCGCCAATGACTTTGATCCGATCGTCGAGGACATCTATGATTTCTGCGAGGCACAGGAACTCGACGTCGACACGCTGAGCCACGAAAGCGGTCCGGCACAACTCGAGATCAACTTCAACCACGGCGACCCGCTGGAACTCGCCGACCAGGTCTTCCTGTTCAAGCGCACGGTCAGGCAGGCCGCACTGAAGCATGACATGTATGCCACCTTCATGGCGAAGCCGCATGAGAATGAGCCTGGCTCCTCCATGCACATCCACCAGTCGGTGATGGATTTGAAGACGGGAAAGAACGTCTTCGCCAGCAAGGACGGAACGCCCTCGAAGCTGTTCCTCAATCACATCGGCGGGCTGCAACGCTATCTCGCGGCGGCACTCTCGCTCTGTGCGCCGAATGTGAATTCCTACCGCCGCCTCGTGCCTGATTCGGATGCGCCGACCAATGTGCACTGGGCGGTCGATAACCGCACGGTGTCGCTGCGCGTGCCGTCCTCAGACCCCAGTAACACGCGCGTCGAGAACCGCGTGCCGGGCGCGGATGCTAACCCTTACCTCGCATTCGCCGCCTCGCTCGCCTGCGGCTATCTCGGCATGATGGAGCGGATCAAGCCATCAGATCCGGTTGAGGGCTCGGCCTACCGCTACGCCCACACGCTGCCGATCAGCCTCGATGAAAGCCTCGACAAGCTTAACTACACCAAGGCGCTGAAGCAGGTGCTGGGCGAGAAGTTCTGCGAAGCGTACAATGACGTGAAGTATGAAGAGATGCAGCACTACCGGCGGGTGATCAGTTCCTGGGAACGTGAATACCTGCTTCTGAACGTTTAGGAGGATACGCGGCATGCGGATGGCAATGGCGGTTCTGGTGGCTTGGGTGCTTTGGGCGATGCCGGCCAATGCCCAGTACGTGCCCAAGGCGCAGGATGCCGAGGATGTGGCGAATGTCATCGCCGAGATCCTTAGGGATCCGGAGCGCCTGCCGCTGCCGCTTGAGCGCATCCGGTCCGCGCTTCTTCAGCACTATGTGCAGGACAAGGGCGCCATCTACTGGGTCGGCACCGGCCGCATGACTTCCTTCCTCCAGCGCCTGGCGGACGCTGAGGATGACGGGCTCAACCCTGATGATTATCCTATCGATGCGCTGCTGGAACTCCGCGACTCGCTCGACGATTTTGATCCGGAGAATGCCGCCATGGCGGAGCTGTTATTCTCCGCCTTCTTCATCTCCTACGCCGCGGACCTCAAGATCGGCCGCACCACGCCGCAGAAGGTGGACAAGCGGCTGTTCCGCAACCGCAAGACCATAGATGTGCTCCGTGTGCTGACGGATTTGAAGAAGGTCAACGATCCCAACACATTCCTCGCAGGATTCGAATCGCAGAACCCGCACTACAAGGCGCTGAAGAAGATGCTGGCCGTCTATCGCCTTGCCGCAGAGTCAATGAAGTGGCCGAAGGTTCCGACCGGCAAGAACATCGAGCCGGGCGAGAGCGATCCGCGCATCCCCGCGATCCGCGACATCATGATCATGACGGGCGATCATCCGGGCGAGGGCGAGACGGGCGAGCTCTACGATCCGGAGACCGTGCTGGCCATCAGCAGCTTCCAGATGCGCCATGGCCTGGAGGCGAAGGGCATGATCGGCAAGCAGACGATCCTTGCCCTGAACGTGCCGCCCGCCGAGCGCGCGCGCCAGATCATGCTCAACATGGAGCGCTGGCGCTGGATGCCTGAGAATCTGGGGCCCCACCACTTCATGGTCAACCTCGCGGGCTTCGATCTGACCGAGGTCGAGGACAATGGCGTGGTGGACCGCATGGACGTGGTCGTCGGCGCGGTGGCGACGCAGACGCCGGAATTCTCCGAAGAATTGGAATATGTGGAGATCAACCCGACCTGGACGGTGCCTTATTTGATCGCCACCAAGGAGATGCTGCCGAAGCTCCGCCGCAACCCCATGGCCTATGCCGGGGATTTCGAAGTCTTCATGAACGGCAAGCTTACCTCATGGGGTGGCATCAACTGGAATGCATATGGCGCGGGCAAGTTCCCCTTCACCTTCCGCCAGAAGCCGGGGCCGAAGAATGCGCTGGGCAAGGTGAAATTCATGCTGCCCAATCCGCACAACATCTATCTCCATGACACGCCGGCGAAGGACAAGTTCCTCGCCACGGCGCGCGCCTTCAGCCATGGCTGCATCAGGCTCTCGCGGCCGATGGACCTGGCCTACCGCCTCGCGGGCGAGATCGCCGGCTGGTCGAAGGAGAGGATTGACGCCGCATTCGCAAGCGGAAAGACCACCCGCGTGGCCCTGCCGGAGCGCATTCCGGTGCACATGATCTATGCCACCGCGTTTGAAGGCGACGGCGGCAGCATCGAGTTCCGGCCCGATGTCTATGGCCGAGATCGCAAGCTGGACGCCGCCCTGTCTGGCAGGCCGTCCAGCTGATCAGGGCGTCAGCCTGAGGCGGACGATCGAATCGGCCGCAGCCGTATGGCCGGCGGTTGTGGCGCGGCCATACCATTGCAGAGCCTGGACCTTGTCGGGCTTGTCATTCTTGAGGGCGAGGCTGCCCAGCACCACGGGGTCGAAGCTCCGGGCCATGCCGTAGGCCCCGGCGGGCGAACCGCCCAGCCAGGCCTTCTCATAGGAGAGTCGTGCCTGGCGGACGTCCCCGCTCTTCAGAAGCAAGTCACCCTCCCGTATCAATTCGCGCGCCGTTGCCATGTCCTTTGAGGGCGCCAAGGCAATGTTCAGGCTGTCCGGCGGCGGCAACGGCGAATGTCTGGCCCATGTTGAGACTGAGCCGCGGTGCGGTATTCCGCGCTTCGGTTTCCAGCACCGCGTCATGAAGTCTGGCGGGGCCGCGGGAGGCGCTTGCGCCGGGCGCCTTGCCGAGGGACGCGAATGGGTCGGGCGGAGCTGTGCGCTGCCGCCGGTAGCGGGCAAGAGGCTCCTCGCGCGAGAATGGTTCAATGCCGGCAAGAGCCCAACTGGTCTCCGGCTCGCTTGCGTGGCTGCTTGGCGCTGCGGGTGCCGGTCTGCCGGTAGGGCGGTTGCTCTGCGTCATGTCCATTCTCCTGCACAATCGAACGTGAAATGGAATTGCCACACGGATGGCGATCGGCTGGTGGTGGTTTGCATCATAAGCAAGCGGCACGTTCGCCGGTTGATGCGTGCGGCGTTACAACGTAAAGCGGTGGCATGATGAATCCCCCGCCAGCTCCCCGGTCTGCCGCCGTCCCTGCGCTCCGTGCCTGCAATCCTGCTGGCGGTCACGCGAGCCCTGTCACGGTGAGGGGTGATTATGGCGTTGGCCGGGCAGGATTGTGGATTCTCTTGCCGTCATGTCAAATCTCCGCCCGCGCCAAAGGTTCTCCATGGAGAGTGTCGCGATGACTGTGATCCAGCAGGCCAAGGAAAAGATACGGGGCAGGGGGTCGAAGCTCGTCATGCCGGAAGGCGGCGACTTACGCGTGACGCAGGCGGCCGAGCAGTTGAGACGGGAGCTCCTCGCTGAACCCATCGTGTTTGGTGAATATGACGTCCCGCCCGCCGGAGCCTCGCACATCGCCATCCTTCGCCAGCGCCGTGAGAAGATGTCGGACGCGATCGCGGAACGCCTGCTGCAGAAGCCGCTTTACCGTGCGGGCGCGATGGTTGCTGCGGGCGAGGCGCAGGCCATGCTGGCTGGAGCCGCGAACCCCACGGCCCGCGTCATCGAGGCAGCTCTGATGACCATCGGCACGGCAGAGGGTGTTCGAACACCTTCGAGCTTCTTTCTCATGCAGTGGCCTGACCGGCGTCTTCTCTTTGCCGATTGCGGCGTCAACATCCAGCCCACGGCGGAACAACTCGCGGATATCGCAATCGCGTCGGCGCGCAGTGCCGCTGCGATCCTGGGGGATGCACCGCGCGTGGCGCTTCTCTCCTTCTCCACCACGGGCAGCGGCAATCATCCCGATGCGGACAAGGTCGTGGACGCGCTGCGCATCGCGCGCGCCAGAGCTCCGCAGTTACTGATCGACGGCGAACTCCAGGGCGATGCAGCACTTTCACCGGAAGTCGCCTCACGGAAGATGAAGGAACCGGGCGACGGCGCGGGCCGTGCCAATGTGCTGGTCTTCCCTGATCTCGACGCCGGCAACATCGCCTACAAGCTCACGCAATATCTGAGCGGCGCGCAAGCCATCGGCCCGGTGCTGCAAGGCTTTGCTCGGCCCGTCTCTGACCTCTCACGCGGCGCCACGGTCGATGACATCGTGGCAACGGCTGTGCTGCTTCTGGCGATGGGCTAGACCAGCGCCTTTACATTCCGGGCGATCGTGAGTTCCTCGTTCGCCGGAACCACATGGATATTCTCCATCGGCACGCCCAGCCACTTGAGGTGGGAGAGGATCCGAGCCCGCACCGGGCCAGCATTTTCGCCAACGCCGCCGGTGAACACGATGGCGTCAGCGCCGCCAAGGGCTGGCACCAGCGAAGCGGCATGCCGTGCGGCGGAGTAGCAGTAATAGTCAACAGCCTCGATCGCTTCGGCGCGGTCGCTGGCCAGCAGCACCCGCATGTCCGCCGAGATGCCGGACAGGCCGAGAAGCCCGCTCTTGCGGTAGAGCAGGTCTTCCAGTTGATCGAGGCTGAGGTGCTCGTCTCGCATCAGCGCCACCAGCACGCCGGGGTCGATCGATCCGGTGCGCGTGCCCATGACAAGCCCATCGGCTGTCGAAAATCCCATGGTGGTGGCAACGCTCTTTCCGTCAAACACCGCGCACATGGAGGCGCCAGAGCCCAGATGAGCAACAAGCAGGCGGCGCGGCAGCGGCTTTCCTGTCATGCGGGGCAGGGCATCCACCACATGCTCATAGTTGAGGCCGTGGAAGCCATAGCGGCGGTAGCCCTTGTCGAAATAGGCGCGCGGCAGCGGCAGCCTGGTGGCGAGTTCGGGCTGTGTCGCATGAAAGGCCGTGTCGAAGCAGGCAATGTTCGGCACCTCCGGGGCCACGCGGCGCATCTCGCGCAGCACGCCCAGCCCGAAGGGCAGGTGCAGTGGCGCCAGCGCGCGCAGCGCCTCGAGGTCATGCTGGATCGCATCGTTGACGGCGACGGGCGTCACATACTGCGTGCCGCCATGGACGATCCGGTGTCCGATGCCGTTGAACAGGGCCGGCTCATGGCCGTGGTCCGACAGCCATTCGGCCGCCACCAGCAGCCCTTCGCCGGGCGCCGTCACATGCGGCACGTCGCGCGGGGCATGTCCGTCCGCCTCCAGCCGGGGTGCGGAGCCGATGCCGGACACCTGTCCCTTCAGCACGGATTTCAGCGCGCCATCGAACACCGCGAATTTGAGCGAGGATGAGCCTGCGTTGAGAACGAGAATCTTCATCAATAGGTCTTGATGCCTTTACGGCTCATGCTGAAGCCATGTTCGCCGTTGTTGCAGCGAAGGCCTGACGTGGTGGACGCACAGGAGAACGGCCCCTTCCGCCAGCTCTCGCCATACTCAAGGTAATTCTCCGCCCCGCAGCAGGAAGGATCGCCGGCATTGCGGTAGATCTTGGGCTTCCCGTCCTGGAACAGGCGTGCCCGCACATAGCTCGGCTGAACCCTGTCGCATTCAAGGACGAGGCCCGATCCATCCTCATCACGGTAGACGCAGCCGATGTTGTTCGACGGCAGGGTGAACGCGATGTAGCCGCCGGGGCTTTCGGCGAACTCCGCTGCCTGTGCCGGCCCCGCGAGCGCCAGGAGGGCCATGGCGGCAAGCGCCCCGCGCATCACGAGTGGCCTCCCTTCAATTCGATTTCGATGAAGGCATATTCGGTGTCATTGGCATTGATGACGTCATGCTCAACCCCTGCGTGGCGGAAGTAGGGAACACCTTTCTTCATCTCGGCATGGGCGGGCCCGGTGGGCGTCTCGAGGCGTAGCTTGCCGTCCATCAGCGGCACCACCACATAGTCATGGCCGTGCTTGTGCCAGCCGGTGTTTTGGCCCGGCGCGAAGCGGTACTCGGTGACGATGACCCGGTCATTGTCGATGAAAACGGTGGCCTTGGCGCTTCCGGACATGGTCGAACTCCCCTTGATTTCGTTTGCCATGGTGGATGGAACTGGAACTGGCTGCAAGAATGTTATATTGTAACAGGATGACCCTTGCCGTCCACGATCACGCCCATTGCACGGCTGAGCTCCTGTCCAGGGCCGAGCGCACCTGTGAGCGCCGCGGCTCCCGGCTGACGGACCAGCGCCGGGATGTTCTCAACTGCGTGGCGCAGAGCCATTCCGCCGTCGGCGCCTATGACATCATTGAGCGCATGGCGGAGCTGGGCCCAAGGCCCGCTCCCATCACGGTCTATCGTGCGCTGGATTTCCTGGAAGCGCATGGCCTGGTCCACAAGATCGAGAGCCTCAACGCTTTCATTGCCTGTACCCACCAGCATGACGGGCGGCCCGCCGCCATGCTGGTCTGCGAGACTTGCGGCCTCGTGGCGGAACTTGATGCCACCGAAGCACTGTCCTCGCTCGAGGCGGCGGCGCTGACCGAGGGTTTCAAGCTCCGTCGCAGCGTTGTCGAACTCACGGGCACCTGCGCGGCCTGCGCAAAGGGGGCATGATGCTGAAGGTCACCAACGCCATCCTGAGTGCCCGCGACGCCAGCCTCGTCATCGGCGGGCGCACCATCCTCGACCGCGTCAATCTTGATGTGAGGCCGAATGAGATCGTCACGGTGATCGGCCCCAACGGCGCGGGGAAGTCCACGCTGGTGCGCTGCCTCCTGGGGCTCCAGCCGCTGACATCGGGCGAGATCATCCGCTCCAAGTCCCTGCGCGTCGGCTATGTGCCACAACGCTTCCCGCAGACGCCCAACGTGCCGCTGGACGTGCGCCGCCTCCTCTGCCTCACGCTGAAGCCCACGGAGGACGAGATCGACGCCGCCCTCGCCGAGACCGGCATTCCGCACCTGAAGGAAGCGAGCGTGGCGCGGCTTTCGGGCGGCGAGCTTCAGCGCGCCCTTCTCGCCCGCGCGCTCCTCAGAAAACCCGAGCTCCTGGTGCTCGACGAGCCCGTGCAGGCGGTGGATTTCATGGGCGAGGCGCGCATGTATGAGCTGATCTCCAACGTGCGGAAGGCGCATGGCTGCGGCATCCTCATGGTCAGCCATGATCTCCACATGGTGATGGCGGAGAGCGACCATGTCGTCTGCCTCAACGGCCATGTGTGCTGCGAGGGTGGGCCCACCAAGGTCCAGCAGGACCCGGAATTCGCCAAGCTGTTTGGCCCCTCGGCCGCGCGCATGATCGCCGCCTATACCCACCACCACGACCATGATCATGAAAGCCATGATCATGACCACCATCATCATCACCGGCACTGACGGACGTGTTCGACATCCTGTCCGAACCCTTCTTCCAGCGCGCGCTTCTTGCAGGCCTCGCCATTGCCTCCGTCGCGGGCCCGGTCGGCTGCTTTATCGTCTGGCGGCGCATGGCCTATTTCGGCGAGACGCTGGCGCATTCGGGCCTGTTCGGCGTGGGATTGGGCCTGCTCCTCGGCTTCAGCCTGACGCTGGGCGCGGTGGCGACCGCCGTCGCCGTGGCGCTGATCCTGATGCTGATGAAGAAGCAGCGCGTGCTGGCAACCGATACGCTGCTCGGCATCCTGTCTCATTCCTCGCTGGCACTGGGCATGGTCACCGTGGGCCTCGTCACGGGGGCGGCGGGCGATCACATGGACCTGCTCTTCGGCGATATCCTTACGGTAACCTGGGCGGATGTGGCGATCGTCTGGGCGGGCGGTGCGCTGGTGCTCCTCGTTCTGGGGCTCTTGTGGCGCGATCTCATCGCCATGTCGGTTCATGAGGAACTGGCCCAGGCCGAAGGCATCAACGTCCAGCGGGTGGAACTGGGCTTCATCCTCTTGATTGCGCTGATGACGGCGATCTCGATGAAGATCGTGGGCCTGCTGCTCATCACGGCACTCCTGGTGATCCCGGCGGCTGCGGCCCGGCGGCTCTCCACCAGCCCGGAGCGGATGGCGCTGGTGGCGGCGGGGCTTGCCTCGGTGGCGGTTGTCGCCGGGCTCCTGTTTTCGGCCTATGGCAACGCCATCACGGGCCCGGCTATCGTGCTGTCGGCAGGCCTTCTCTTCGTCTTGACCTTGCTGCGTCCTCAGGCCAACTAGTCATCCCATGAGCTATTCCGCCATCAAGAACCGCCGGGCCTCGACGCCTGTGAAGGTCGGCCACGTCACCGTCGGGGGCGGCGCCCCCATCGTCGTGCAGTCGATGACCAACACCGACACCGCCGATGCCGAGGCCACCGCCCGCCAGACGGCAGCGCTGGCCCGCGCGGGCTCCGAGGTCGTTCGCATCACGGTGGACCGCGACGAATCGGCCAGGTCTGTGCCCCATATCCGCGAGAAGCTGGACAGGATGGGCTGCAACGTGCCCCTCGTGGGGGACTTCCACTACAACGGCCACACGCTGCTGAATGATCATCCCGCCTGTGCCGAGGCCCTCGCCAAGTACCGGATCAACCCCGGCAACGTGGGCTTCCGCGAGAAGAAGGACCGCAACTTCTCCATGATGGTGGAGACGGCGATGAAGTTCGACCGTCCGGTCCGCATCGGCGTCAACTGGGGCTCGCTTGACCAGTCGCTCCTGACCGAGCTCATGGACCAGAACGCCAAGTCCGCGGAACCCAAGGACGTGCGCGAGGTGATGCATGAAGCCGTCGTGCAGTCGGGCCTCCTCTCCGCCCGGCGTGCGGTGGATCTTGGCCTCCCAAAGAACAAGATCCTGATTTCCGCCAAATGCTCCGAGGTGCAGGACCTGATCGCCGTCTACCGTTCGCTGGCCTCGCGCTGCGACTATGCGCTGCATCTTGGCCTCACCGAGGCGGGCATGGGCTCCAAGGGCATCGTGGCTTCGACGGCCGCGCTCGCCGTCCTCTTGCAGGAGGGGATAGGCGACACAATCCGTATCTCGCTCACGCCCGAGCCGGGCGGAGACCGCACGCGCGAAGTCATCGTGGCGCAGGAAATTCTGCAGACCATGGGCATCCGCAGCTTCGCGCCCATGGTGATTGCCTGCCCGGGCTGCGGCCGCACGACGTCCACGACGTTCCAGGAACTGGCCCAGGACATCCAGTCCTATGTCCGCAACCGCATGCCGGACTGGCAGAGGGACTATCCCGGCTTCGAGACGCTGCAGCTCGCCGTCATGGGCTGCATCGTCAACGGACCAGGCGAATCGAAACATGCCGATATCGGCATTTCACTCCCCGGCACCGGAGAACTCCCCGCCGCACCCGTCTTCATCGGCGGCAAAAAGGCCATGACGCTCAGGGGCGAGAATCTCTCGGAGCAGTTCAAGGGCATCGTCGAGGACTATGTGAAGACCCGCTGGGGTGCTTCCGCCTGAGGCTCGGGCCTACTTCCGCCGCTCGACGATGAAGCGCGCCGCCTCGCTGAGAACCGCAGCCTTCTCTCCATACATGTCGATGCTTGCCACCGCCTCGTCGACGAGAGCCGCCGCGCGCGCCTTTGCTTGCCTCATCCCCAAAAGTTCCACGAAGGTGGCCTTGCCCATCTCCTTGTCCTTTTGCGTCGCCTTGCCGAGTGCCTCCGGGGTCGACTCCACGTCGAGGATGTCGTCGGCGATCTGGAAGGCGAGGCCGATCTTCTCGGCATAGCGGATGAGTGGCGCTGGGTCGGCCTCGCCCAGTATGGCGCCGGCCTCGCAGGCGTTGCGGAACAGGGCCCCCGTCTTGAGCGATTGGATGCGGACGATGCCGTCGAGGTCCGATCCCGCGCGCGTCTCCGCCTCGATGTCCAGCATCTGCCCCCCAACCATGCCGGCAAGCCCCGCCGCCCGGGCGAGGCCTGCCACCAGCTTGATGCGCACATGCGCCTCTGGGTGGGTTTCGGCATCGCTCAGGATCTCGAAGGCGAAGGTCAGCAGCGCATCGCCCGCGAGGATGGCGGTTGCCTCGTCAAAGGCCTTGTGCACCGTGGGCTTGCCGCGGCGCAGGTCATCGTCGTCCATGGCCGGCAGGTCGTCGTGGACCAGAGAATAGCAATGCACGCATTCCAGTGCTGCCCCCGCCCGCAGGGCCCGTTCGCGCGGAACCCCGAAGAGGGCCGCCGATTCGACCGTCAGGAAGGGCCTCAGCCGCTTTGCCTGGCCCAAGGCCGCATAGCGCATCGCCTCGGTCACGCGCGGGGCGGGGAAGCCGTCCAGCGGGAGCAGGCGGTCGAGCAGGGCCTCAATGTCGGCGGCGGCGCGGGTCAGGGCGTGCTGGAAGGACAAGGCAGAAATCCTGTGCTAAGGGCGGCTCCTGATTAGGGTCATGTCAGAAGAAACTCAACCAGCAGCACTCCTGCCTGCCTCCGCCGCGGACCAAGGCGCCCGCAGTGGCCGCCGCCGCTATCTGCGCTGGGGCCTCTATGTCCTGGCCTTCGTCCTGGCCTGGCCCGTGGTCATGACGCTGGTCTATGCGCTGGTGCCCCCGCCGGTCTCCAACATCATGCTGCTCAGGGCGCTGGGCGGCGCAGGGATCGACCGGCAATGGGTGAGCCTCGAGGAGATTTCCCCCCACCTGCCGCGCGCCGTGATCGCCTCCGAGGATGCCCGCTTCTGCGAGCATCGCGGGGTGGACTGGCGGGAGTTTCAGGGCGTCATCGAGGATGCGATGGAAAAGGATGAGGCCCCCGTCCGGGGTGCTTCCACGATTCCCATGCAGACGGCAAAGAATCTCTTCCTCTGGGACGGCCGCTTTGCCGTTCGCAAGCTGATCGAGCTGCCGCTCGCCATGTGGATGGACCTTGTCTGGTCCAAACCACGCATGATCGAGATCTATCTGAATATCGTGGAATGGGCGCCGGGTGTATACGGAGCGGAAGCTGCTGCTCAGCACCACTTTGGCAAGTCCGCGAAAAACCTCACGAAAAGGCAAGCGGCGCTGCTGGCGGCGGTGCTGCCCAACCCGATCAAGCGCAATGCCGGGAAGCCCTCGAAGGGGGTGCGCCGCATCGCCGAGCGGATTCTCCTCCGGATGCGTGGCATGGAGCCCTATCTCGCTTGCCTTGCCCGCTAGTCTTTGTTAGAAGCCCCGTCAACTGAAGGGCGTGGGCCGTTCCCCGCGCTCTTTCTTTATGGAGTTTCAAATGGCTGTTCCACGCAAGAAAATGTCCAAGAGCCGCATCGGCATGCGCCGGTCCGGCCACCATGAGCAGACCGTGACCTGGGTCGAGGACAAGAAGTCGGGCGAACTCCGCCGCCCCCACCACATCGACCTGAAGACTGGCCTCTACAAGGGCCGCCAGGTCCTGACGGTGAAGTCGGACGCCTAAATCCGTCCGCCGCCGCGCGTTTCGAAAGCCAGCCTTAGGGCTGGCTTTCCGCGTTTCTGGTGGCCGCGAAAGGGATGCCAGGGTCAAGCCTTGGCATGACGAGAGGGGAGCGGCCGCCCCACCCCCACCGCCGTGATCCCGGCGCAGGCCGTGATCCAGCTTTCCGCTTGCGCCGGCGCCCGAAGCCGGACCCCTTGGGTTCACAGAACAAGTGCGACGCTGCTAGGGTGGTGTTGCGATGGGACAGAACTACAATCAGCTCTCTCCGGCAGAGAGGGAGTCGATTTATCGCTGGCACGCCAGTGGGAAATCGGCGCGCTGGATCGGCGAGGCGTTATGCCGCCATCACAGCGCAATCAGCCGGGAACTCACCCGGAACAGCACGCGCACCACGGCCTCGTCAC
>JBEILC010000033.1:0-20508 GCA_040379425.1 Hyphomicrobiales bacterium
CTGGCCCAGGCCATGGAGGCCGCCGCCGAACGGGCGGAGGTCTCGAAGATCCGCCTGTCGACCCAGAGGGCCCGCCTGACCCGCCGCCTGCTGGAGGAGATGGGCCTTTCGGAGATCGAGCGAATCCTGGCGGCGGCGCGACGCCTCGGCGGCCCGGGCGAGGCCGCGGCCGACCGCCTCGAAGCCGCCCGCAAGGCCCTGGCGGCCCAGGCCGCCGCCTATGTGGAGCGCCAGCACGAGCTCTACGCCGCCGGCAGCGGCAAGATGCTCCGCGAGGAGATGCTGGCCCGCAAGGCGCTGAACGCCGAGGGCGGCATCGACCCTGTCGACCTGGCCATGATGCAGGCCCTGGTCAAGCGCATGGCCAAGCGCCTGGCCGACCGCTACTCCCGCCGCCGGAACGTCGCCTGGACCGGCCACCTGGACGTCCGGCGCACCCTGCGCAAGTCCATGGGCTATGGCGGCATGCCCTTCGACATCGTCTTCAAGACCAAGAAGGTCGACAAGCCGTCCATCGTCGCCATCTGCGACGTCTCCAAGTCGGTGGCCGCCGCCGCCCAGTTCCTGCTGACCTTCCTCTACTCCCTCAACGAGGTGGTCGACCGCCTGGACGCCTTCGCCTTCTCGGGGCGGCTGATCAGCGTGAACCAGGTGCTCGACGACCACCCCGTGGAGACCGCCATCTTCGAGGTGCTCAAGCAAATCGGCTTCCAGCAGACCGATTATGGACGCGCCCTGGAGGATTTCGCCGAGAAACACCTGGACCGGATCGACCGCCACACGACGGTGATCATCCTGGGCGACGCCAGGACGAACTACGCCAACCCCCGCCTCGACATCCTGGCCACCATCCAGCAGCGGTCCCGGGCGGTGATCTGGCTGAACCCGGAGCCCGAAAGCTACTGGAGCCAGGGCGACAGCGTCATGAACCGCTATGAGCGGTTCTGCCACGTGGCCAAGACCTGCAATACGCTGGAGCAGCTCGAGCGCATCATCGAGGACGTCCTGCGGACCTACATCCCGCGCTGAGCGGGCCGTCAGCCCGCAGCGAGCAGGGCCGGGTCCACAGGCAGGCGGCGCACCCTCTTGCCGGTCGCCGCGAAGATGGCGTTGCAGAGGGCCGGCGGAGCGGGCGGGAGAGCCGGCTCACCCAACCCTGTCGGCGGGTTGTCAGAGAGCACGAAGTGCACGTCCACCGGCGGGGCCTCGTTGATGCGCATCAGCCGGTAGGTGTCGAAGTTGCCCTGGACGACAGCCCCGTTCTCGAGGGTGATCTCCTGGCTGAGGGCGCCGGACAGGCCATCCAGGACAGAGCCCTGCACCTGCTGGATCGCTCCGGAGGGATTGACGATCTGGCGGCCGACATCGCCTGCGACCCAGACCTTCTCGACCTTGACCTGGCCATCGTCGGCCACGCGCACCTGCGCCACCTGGGCGAAGTACCCCATGTGGCTGAAGTGGAAGGCGACGCCTTGCCCCTGGCGCGGCGCCATCTTGGTCCGCCCCCAGCCGGAGACCTCGGCCACCTTCTTCAGGACACCGCGCATGCGCGCCGCGTCGTAACCATCCCGTCCCGGGGTCCCGACCAGTCCGAAGTCGCCCAGGAGCTTCAGGCGGAAGTCCACCGGGTCGGCCCCGGCGGCGTGGGCCAGTTCGTCGATGAAGCCCTGCACCGCGAACGAAATGGCGTTCGAGCCGGGCGCCCGAAGGGGACCCGTCGGCACTGAAATCGGGAGCACGGACAGGTTGTACCGGAAGTTGGGCGTGAAGCGGGCCGGGAACTCCGTCGCCGCCATGCCCGCCGACCTGCCCGGCTGTCCGTCGGAGGAGCCGGGGGTGATGAAATGATCCTCCCAGGCGACGATCCGGCCCTGGGCGTCGAGGCCGCCCTTGAAGCGGTGCCAGCCCGCGGGGCGGTAGAAGCCATGGCGCATGTCATCTTCGCGGGTCCAGAGCAGCTTGACGGGCGCCCCCGCCTCGCGGGCGATCCAGGCCGCCTCGACCATGTACTCGTTGGACAGGCGTCGCCCGAAACCGCCTCCGGCGCGGACAATGTGGACCGTGATGTCTTCGGGCTTCAGGCCAAGGGTCTTGGCCACAAGCTGGCGACCGGGCTCCGGGTTCTGGGTTGGCGCCCAGATCTCCATCTTTCCGTTCTGGAACCGGGCCGTGCAGTTCTGCGGCTCCAGGTTCGCGTGGGAGATGTAGGGGTAAGCGTATTCGGCCTCGATCGTCTTTGAGGCCGACTTCAGCGCGGCGTCGACATCACCGTCGTGACGGACGACCCGGTCGAGGCGAAGGGAAGCCAAAAATCAGCGCAATGAACTGATTTAATGTTGGTTTTGGTTACGATGCAACGGCAGTGGCCCCCAATATGGGCCCCTGCAGCGTTGGATAGCTGTGGAAAGTCTGAGATTATCCAAGATAGGCGCAGGCCGAAACGTCCGGATAGGCGGCCTGACCGGAAAGGCAGCTTCGGAAATGCGTTAAGCGATAAGCGGCCGTTCCCGCTGGTCGAAGGCAGTGACGGCTTTGCGCCCCCACATTCGGTCATTCGAGACCCATCGTTGAATTCCCGAAACCGGACCCGCCTGAACAGAAGTTCTTCGACCTTGCTTGGCGACGGCGGAAACCGCGCCTACAGCATCACCACCATTGTAACCATCTTCGATCCGCCGACGAATGTGCACGTAACTGCTGCGACACATGACGTGAGGAGGTTCGAAAATGCGCTCTCTGGTCTCCATCTCCTTGCTGGTATTCGCGGCGATGAGCGCCGCGCCCATGGCCCTGGCGTCGGGCACATCAGGTAGCGGTTATGGCAGCGGGACTTATGCCGCAACGCCGCAAGACCCTGCGGCCGAGGCCTATTTGCGAGGCCAGTCGATGGTCGGGAAGCGGATTGCTTGCAGGCAATGCGCTTATCCTGACGGGGTTCGGGACACGCGGACAGCGCAATTGGTAGCGGCCCGTGTGCTGGCCGGCGAGTTCGGATTGGATGCCGCGGACCGGGGCCAGGTGCTGTTCTATTTGCCGCGCCGCTTTGGGGCATAACCTTCGCCTGTTTCGCATGTCCGGTTGTCCCGGTCTGATGGCGCGGAAGCGGGCACCAGCTGCACTGGCTGTTCTGCTGGCGGGGCTCAGCGGACTCGTTTTTCTGTCGCGGCAAAGCGACCCTCACATTCTTGCCTACGTGCTTTTGCTCGCCGGCAGTGCTGTGCTGACGACGGTTCTGCTTTGGCACACCGAATTCGCCAATGCGCGCCTGGTGTTTGTCGGCGCGCTGCTGGCCCATGGCATTACCTTGGCGGGCTTGCCTGCCTTTGAGGACGACTATTTCCGTTTCATCTGGGATGGTTGGCGAACATTAGCGGGCGGGACGCCTTATGGCGTTGCACCGGAGACCCATTTTTCAGACAGATCTGTGCCGTTAGATCTCCAGCCCGTGCTGGATGGCATCAACTATCCGGAATATCCGACGATTTACGGGCCGTTCCTGCAACTGGCCTTTGCAGCGGTGTTTGCAATCTTCGGCCCCAATCCGGTTGGATTGCAGCTGCTGTTTGCCATGGCGAACCTGCTGCTGGTCGCACTCTTGCTGCGCCGGCATGATCCAGGCAAAGTTGCGCTGTACGCGTGGAACCCGCTGGTGATTGCTGAAACCAGCCTCCACCTGCACCCCGACGGACTGCTGGCAGCAGCACTGTTTGCTGCCTTGCTCGCTGGACGCGCCAGGCCCGTAGTGGTGGGTTTGCTGTTTGGGATCGCGGCCGGGGTGAAACTGGTGGCGCTGGCAGCCTGGCCGTTGTTGCTGCGGGTGCGGCCTTCGGCGCTTCTGGTGGCGATTGTTACCTTGGGAATTCTGTACCTGCCATTCGTGCTGCAAAGCCTGGGTGCAGGGTTTGATTCCACCATTATCTTTGCCACGCTCTGGCACTTCAATCCGCTGCTTTTCGATCCGCTGTTTCAGCTTTTCGGTTGGCAAGCGGGCCGCGTCACGGCTTTGCTGATCGCCGGATTGCTGGTGTTGTGGCTTCACGCCTGCAGTCGTTCGATTGACCAGGTTCCGCTTGCGGCGATTTTTGGTGCCATCCTGCTGTTCGCGCCCGCCGTGAACAGCTGGTATCTTTTGTGGCTGCTCCCTTTTGCAGTCGGCCGGAAACAGATCTGGCCCTTTGCGGCAACAATAGCCTTACCATTTTCATACTTGAATGGGCTCAATCTCGGTGATCCCGCGCTTGAGGCCTTTGCTGTCCATCCCGTGGCACGCACAGTGGAATGGGCGATCCTGCTGCTTGCCTTGCTCAATGATTGGCGAACAAGCCGCCGCGCTAGGACTACCGTTGGAAGCTTGCCAGCGTTAACGCCTGTCGCTCCCAACGTCGCTGTGATCATGCCCGCGCTCAACGAGGAGGCTTCGATTGCAGGTGTAGTTACGTCGATCCGTAAGGCGCTGTCGGGATGTCTAATGCAGGTGATCGTCGTCGACAATGGCTGCACCGACCGCACCGCTTGTGTCGCTCACGCAGCGGGGGCGACGGTCGTCGTCGAGGCCCAGCGCGGCTATGGCGCCGCTTGCCTGGCGGGCATCGATCGGCTCGACGATGACATCGACATTGTCCTGTTTCTCGACAGCGATGGCTCTGATGTGGTGGCGGATGCGCCGAAGATCATTGCACCGATCATCGCGGGCACCGCTGATCTAGTCATAGGCTCAAGGTCGCTGGGCAAGATGGAACGCGGGGCGATGACACCGCCGCAGCGCTTCGGCAACTGGCTCGCGCCGTTGCTGGTCCGGTTGATCTGGAGAGTGCGCTTTACCGACCTTGGGCCATTTCGTGCCATACGGCGGAGCAGCTTGCAGGCGCTTGCCCTGCAGGATCGGGACTTTGGCTGGACGATCGAAATGCAGGTCCGCGCCGCGAAACTTGGCTTGCGGACACTCGAAGTCCCGACGGGCTATCGCCGCCGCATCGGCATTTCGAAAATCTCAGGCACAATCGACGGCGTGCTGAAGGCGGGGCTTAAGATCCTCTACGTCATCGGGCGTGAAGCCTTTGGTGATTTCGATGCCGCGCGCAGAAAACCATAGCCTTCAATCGAGAAAGTACGGGGGTTGAAACCTTTTGCCCGGCCCGACCGAACTGCCACTGAGCGTCGCGCTCCTCGAAAGAAGTAACGCCGATGAAGAAAGCCCTGATCGCCCTTGCACTGGTCCTGCTCGCCATCATACTCTACCATTTTGGCCTCGCCGAATATCTGTCGCTCGAAGCGCTGAAGGCAAAGCAATCGCAATTCGCCGGCTTCTACGCTGACAATCCGGTGCTGGTCATCGGACTGTTTTTCCTGATCTATGTGATCGTAACCGCGCTGTCGCTGCCCGGCGCCGCCATCATGACGCTCGCCGCCGGCGCGCTGTTTGGATTGGTGACGGGGACGATCATCGTCTCCTTTGCCTCCACGCTGGGGGCGACGCTTGCCTTTCTCGGTTCGCGCTACTTGCTCCGCGATTGGGTGCAGGCCAAGTTTGGCGACAAACTGCGTGCGATCAACGAGGGTGTGAAGAAGGACGGCGCGTTCTACCTATTTTCGCTGCGGCTGATCCCGGCTGTACCCTTCTTCGTGATCAACCTGGCCATGGGGCTGACGCCAATAAGAGCGAAGACTTTTTACTGGGTGAGCCAGGTGGGGATGTTCCTTGGCACGCTGGTGTTTGTGAATGCCGGCACCCAACTGGCGCAGATCGATGGACTGAGCGGCATCGCCTCCCCCGCGCTGATCGGCTCCTTCGTCGCGCTGGGACTGCTTCCATGGATCACACGCTGGATCATGGGCATCATCAAGCGCGCGCAGGTCTATAAGGGATGGAACAGGCCCAAACACTACGACCGCAACATGGTCGTGATCGGCGCGGGGGCAGCCGGGCTGGTCTCCTCGCTGATCGCCAGCACGGTGAAGGCCAAAGTTACTCTGGTCGAGGTGCACAAAATGGGAGGCGATTGCCTGAATTTTGGCTGCGTTCCGTCCAAGGCGCTGATCAAGAGCGCCAAGGTCGCGCAGATGATGCGCGAGGCCGATCATTATGGGCTGCACGCGACAGAGCCCGCTTTCGATTTCAAGAGGCTGATGGCGCGGGTGCACGGCGCGATTAAGGCGATTGAGCCCAATGACAGTATCGAGCGCTACACCGGTCTCGGCGTCGATGTGGTGGAAGGCTATGCTAGGATCGTCGATCCCTGGACAGTCGAGATCAGGCGCCATGATGGTAATACGCAGCGGCTCACCACGCAATCGATCGTGATCGCGACGGGCGCCGCCCCCTTCGTGCCGCCACTCCACGGGATAGAAGCCACGGGCTATCTGACCAGCGACACACTGTGGGACGAAATGGCCAAGCGCGACGCGGTGCCTGCCCGCATGGTGGTGCTGGGCGGCGGGCCGATCGGGTGTGAGCTTGCCCAGAGCTTTGCCCGGCTCGGGTCCAGGGTCACCCTCGTCGAATTGGCCCCGCGCGTCATGATCCGTGAGGATGAAGACGTGGCCGCACTCGCGACAGAGGCGCTCGCCGCATCAGGCGTCGAGGTCTTGACCGGGCACAAGGCGCTGCGGTTCGAGGGCAAGAGCCTTGTCGTAGCTGGCGGCGGCGATGAAAAGGTCGTTGCCTTTGACGATGTCCTGGTCGCGGTCGGCCGGGCTGCGCGGCTTAAGGGCTTTGGCCTTGAGGAGCTTGGCATCGAGACGTGCAAGACCGTTGCGGTCAACGACTATCTGGAAACCAGATATCCGAACATCCTCGCGGCGGGCGATGTGGGCGGGCCATATCAGTTCACGCACACCGCCTCGCACACCGCCTGGTATGCAAGTGTGAACGCGCTGTTCGGGCTATTCCGCAAATTCAAGGCCGATTTCAGCGTCATCCCCTGGGTCACTTATATCGATCCCGAAGTCGCGCGCGTGGGCCTGAACGAGCAGGAGGCCAGGGAAAAGGGCATCGCCCACGACGTCACCGTGTTCCCCATGCATGAGCTGGACCGCGCCATCACCGAAAGCGCAACCCAAGGCTTCATCAAGCTGCTGACCGTGCCGGGCAAGGACAAGATTCTGGGCGTGACGATCATCGGTCACAACGCTGGCGAAGTGATCGGTGAATATGTGCTCGCGATGCGGCACGGCTTGGGTCTCAACAAGATACTCGGCACCATCCACGCCTATCCGACGATGATCGAGGTCAACAAATACGCCGCTGGGAAATGGAAAAAGGCCAATGCGCCTGAATGGGCCTTTCCCTGGTTGGACAAATACCACAGCTGGCGCCGCGGGTGAGGAGAGGCAATGTGGTCAGAATGGCGGTTTTGAGCGCAAGGCGGCTGATCCGGATGTCCTGGCTGGGATGTCTGATCGCTGGCGCGGCATTGGCGAATACCGGATCGAACAAGGTTGGCGATTTCGAGCAAGGCATGGGGGGCTGGACGGTTGTCCAGATCGACAGGAAGGTTCCTGCCACCCGGTTCGAGCTGACAACGATCGGCGGGAAGAATGCTGTGCAGGCCAGCGCTGTCAGGAGCATGGCTTTGCTCACCCGCCAGGTCACAGTCGATCTGGAGCAGACGCCGGTGCTTTGCTGGCAGTGGCGTGTGTCCAACGCGCTGCGGACCGCCGATATCACTCGCAAGACCGGGGATGATCAGGCAGCGCGCATCTACATCGGGCTCACCCTTCCTGCCAGCAGCATGTCGCTGGGCACCCGCACCAAGCTGGCCCTTGCCCGAGCCAGGGGTGGCCGCTCAGTACCCGATGGGGTGGTCAACTATGTGTGGGACAATCGCTTGCCCATAGGAACGGTGAGGCCGAACGTCTATACGGATCGGGCCCGCGTTGTTGTCATGCAGTCTGGCAATGCGGAGGCAGGTCAGTGGGTGTCGGAGCGGCGCGACGTGGCAACGGATATCGCAGGACAGTTCAATGCACGCGCGGGACGAGTCACTTCGATTGCTGTTTCCAGTGACACCGACAACACCGGAGAAACGGTAACCGCGGCATTCGCCAATCTGCATTTCGTTGGCCGATCTCAGGCCTGCGAATTCTGACACTGGACCAGGGATCATGGGCAAGGCCTGGCAGCGGAGTTTGGTGCTGATTACCTTCTTGAGCCGCGACCATAGAGCGCCTTGCGCCAGAACGGAGCGCAGATGACCGGTGATCCGCGGCTCGTCCTGTTCGCGCGCTACCCAGTTGCTGGAGTATGCAAGACCCGGCTGATCCCGGCGTTGGGGGCACAAGGTGCCGCCGCCCTGCATCGTCATTTGACCGAACGCACGATTGGCGTGATGCGCGCCAGCGGCTGCAAAGTGACGGTAGCTTTCACAGGTGCATGCAGAGACCATTTCGAAGCGTGGCTCGGCAGCGATGTTGCCCTGATCGAGCAGGTAGAAGGAGGTCTCACCAACAAGCTTCTGGCATGTCTGGATCCTGCACCGGTTATCTTCTTTGGCGCGGACACGCCCGACCTCACGTCAGCTCATGTCGAACAGGCCATTGCTGCCCTTCAGAACCACAAGGTGGTGATTGGCCCCGCAGAGGATGGCGGCTACTATCTGATCGGAATGCGTGAAGCCCTGCCCGAACTGCTGACCGATATGCCGTGGAGCACGGACCAGGTGCTGCCCGAAACCTGCACCCGGCTGGGCCGGCTGGGCATCACACCGGTGCTGCTCGAAACGCTCTCGGACTGCGACCGGCCGGAAGATCTTCTCCGCTGGCCCGAGCTTGCGGCGTGATCCGCGTCACTATCCTGATCCCCGCGTACAATGAGGAAAAGGCACTGCCCGAAACACTGGCGGCGCTGGCCCGGATGGCGCCTCCTCCTGACGAAATATTGCTGATTGATGGCGGCAGCGAAGACCGCACCTTGGAGATTGCCCATGCAAGCGGGATCAAGGCGGTTGTCGCTCCGCGCAAAGGCAGGGCCGTCCAGATCAATCACGGCGTCGAACTGGCGCAAGGCGAAGTTGTTTGCGTGCTGCATGCCGACTCGGTCTTGCCCGTCGATGGCCTATCCGTCATCCGCGCCACGATGGCGGATCAGCGGACGGCGCTTGCCGGCTTTACGCCGCGCATCGCCGGGCCAGGCGGTACGCGCTGGGGCTCAACCATCCATAACTGGATCAAGACCTGGTACACCCCGCTGCTGATGCGGCCACATCTGTTCGTGCGCGGCGTGCGGCTGCTTTACGGCGATCATGCGATGTTCTTCCGGCGCAGTCATTTCCTTGGCGTGGGCGGCTGCGACATACGCGTGGCGGTGATGGAAGAGGCTGACCTCTGCATCAAGCTCGCCCGTTTTGGCCGCACGAAGATGGTGCCCCGCTGGGTCTGGACATCAGACCGGCGCATCACTGAATGGGGCCGTTGGCGGGCCAACTGGATCTACCTCAAAGTCGGCATGATGTGGGCCATGGGCGCGCGGGAGCGGTTGGCCGATCACTATCCTGACGTGCGGTAAAGGCGCTCAACAGCAGGACGCCGCCTGCGCATCCTGCGTCACGTCATAGGGAAGCCCGCCGCCGCATCCCGCGAACACCCCGAAGTGACGGCTGAAATCGCCGATGAAATCGAAATGCGGCGCAAAACGCGTGTCGGCGAGCATCTTCCAGCTATTGCCGCACACCGGAAACACCCGGCCCGCCTCAATCACGTGATGCTTGTCGAGGGTGAAGACGCGCTCTTCGCCGATAACATCACCGCGATAGACCACGGCCTGGCCATAGTCCTCGCACTCCGGCTCGAGCCCGTCGAGCTTGAACAGGCGGTATGTCGCTGAGAAGAAGCGGATGCCAGCCAGCTTCTCGGCAATTTCTGGATCGCCGATGCCCAGCGGACGATCCTTGACGAGGCGGGGGTCAGCGAAGCCGGCGGCCTTGGCATGGGTCAGAAAATCGCCCCAATAGAGCGCGCCGGACAGGCACTCTCCGTGCAGCACCGGATCCGCGAGCAGATGCGCAGGCACCCGGCGATCCGAATAGACGTCCGAGAAATACATCTCGCCGCCCGGCTTCAGCAGTCGGTGCGCCGCTTCAAAAACCGCGGTCTTGTTGGCCACCAGATTGATCACGCAGTTTGAGACGATCACGTCAAAGCTTGCGGATTCCAGATCGAGTGCTGCCAGATTCTCAATGTCGCCTTCGATGAAACGGACATTGCTTTTCGCAAACCCAAATCGCTCGCGGTGCCACTCAAGATGGGCCTTGGCGACGGCGAGTTGTTCGCGGGTGGTGTCAACGCCGACAACCTCACCCCGTTCGCCAACCAGCTGCGCGAGCAAATAGGCGTCCTGGCCCGATCCCGATCCCAGATCCAGGATGCGTGCACCCTCGATCGCCGAGGGCGCCACAAGGCCGCAGCCATAATAGCGGGCCTTCACCTCTTCATGCACGTTGGCGAGCGCCCGGCGAACATGCGGCGGTGGCATATCCGCCATGGTGCAGGCATCGGTCAAAAGATCGCCTGACCCTTGCAGGACTTCGCCGTAGTACTGGCGGCTGTTTTCAATGTTCACGGATGCTCCCTTCGGCCTGCAGGCGGGTCAGACTCCCATTCGCTGAAAACCCCGATCTGGTTACAGCGATAGGCTAACCGTCAAGGGCCATGTAACTTTTGACGATGTCACACCGAATCATCAGCATGACCCAATCCATTTCGCCCTTTGCATTGCAGAATGCGCGCCCTCTTTCGGCGCAAAAATTTTCTGATCCGCAGTGGACCGCAAAGGGAGAAGAACGTGCCCATGTTGCGATGACAGGCCTGACGACCTTGTGGTTCAACACGGGAACGTTGTGCAATCTGGCGTGCACGAGCTGCTACATCGAAAGCTCCCCCACCAACGATGCACTGGTGTACCTCAGCCTGGAGGAGGTTCGCAGCTATCTCGACGAAATTGCGCGGGAAGGCCTGCCAACCCGCGAGATTGCCTTCACCGGCGGCGAGCCGTTCATGAACCGCGAAATGATCCCGATCCTCCAGCTTTGCCTCGATCGCGGGTTTGAAGTGCTGGTGCTTTCGAATGCGATGCGCCCCATGCAGCGGTTCGAGCGCGAGTTGCTGATGCTGGAAGGTCGTGAACGGCTGACGATCCGCGTCAGCCTTGACCACTACACGCAGGCTGTTCACGAGGCTGAACGCGGCGCGGATAGCTGGGACAAGGCTTCTAACGGATTGCTCTGGCTGGCCAGCCAGGGTTTCACCATTGCGGTCGCAGGGCGTCATCTCGGCAGCGAATCCGAAACCGCTGCGCGCGAGGGCTACCGCCGCTTGTTCGCGGCGCATGATCTGCCCATCGACGCTGACGACCCAACCCAGCTCGTACTTTTTCCCGAAATGGACGAAACGGCTGACATCGCTGAAATCTCAACCAGGTGCTGGGACATATTGCAGGTCAATCCAGCCAGCATAATGTGCGCGACCAGCCGCATGGTCGTAAAGCGCAAAGGCGAAGCCACCCCGCGTGTCGCGGCCTGCACCTTGCTACCCTATCACAATGACTTCGACATGGGGGCGACATTGGCAGAGGCCGCCCGCAATGTGCAGCTGAACCACCCGCATTGCGCGCGCTTTTGTGTGTTGGGCGGCGCAAGTTGCTCAGCCTGATGTAACCTAAGGGTACGCCCGCGCGAACAGCATGATACTCCATCAATCATTGAGGTTGTCATGCTGGTTCTTTTGCTCGCAACCGCTGTGTTTCTCGCCTTCAGCAATGGGGCCAACGACAATTTCAAGGGTTTCGCAACCATCTGGGGTTCGGGCACACTCAGCTACCGGACCGCATTGATCCTTTCCAATGCTGCAACACTCGCAGGCGGCATTGCCTCGGTGATCGTCGCCGACGGGCTGATCAAGCAGTTTTCAGGGCGCGGGCTGGTTGAAGACAGCATTGCGGCCACTTCGGCATTCAGCTTCGCGGTTGCTGCGGGGGCCGGCATGACGGTAATGCTGGCGACCCGCCTGGGCTTTCCAATTTCGACCACCCATGCGCTGGTCGGCGGCCTGACCGGCGCAGGGCTGGCAAGCGGCAGTGCCTTGCAATGGCACGCCCTTGGCAGCGGCTTCATGCTGCCGCTGTTGGTCAGCCCGCTGCTCTCCGCGACATTTGCGTTCTTTTTGTACGCCTTGGCCAGACAGCTCCGGCGCCAACTTGTCCCTGCCGCCACCGGTCGCATGATTGCGACTGAATTTGAACATGCAACGGCGGACAAGAGGGCCTTGACGGGCACACATATCTTGTCAGCCGTCGCCATTTGTTTTGCCCGTGCGGTCAATGACACACCCAAACTGGCGGCACTGATGCTGGGCGCCGGAGCCTTGTCTTCGGTCAGCAGCGCGCTCGCTGCCGCAACCGCGATGGTTGCCGGCGGCTGGCTCCTTTCGCGCCGTGTAGCAGAAACGATGAGCCTCAAGATTTCGGACATCTCGCCGGTGCAGGGGACGACCGCGAACCTTGTCACTGCCGCGCTGGTTCTGACCGCAAGCCGCTTTGGCTTGCCGGTATCCACAACGCATGTATCGGTCGGCTCGATCATCGGCAGCGGAGCCGCCGCAGGGCGGCTCGACCTTTCGACGACCCGTAACGTGCTGCTCTCCTGGATCGTAACCTTGCCCCTGTCAGCAGCATTGGCAGCAGTTGCGGGCTTGCTCGTGATCTAGGCGCCCAGTACCCTTCCAGCAACCGCATCAAGTTTGGCGAGCAGGTCCGGCTTGCGTTTGGCGGGGTCCGTGATCAGGGCGAAGTCAAGGACGGTATCGATTGGACTGGCTTGCCGGACCCTGGGCAACGAAGCAGCCATGTGCGCCACCAGATTTCTGCCCTTCTCCGCATTGGCCATCATCTGGGCAATCACCGCCTCGACCTCGACCGGCGCTTCATTTTCGCGCCAGCAATCGTAATCGGTGACCATCCCGACAAGAGCGTAAGGCAGCTCTGCTTCGCGCGCCAGTTTGGCCTCGGGCATGGCCGTCATGCCGATAACATGCGCGCCCCATGCTCGGTACAGATGGCTTTCGGCGCGGGTCGAAAATTGCGGGCCTTCCATGGCCAGATAGGTGGCCCCGCGATGCACTGTTGCGCCTGCCATTTCCGCTGCGGTTGCAAGCAGTGACGAAAGCCGAGGGCAAACCGGGTCTGCCATCGAGACATGCGCGACCAGCCCTTCGCCGAAGAAGCTCTTGGTGCGCGCGATTGTTCGATCAATGAACTGATCAACGACGACAAAGTCACCTGGCGCCATATCTTCGTTGAGCGAACCGATCGCGGAGATCGATACAATGTCCGTCACGCCCAGCCGCTTCAGTGCGTCGATGTTTGCGCGATAGTTGAGCTGGCTCGGCCCGATCACATGCCCTCGGCCGTGGCGCGGCAGGAAAACGCATTCAACACCCGCAACGGTGCCGTTCAGCAGCGCGTCGGAAGGCTTTCCCCACGGCGTGTCGACCTCGATCCACTGCGGATTCTCAAGCGCGTCGAGCTGATAGAGGCCAGAGCCTCCGACGATGCCGATTTTCCATTTAGCCATGTCCTGCCCTTTTCGAAATTTCGGGCCAGCTGGTTACAGGCACCGCGCCAAAAAAGATAGCACGGCGCATTTGTAACCTTCGCCTGTCCCCATCCGAAAAGTGACTGAGATCACGCCCCGGACGCACTCTGGGTAATAGACAGGACACGGTGCCCATGAGTTCTCTCAACCGGCAATTCGGACGTCGCACCATTCTGGGCGCGGTTCCTGTGCTGCTCCTGCTTGGCGCCTGCTCCAAGAAGTCCGAAATTGTGAATTCGAACTGGTCAAAGTCGGGGGCCGCTTCCGAATCGATTGACCACGGCATCTGGGACCAGCTGCTTGCCAAATATGTGAAAGCCTCCGCAGACGGCGTAAACCGCGTCGATTACGCGGCGCTCAAGCAAGGCGATGCTGCTGCTCTCAGGCACTATCTTAATGCCTTGCAAGCCGTTGAAATCGAGAACTACCCAAAGGACGAACAATTCGCCTTTTGGGTCAATCTCTACAATGCAGCCACGGTCGATGCGATCCTGAAAAGCTATCCGCTGGAATCGATCAAGGATATCGGCCTGGTGGGTCAGGGCCCCTGGAAAAACAAGGTTCTGAAGGTGAGCGGCAGAGACCTGTCGCTTGACGATATCGAGCACGGCATATTGCGCCCGGTCTGGAAGGATGTGCGCATCCATTATGCCGTAAACTGTGCATCCATCGGCTGCCCTAACCTCGCAACCCAAGCCTATACCGCCGCAAGATTGGAGCCAATGCTCGAGGAAGCGGCGCGTTCCTATATCAACCATCCACGCGGCTTTGCGCGGGTTGACGGCGCGCTCGTCGCCTCAAGCATTTTCGACTGGTATGTCGATGATTGGGGCGATCAGGCAGCTGTCCTCGATCACGCCCGCAAATATGCGTCAGACAAGACCAAGGCCATCCTTGGCACCGCCATCCAAATCGACAGCCACGACTACGACTGGTCGCTCAACGACGCCAGCTAGTCCTGTCCTGCCCTTTGATTCACCACCCCTCAGGAAGGATAATATCATGAAATATCGAGCTATTATGATGATGGGTAGCGCCCTGCTTGCATTTGCTTCGCCAGCGTTTGCCTCAGGTTCGATGGGCGGCGGCTCGCCCAGCGTTCCGCTGGGACAGCGAGTCTACATGAAGGAGATCGCCTGTTCAGCCTGCGCATTTGCCGGAGGCCTCAAGACTCGTGACCAGGTCGATATGGCGCTCGCCAAAATCAACAGCGGTGAGATCAGCCTGAGCGGCGCTGAAAAGAAAGCCGTCATCACCTTCATCAATCGCCGCTTCAGGGGGCTTTGATCATGACGTTACTGGTAAGAACGCTCCTTGCGACAGCGGCCTTTGCTTCGCTTGCGCCAGCAGCCTTTGCCAACGAAATCTCGCCCTGGACCCCTGCCGCGGGCGCCGGTGAGGCGGAGATTTCTTACACAAGCCAGCAAGCCGATGAATTCAACCCGGGCGATGCCCAGGCACCGCTTCCGCGCGAGTTGTCGCAGGACAACGTATCGCTATCGCTCAGTTACGGCATCAGCCAGCGACTGGCTGCGGATATCAAGGTTGGTTACGCCAAGAGCAGCTTCCTGACTGATCCTGTTCTGGCCCCTCAAGGCGGACTCGACGGGCTGACGGACATCCATGTCGGCCTGCGCTACATGGTGCTGGATCAAGTGGACGGCGCGCCTTTGACAGTGACCCTGGGCATTGCCGGCATAATCGATGGCGGCTACCGTACCGGTGCCCTTTCGGCCATCGGTGACGGTGGCTCAGGTGGGCAGATTGGCATCGCAATTGGCCGCAACATCGGGCCGTTCACAATCAGCGGCCACACCGGCTTTCGGACCCGGTCAAACAATGTGCCGAATGAGATTTTCGGCGGCACGAACATCAGCGTCTCGCCGATTTCCGGCGTTTCGCTCTATGGCGGCCTTTCCTATGTGAATTCCACCAGCGGTATCGACATCGGCGGCCCCGGTTTCTCGCCCGCGCGCTTTCCGGAGGTGGAAGAAGACTACAAGATCTGGTCATTAGGTGCCTCGGCGGTCCTGACCGGCCGGGCCTCGGCCAATCTCGGCTACGGCAAGAAGTTCGACGGGCGAAACACCGCGCGCAGCGAATTCTTCCGGGTCGGCCTGGGCTATTCCTTCTAATCGGGTGGTTGTGGGAGCAGATGGCACTGTCATCTGCTCCCCGAATGCCACACTCTGCGATATGGATAAACATGAAGGCAGATGACGATACCTTGTCGAGGTTGGCGAAACTTTCGCAGCTTGGCGACAAGGTGGCCTATCGCCAGTTTCTGGATATCTGCATAGCCTGGCTTCGCCCCTTCTTCGCCCGACGCATTGCGCCTTGTGACATTGACGATCTGGTGCAGGACACGCTGATCGCCATTCATGACAAGCTTGGCACTTATGACCCAAGCAGGCCGTTTTTCCCCTGGCTGGCTGCCATCGCGCGATATCGATGGGTGGACCGGCTGCGTAAGGTCTATCGTGCAGGCGAAGAAATGCTGGGTGAAATCGCGAGCGATCGCATCGAGCAAGATGCGATCGTGGCCCAACTCAGCATCGACACTCTTTTCAAACTGATCCCGGAAGCGCAGGCAACCGCGATCCGGCTTGTAAAGATCAAGGGACTCTCCATTTCCGAAGCGTCAAAAGAAACCGGTCAGTCAGAAGTACTGGTCAAAGTGAATATCCATCGCGGGTTGAAAAAACTCGCCACACTGATCGAAGCAGGGTGGGTTTGAATGGGCAATCTGAACGTAGATTTTCTGGTGGAAGACCGCAAACCGGTGAGGCTTTTGAAGCCGTCCACTGCCATTTTGCTGGCAATCGGGCTGACCGCCGCCATCGTGTTGCTGATCGCCGCCACGATCGGACTAAGACCGGATGTGGTTGCAGCCGACCCCGCCGCCATTGTCTTGGTGCGCAGCGGTACGTTGCTGCTGCTTGGCCTCGCGACCCTGCAGGCGCTCGCCTCTTCCGCGCGTCCCGGGGTCGGCAGCCAGGATAGAGGCTGGAAGTGGATACTGGCAGTCGCCGGGTTGTTTCCGCTTGCCACCCTATTCAGCTGGCTGCAGTCAAAGCCGGTCGTCTACGCGGTAGCAAAGGCGCCAAGCGGGATCTGGTGCCTCGGCATAAGCCTGTCGGCCGCGCTGCTCGTCGGCACGACACTGACCATCTGGCTGCGTCGCGGCGCATCCGTCAACATTCGCCGTTCAGGTTTGCTGGTCGGGCTTGCGGCTGGGTCTTTCGGCACACTTTGCTACAGCCTCTATTGCCCGAGCAACAACGTCGAATATGTCGGAATCTGGTATGGGCTGTCCGTTACGCTAAGTGCGATCGCCGGACGCTTCGTCGTCCCGCGATTTATTCGTTGGTAAGGCGGGTGCCGAAGTGACAGCGATGTAAACCCTCCAATATCGGCAAGTTGGTCGCTTTCAGTCACGCCCCATAACGTCGAAATTCGTCCGCATTCGGTTTCTCGATCACCAAGAGCGGAAATTCTGCACACAGCCCCGTTTGCCGTCGCTTGTGTGTACCTGAATGTAGGGCAGCTTTCGGCGAGTTGATCTAAAGTGAGGACCGTCCGAAATGTTAGCGAGACAGGACAGTCTCAAACGCCGCTGGGCTGTGGCTGCACTCGTCGAACTTTCATCCCTTCGACCAACTTAGAGACAATGCGCTGAGCCCAAATTCCGAGTTGGTTTAAAAGCACACCCTACGCAGTGGACTGGTTCACGTAATTCGTTGGAATTAAAGTAAACTCTTTCCGTTTTTGAGTAAGTGTCAATGCAATTCACCCGCAAATCGCAAATCACATTTTGGTCAGAGGCGTAATAAACATCAATTAAACCAATAAGATGGGTGGAAGGGGGCGCTTGACCAGCGATTTGCGGTCAGATTCTTCACGTGCATCCGCACCCGAAGCGCATGTCAGGCAGATTTTGCACCATCTCTCAGCTGATCGAGGTAGTCACTCCACCATTGCGCCATGGCTACGCGCTCATTCCAATGGGCGCCACGATGGTACGCGGCGCGCACTTTGTCGGTGTCGCCGTGGGCCAGCGCGCGTTCGATCGCATCGGGGTTCCATTTCCCGCTTTCGT
Source organism: Hyphomicrobiales bacterium (assembly GCA_040379425.1). GTDB lineage: Bacteria > Pseudomonadota > Alphaproteobacteria > Rhizobiales > Aestuariivirgaceae > Aestuariivirga. The sequence continues at coordinate 17,683 of JBEILC010000033.1, forward strand.
TGAGCAGCGTAGATGCCATCGCGCGGAAACCGTGGGCGGTCATTTCGTCGCTGGCATACCCCATCCGGCGCAGGCCAGCGTTGATGGTGTTGTCGCTTATCGGGCGCGACTTGGTGCGGATCGAAGGGAAGACAAAACCGTTTGGGCCAGTCAGAGCATGCAAAGTTTGAAGTTTCGCCAGAGCCTGGCGTGAGAGCGGGACACGGTGATCCTTGCGCATCTTGGTTTTCGCTGCTGGGATGGTCCAGAGCGCGCCCTCAAGGTCAATGTCGGCCCAATCGGCATGGCGCAGCTCGCCGGGCCTCACGAACACGTGCGGGGCGAGTTGCATGGCCAGTTTGGGGATTGGTTGACCGTCGTAGTCGTCGATGGCCCGAAGCAATTCTCCGACCCTTTTCGGTTCAAGCAACGCGCCATAATGCGTGACCGTCGGCGCTGTTAGCGCGCCGCGAAGATCGCGCGTCGGGTCGGATGTTATGCGAGCCGTTGCCACGCCATAGCGGAACACCGCGCCTGCAAGCTGAAGGGCGCGGCGCGCGCTTTCCAGCTTGCCTTTCCGTTCGATCTTGCGGACCGCTGCGAGAACGTCGGCAGGCTGGATGTCAGCTATTGGCATTTGCCCGAGGGGCACGATCAGCAACGACAGCAAGTGCTCACTGCGCGTCGCCGTACTGGCCGCCCAGGCCTTGTTTCCATCGCGCTTCCGCTTCTCGCAATATTCCTTGGTGATTGCCGCGAATGTATTCTCTGCTCTGACCTGCGCATTGACCTTCTCGCGCTGCTTTTCGCGCGATGGATCTCTCCCCGCTGCCATCAACTCGCGGGCTTCATCTCGTCGCCTCCGGGCATCGCCTAAACCGACCTCGGGATAGGTGCCAATTGCCAGCTTCTTCTCCTTGCCATTGACCCGGTATTTCAGCCGCCAGAGCTTGCCACCTGTCGGTTGCACCAGGAGAAAGAGGCCATGTGTATCGCCCATCTTGTAGGGCTTCGCGCGGGGTTTCGCGTTGCGGATAGCGATGTCTGTCAAAGCCATGGTCTTGAGCCATTTTCCCTTCAAATGGCCCCCACGACGGGGGCCACTCCAATCGACCTGGAAGCGGCTGGCCCCCACAATGGCCCCCAATCGCGGGGGCTGCATGCGGAAGACATGGGAAGTTCCGGGGCAATTGACCCGCAATTTACCCTAAGTTTCTGCGATTTGTCGAGATTTCGGGAGCACTTCCGGGAAGTGCGAATGGAGCGGCGAAGCGCGCCGAACCCGTCGCCATCTCCTCGAACCGGCGGCTGGACATCTGGCTCGCCTCGGAGGCCTTCCAGCGGGTGTTCAGCTTCTCGCGCCCCTTGAGGGCCCGCCACCAGCTGTCCGCGACGACCGCGACACCCGGCGCAAGCGCCTCAAGGCCGCCGGATCCCTCAACCACGAAGGCCTTCCGGACGCCCTTCATCGCCCGGGCGGCGTCAAGGTCGGCGGACTCCACCCCAGCGCCGAACACCGGCGCCTTCTCGAAGGTGGCGAAGAGCATGCCGGGCAGGACGATGTCGATGCCGAACAAGGGCTTGCCCGAGACGATGGCGGGGGTGTCCACCTGCGGTATGAACCGGCCGATGATCCGGTAGTCCGAAGGGGCCTTCAGCTTCAGGGTCTGGGGATCCGGAGGGGGAAGGGTGGCGGCGGCGGCGGCGAGAGATCCATAGTCCGCAGACCGGCCGGAAGCCTTATGGACCACCCGGCCCGGTTCCGTAGCGCAGGTGGACGCGTCCACGCCCCAGGACTTGGCGGCGGCGGCGATCAAAAGGGCCCGGGCCGTGGCGCCGACGCGGCGCAATTCATCCCAGTGGAGGGGGATAGAGAGGGAGCCGCCCGCAAACTGACGACCGAACTGGGCCGGATCGGAAACCGCCTGGAGGGTGCGCACCTTGTCCCAGTCGGCGTCCAGTTCCTCCGCGATGATCATGGGCATGGAGGTCTTCACCCCCTGCCCGACCTCGGGATTCTTGCTGACCACCTCGACCCAGCCGTCCGGCCGGACCGTGACGTAGGTGTTGAGCTTGGCCGGACCGGTCGGGGCGGCCTCGCCCTTGCCGGTCAGGGCGAACCCCAGCATGAGGCCGCCGCCCCCGGCGGCAAGCTGGATGACGTCGCGCCGCGAGGCGCCGGTCTGAGAGCCGTCCGCCATGATCAGGCCTCCTCAGGCTGGCCGGACGCGCGACGTACGGCGGCCCGGATGCGATTGTAGGTGGCGCAGCGGCAGATGTTTCCACTCATCGCCGCATCAATCTCCTCGGCGCTCGGCCGCGGGTTCGAGGCCAGCAGGGCCGTCGCCGACATGATCTGACCCGGCTGGCAGTAGCCGCACTGGGCGACATCCAGTTCCGACCAGGCCTTCTGGACCCGGGCGCCGACCTCCGTGTCTCCGATCGCCTCGATAGTCGTCACTCGACCCTTGCCGACGGCGCTCACCGGCAGGGAGCAGGACCGGACCGAAGCCCCGTCAATATGGACCGTGCACGCCCCGCAAAGGCTGACGCCGCATCCGTACTTCGGACCCAGGATGCCCAGGGTGTCGCGGAGCACCCAAAGCAGCGGCGTGTCCGCCTCCACGTCCACACGGCGGTTCCGCCCATTGACGCTCAAGGTAATCGTCATGCCCGCGCTCCAGATTCTCCCTGAATCGCATTTAGTCAGGACGCCCCGCAGGCGCCAGTGCGCAGTCTATCGAATCACGATGACGTGGTCCGCCAGTTCATTGGGATTGTCGCCGTCTCCGAGCGGGAAGTGCTCTGTCAGGACCTCGCCGCAAAGGGCGACGGCGGCTTCGAAGC
>JBEILC010000034.1:0-20437 GCA_040379425.1 Hyphomicrobiales bacterium
ACCGAGAGCGATGCCGAGAAGAAGATGCGCGCGCGCCGCGCCGGCGCCACGGGCTGGATCGTCAAGCCCTTCGATCCCGTCAAGCTCATCGCGGCCGTGCGCCGCGTGGCCGCCTGACCGGGACAGCGCCATGGATCAGATGGCTGAAATCCGGCTTACCTTCTTCCAGGAATGCGAGGAGCAGCTCTCGGCCCTCGAAACGGGGCTGCTCGCCATGCAGGAAGGCCAGGCCGACTCGGAGACGGTCAATGCCGTGTTCCGCGCCGTGCACTCGATCAAGGGCGGCGCGGGCGCATTCCGGCTCGAACGGCTTGTGAGCTTCGCGCATGTCTTCGAGACGGCACTCGACAGGGTGCGCTCGGGTGCGCTCGCAGCCGACGCCGATGTGGTGAAGCTCTTCCTCCGTGCCGCCGATGCGCTGGCTGACCTCGTCACCGCCAGCCGTGACGGCACACCGGCCGATGAAGCCGCGACCGATGCCATCGCGGAGGAATTCGATGCGCTGATCGGTAGCGGCCCGGGGGCGGATGAGGATGACCTCGCGGGACTCGACTTCAGCCCCGTCACCACCGCCTTCGATCTTCCCTCCGCCGATCCTCCGCATACAGAGCAGACGGTTTTCCGCATCAGGTTCCGGCCGCTGCGTGACATGTATGCCAAGGCCAATGATCCGCTGGCGCTGTTCCGCGAACTGAAGCGGCTTGGCAGCCTCGAGTGCCAGTGCGACCTTGCGAATCTTCCCTTCCTCGACACCATGGATCCAGAGGACAGCTACCTCTCCTGGGTGCTTCGCCTCGAGACCCAAAGCAGCCTTGCCGCGGTGAAGGAGGTGTTCGACTTCGTCGACGGTGACTGCGATCTCGTGATCGAGGCCGAAACGCCGGCAGACGCAGTGGCGCAAACGCCGCAGGGCGAACTCGATATCGCGGCGATCCTCAGGAAAGTGCTCGAGGAAGCTCCGCTCATCGCGGAGGCCAAGGCCGCGGCCCAGGTCCAGGCCTCAGGCCCCGCCGATGCGGCGGCCCCGGTGTCAGCGCAAGCCGCGCAGCGCACCGATGTGAAGCCCACGATCCGGGTCGATCTCGGCCGCGTGGACAGGCTCATCAACCTCGTGGGCGAACTCGTCATCAACCAGGCGATGATGACGCAGCGCGTGCTGCAGTCCTCCATCGTGCGTGACCGCGAAGTGAACAGCAGCCTCGAGGAACTTGAGCGCCTCACCCGCGAGATCCAGGAAAGCGTGATGGCGATCCGCGCCCAGCCGGTGCGGCCGCTGTTCCAGCGCATGAGCCGCATCGTGCGGGAGGTCGCCGACGCGACAGCGAAGGACGTGCGGCTCAGGACCGAGGGTGAATCGACCGAAGTCGACAAGACCGTCGTCGAACTCCTGGCCGACCCGCTCACCCACATGATCCGCAACGCCGTGGACCATGGCCTCGAGACGCCGGAGAAACGCGTGGCCGCGGGCAAGCCGCCTGAAGGCACGGTGCGCCTGGCTGCCGCCCATCGCTCCGGCCGCATCATCATCGAGATCAGTGACGATGGCGCGGGCATCAACCGGCCGCGTGTGCTGCAGAAGGCGATCTCCCAGGGCCTCGTGGCGCCCGATGCGCAGTTGAGCGATGTCGAGATCGACAATCTCCTGTTCCTGCCGGGCTTTTCGACCGCGCAGGCGGTCTCCAGCATCTCAGGCCGTGGTGTCGGCATGGATGTGGTCAAGCGTTCGATCCAGGCGCTGGGCGGGCGGATCTCCATTGCCTCGGCGCCGGGGCAGGGCTCCACCTTCACGCTGAGCCTGCCGCTGACGCTCGCAGTGCTCGACGGCATTGTGGTGAGCGTGGACGCGCAGACCTATGTGATCCCGCTCACCGCCATCGTCGAGACGGTGAAGCATGAGGCCTCTCGCATTCATAACGTGGGCGAGAACAGTTTCGTCCTGCGGGTGCGCGAGGTGATGGTGCCGCTGATCGACGTCGGAGCGGAGTTGGGCGTCAGGCCGCCAGCCCCCAGCGTGCGGCCGGGTGTCGCCATCGTGATCGAAACCGCCAGCGGCACGCGCAGCGCGCTCCTTGTCGATTCGATCCAGGACCAGCGCCAGGTGGTGATCAAGAGCCTCGAGACCAATTACAGGCGCGTCGATGGCATTGCCGCGGCCACCATCCTGGGTGACGGGCGCGTCGCCATGATCCTCGATGTCGATGCGCTGGTGGGGTTGCGCCACCAGGAGCGCGCGGCAGCCGACATCCAATTTGCAAAAGCGAGTTGAAAGCCATGATCGAGAAATCCCCGAGTGACAGCGCCCGCGAGGCAGAGTTTGTTGCCTTCCGTGCGGGCGGGCTCGAGTTCTGCATCAACATCATGTCAGTGCGCGAGATCCGCGGCTGGACGCCGGCCACCGCCATTCCGCGCGCACCTGCCTATATCCGCGGCGTCATCAATCTGCGCGGCGTGGTGCTGCCCATCGTAGATCTGGGTTCAAGGCTGGGGCTTCCCGGCACCGAGCCCACGGCGCGCCACGTCATCATCGTCGCACAGGTCGGAGAACGCGCCGCCGGGCTTCTCGTCGATTCGGTCTCGGACATCCTGTCGGTCGAAGAGCAGTCCATCCAGCCGACGCCGGACGTCGCCTCAAATCTGGCGCGCACCTTCGTGCGCGGCGTCATCGCCATGGATGGGCGCATGATCTCGGTGATTACGCTCGACCATGTGCTGCCGGCGATCGAACTCGAAGCGGCATGAAAACCTCCGCAGCGCCTGCGGACAAGCCGCAGGAGTCCACCGTGCCGGCCGGGGAGTTCGGCTTCCATCGCGGTGACTTCGAGTTCATCGCAACGGCACTCTACGAGGATGCGGGCATTCATTTGCCGGCCTCCAAGGCCAGCCTCGTCTATTCGCGTCTCGCCAAGCGGCTCCGCCACCTGGGGCTTGAAAGCTTCCGGGACTACTGCGCGCTCGTCGGCTCCTCCAGCGGTGCGGAGGAGCGCGTGCAGATGATCGCGGCTCTCACCACCAACGTCACGCGTTTCTTCCGCGAGCCCCATCATTTCGACCACCTCAAGGCGCAGGTGATCGGGCCCCGGGCAAGCGTCATTCGCGCCGGGGGACGGCTCCGCATCTGGTCGGCAGGCTGTTCGAGCGGGCAGGAACCTTTCTCGATCGCGCTCGCCATCCTGTCGCTCATGCCGGATGTGCGCGGCTTCGACGTCCGGATCCTCGGGACCGACATCAACCCCCATGTGCTCGAAATCGCGCGGCGCGGTGTTTATTCGGCGGAGGAGGTGGCGAGCGTGCCACTCGAGCTGCGCCGGGCATGGATGGAGGATGTGGGCGGTGCGCTCAAGCTCGACGACGCGGCCCGCGGGCTCGTCACGTTCAGGCCACTCAACCTGATGGGCAGCTGGCCGATGCGCGGTCCCTTCGACGCCGTGTTCTGCCGCAATGTGCTGATCTACTTCGACGAGAAGACGCAGACGCGCCTCCTGAACCGCATCACGGCTCTCCTCACACCCGGGGGCTACCTCTATCTCGGCCACTCGGAGCGGCTGGTGGGTCCGGCTGAGGCGATGTTCAGGCTGGAAGGCACGACAAGTTACCGCAAATTCGGAGGTGTGGCGCAATGAACAGGATCAGGGTCCTGGTGGTCGATGATTCTCCCACCATGCGCAGGCTGGTGGCAAGCGCACTCGAGGCTGATCCTGGCATCGATGTGGTGGGCGCTGCGCAGTCGGCACATGAGGCGCGCGAACTCATCAAGCAGCTGAACCCTGATGTCATGACGCTCGACGTTGAGATGCCGGAGATGGGCGGACTGTCCTTCCTCGAGCGTGTCATGCGGCTCCGGCCCATGCCTGTCGTCATGGTCTCGACATTGACCGCGCAGGGGACGGAAACGGCGGTCGAGGCGCTGGCCCTTGGCGCGGTCGACTGCGTGGTGAAGCCCAGCCCCGCCAACCCGCAGAGCTTCGACGACCTTGCCGGCAAGGTCAGGGTGGCCTCGCAGGTGCGGCGGCGCCACAGCTCTCCGGCAGAGCCGCAGACACCTCCCGCCAAGGGCTACCGGCCGGATGGCAAGCTGGTGGCCATTGGCTCCTCGACAGGTGGCGTCGAGGCGCTGATCACCATGCTCTCCTGTTTCCCGAAGAACTGCCCGCCGACGCTGGTGACGCAGCACATGCCGCCCTTGTTCACCCGCAACCTTGCAGCACGGCTGGACCGCCTGTGCCAGCCCGCGGTGATGGAGGCGAGCCACGGCGCGCCCTTGCGCACCGGCGTCATCTACATCGCTCCGGGCGGCGATCAGCATCTCGAGGTCACAGGGCGTGCCGCCCTCACCTGCAGCCTGAAGGCAGGCCCGCCCGTCAACGGCCACTGCCCTTCCGTCGACCGGCTTTTGACTTCAGTGGCGCGCGCGGCTGGTTCCAAGGCGGTGGGCGTCATCCTCACCGGCATGGGGCGGGACGGGGCGCAGGGCCTTCTCGACATGCGCCAGGCGGGTGCCCGCACCTTTGCGCAGGATGAGGCAAGCTCCGTCGTCTATGGCATGCCCCGCGCGGCAGCCGAGATCGGCGCTGCCGAACAGCAGCATTCCCTCGCACATATCGGACAAGCCGTCCTCGACGCCACGGCCAGCAGGACATAACGGAGACAAAACCAATGCCCTTCATGCAGCACCTCAAGGTCATGGTCGTCGACGATACGTCGGTGAGCCGCCTTCTGCTCGTCGACGGCCTCAACGAGATTGGCCTCAAGAACATCACGCTCGCAACGGACGGCGAACAGGCGCTCCATCTGATGATGGCCAGTCCCTGCCACATCGTATTCTCGGACATGAATATGCCGAAGCTCAACGGGTTGCAGCTCCTCAGGGCGCTGCGCGAATATCAGCCGACACGGCAATGCTGCTTCATCCTCGTCACCGGCAAGGGCGACCGCGCCATGATCGAGGAAGGCCGCAAACATGGCCTCAACAACTTCCTCGCCAAGCCCTTCACCACCCCGACCCTCAGGGCAGCGATCGAGACTGTCGCCGGCAAGCTGGTGTGAGCGGGCCAGGATGGAAGTCCGGCGCATCCATATCGTCCAGGGCGAGCACTATGTGAGCGGGGAAGAGAACCTCGCCATCACCACGCTGCTCGGCTCCTGTGTCGCCGCATGCATCTCCGATCCTACGCTGCGTGTGGGCGGCATGAACCATTTCCTGCTGCCCGGCGAGGACGCGGCCTCAGCCCAGGCCGCGCGGCATGGCGTCCATCTGATGGAACTGCTGATCAACGGCCTGCTGAAGCTCGGTGCGTCGCGCCAGCGGCTCGAAGCCAAGCTGTTCGGGGGTGCCCGCGTCACCAGTCTGATGGGTGATTATGGCGCCAGCAATGCCCGCTTCGCCCAGGAGTTCCTGCGGCGCGAGGGCATTGCGATCACCGGCGGAAGCTTGGGCGGCGAGGCCGGGCGGCGCATCCAGTTCTGGCCAACGACGGGGCGCGTGCAGCAGAAACTGGTGCGCACGGTGGAGGAGCCGCAGCGCCCCCGGGCCGTGGCCACTCCGCAGGCGAGCGGTGAGCTGGAGCTGTTCTGAAATGACCACTGTACCCGTGCTCGGCGTCGGCGACCTTCTCGCGCGGCTGGCCTCCGAACTCCTCTCCCTGCAGGCGATGACGGCGGAGATCGAGCAAGCGTTGGGCGATCTCCTGCCGACAGCCCACCTAGACGCGGGGCCCCTCAGGACGCTCCAGCATCTCGATCTCCTGAACCAGTCGCTTCAGGCGCTGGCCAGCGTTTGCACCAGCAGTGCCGCACTCGCTTCAGCCGAGTGGTCAGTCGACGCCGCAAAGGCGGCCGGCCACCTGCCGCTCGCTGCCCTGGCCCGCCGCCTTACGGGCGAACCCGCCGCCACGCCCGCGGGGCATGGCGACGAGCTGTTCGCCGGCGACTGACGGCAAGCAACGTCAGCTACGGCTGCTGGCCGAAACTTGGGCGATGACGGAGAGGTTCCCTTAAGCGTGCTTCAGCACGACGCGGCCCACGATCTTGCCCTGGCGCATCTCATCCAGCGTGGCGTTGATCTCCTCGAGCGCGATCGTCCGGATCTTTGCCTTGACGAGGCCGTTGGCGGCAAAGGCGATGGCTTCGTTCAGGTCCTGCCTGGTGCCGACATTCGAGCCCCGCACCGTAAGTTCCCAGTTCACGATGGCCGAGATCGAGGCGCGGATCTCATCCGACTTGCCGCCGGGAAGGCCGATGTAGGAGACTGTCCCTGCGGGCCTCAGCATGAGGATCGCCTGCTCGAAGGCCCGGCTCGCGACCGCCGTGACGACAGCCGCATGGGCGCCGCCGATCTTCTCCTGGATGGCGGCGGCGGGGTCCGTCTCCGCACCATTGACCACCACTTCAGCACCCAGCGAGGAGGCGAGCTTCAGCTTGTCATCCGACACATCGACCGCCGCAACCCTGAGCCCCATGGCGCGCGCATATTGGATGGCGATGTGGCCCAGGCCCCCGATGCCGATCACCGCCACCCATTGGCCGGGCCTGGCGCCCGTGCGCTTGAGCCCCCGGTAGGTGGTGACACCGGCGCAAAGGATGGGCGCCATCGCATAGGGGTCGGTTCCCTTGGGGAGCCGGCCCACGAAAGCTGCGGGTGCGATCATGTATTCGGCATAGCCGCCGGGCTTGGTGTAGCCTGTGGCTTCGCCCTGCTTGCAGATCGTCTCCATGCCGGCGAGGCAGAACTCGCATTGGCCGCAGGCGGAATACATCCACGGCACGCCGACCTCGTCACCAACTGCAAAGCCGGACACGCCGGGGCCGAGCTTCGCCACCGTTCCCGCCACCTCATGGCCCGGAATGAGCGGGATGACGGGCGGCGGCGTCCAGTCGCCGTCAACCGCATGCAAATCGCTGTGACAGACCCCGCAGGCCGTGACCTTGACCAGGATTTCACCATGCTCCGGCTCGGGAACCCGTATCTGCCCGATCCACAGCGGTTCCTTCAGGGCGTGGAGGACGGCGGCTTTCATCATGGCGGTCATGGCGGCACTCCTCGGGTTGAAAGAGGCAAGCTTAGTTTCCTCCGGCGGCCTTGGCCATAGGGCTCAGCCTTGGCACGAAACTTGCTGCGTTTGTCTCTCGGGTTGAAGGAGAATTATGTCATGGCGCTTTGGATCAGGAACCCGCTTGCCGTTCTGGCGGACAATGCAGGCGGGGGAATTGTCGTCGACGGCAGCCGCATCGTCGAGTTCGTCGCGTCCGGCAAGACGCCCCAGCACCCTGACGCCGAGGTCTTCGACGCCAGCGCGCATGTGGTGCTGCCGGGCCTCATCAATACGCATCACCACTTCTTCCAGACGCTCTGCCGCGCCCATGAGCTGTCGCGGGACAAGGAGTTGTTTCCGTGGCTCACGGCACTTTATCCGCACTGGAGCCGGGTTGACCGTGACATGTTCCGGCTGGGTGCCCGCCTGGCGCTGGCCGAGTTGCTGCTCTCGGGCTGCACCACGGCGATGGACCATAACTACATGGTCTACAGCGGCATGGAGGATGCAACCGACATCGAGGTCGAGGAGGCGCGCGCACTGGGCATCCGCGCCACCATCACGCGCGGGTCGCTGTCGCTGTCGAAGAAGGACGGCATGGTTCCCGAAGACAACATGGTGCAGGACGAGGACACCATCCTCGCTGACAGCGAGCGGGTGCTGAAGCGCTATCACGACAGATCCGATGGCGCGATGATCCAGATCGCGCTTGCCCCTTGCGCGCCCTTCAACGTCGGCAAGCGCGTCATGCGCGAGAGTGCGGCGCTGGCCGAGACGCATGACTGCCGCCTCCACACCCATCTCGCCGAGACGATGGACGAGGAGGCCTATTGCAAGCAGGTCTTCGGCTACCGGCCGATCGACTGGCTCGAGGACTGCCACTGGCTGCAGCCGCGCGTCTGGCTGGCGCATGGCGTTCACTTCACCCCCGAGGACTGCCGCAAGCTGGGCCATCACGGCGTGGGCGTCTGCCATTGCCCCACGTCCAATGCGGTGCTTGCCTCGGGCTTCTGCAAGACGCTCGACCTCGAAGCGGCTGGAAGCCCCGTGGGACTGGGCGTCGACGGCTCGGCCTCCAACGATGCCTCCAACCTGATCGAGGAGGTGCGCCATGCGCTGATGGTGAACAGGCTCGGCTATGCCTCCTCCCAGCGCATCACCCACCGCGACGTGCTGCGCTGGGCCACCAAGGGTTCCGCGCGCTGCCTGGGCCGTAGCGACATCGGCGAGATCGCCGTTGGAAAGCAGGCGGATCTCGCAATGTTCAAGCTCGACGAGATGCGCTACTCGGGTTCGCATGATCCGATCGCCGCACTTGTCCACTGCGGCGCAAGCCGCGCGGACCGGGTGATGGTCGCCGGGGACTGGCGGGTCATCGATGGCATGATTCCGGGCTTCGACGCTCACACGCTGATGCGCGAACATTCCGCGGCGGCCCGCAGGCTGATGCCATGAGTGCCATCCCCGTCATCGACATTTCTCCACTGCTCCAAGGTGGTGCTGCGGGCCTGGCACAGGTGGCAGCCGAGGTGGGCGAGGCCTGCCGGGGCATCGGCTTCTTCTGCATCAGCAGCCATGGGCTGGACCCCGCCCTGAGGCAGGAGGTGTTCCGGCAGTCGGCCCAGTTCTTTGCACTGCCCGAAGCCGTGAAGCGGCAGACCCTGTTTTCTGCCACGACCGGAAACCGCGGCTATGTGCCGATGAAGGGCGAGGCGCTCGACCCGAGGCGGCCCGCCGACCTGAAGGAGGCCTTCAACATCGGCCTTGAGCTGGCGGCGGACGACCCCGGCATTGCCGCGGGCGCGAGATTCCGCGCCCTGAACCTGTGGCCGGAGCTGTCAGGCTTCCGCCCGGCGATGCTGAACTACTTCAACACCGTGTGGTCCATCGGCCGCCAACTGCACCGGGCCTTCGCCCATGATCTGGGCGTGGCGGAAGATTACTTCGAGGACAAGCTGGACAGGCCGCTGGCGGTGCTCCGCCTGCTGCATTATCCGCCACGGCCTGCACAGGTTGAGGCAGGCCAGCTCGGCGCAGGCGCCCATACGGACTATGGCTGCATCACGCTGCTTGCGACCGACGATGCGGGCGGGCTCGAGGTGCAGGCCCGCGATGGCGGCTGGGTGAAGGCCCCCTGCCTCGAAGGGACCCTCATCTGCAACATCGGCGATTGCCTGATGCGCTGGACCAACGACATCTACTCTTCAACGCCGCACCGTGTCGTCAACCCGCCGGACCGCGAGCGCTATTCGGTGGCCTTCTTTCTTGATCCGAACCCCGATGCAATCGTGCGCTGCCTGCCTTCGATTACAGCACCGGCGCGCTATGCGCCGATCACCGGCGCCGATTATCTCCAGAGCCGGCTGGACGCGACCTACAAGCCGGCGGGTTTGTTGTGAGCACTGCCTAAAGGACGTGCACTGATTTGTTCCCCCTGAAGACCAGTGCATGGTTTTCTTGCAGCGCATACAAGGCCCCGGATAGCGCCCTGCTCCGGGATGCAGCCGTAACCTCATGGAATCACCGCAGAAACATTGCGAAACTGTAACGCTCATTCACTCTGGCACATGCGTTGCACATCCCCCGAGAGCGATAACCAGGCAAGCACGAGCAGCCGCTCTTCCACCAGCCTGGGCGGACAAACAGGAGAATGGCATGTTCAGGACTTCATTTTCGCGCCGCAGCCTGCTGTGCAACGGCGCTGCGGGCCTTGCCGCGGCAACACTTGCACCCTCGCTTCTTTCGGGCCGCGCGGCGGCGCAGTCCAATGTGGTGCTTGGTGCTGTCTATGTCGGCCCCCGCGACGACTTCGGCTGGAACCAGGCCCATGCGGTGGCCATGGAAATCCTCAAGAAGGTGCCCAATGTAAAGGTCATCGAGGAAGAGAACGTGCCTGAAACCGACGCCGTGGCGAAGTCCATGGAGTCGATGATCAATCTCGATGGCGCGAACCTGATCCTCGGAACCTCCTTCGGCTACTTCGATCCCTTCATGATCGATCTCGCCAAGAAACATCCGAATGTGCAGTTCCGCCATGCAGCACCCCTGTGGAACAAGGACAAGCACCCGGCGAATCTGGGCGGCTATTTCTGCTACCTGAACCAGGCTCACTACGTGAACGGTGTCGCCGCGGGGCTCAGCTCCAAGTCCGGCAAGATCGGCTTCGTGGCCGCCAAGCCCATCCCCACCGTTCTCTCGAACATCAACTCCGTGCTGCTCGGCGCGCGCTCGGTCAACCCAGCTGCCGAAGTGCAGGTCATCTTCACGGGTGACTGGTCGCTCCCGGTGCGCGAGGCGGAAGCCGCAAACGCGCTCGTCGATGCGGGCTGTGACGTTCTCACCTGCCACGTGGATGGCCCGAAGGTCATCATCGAAACCGCGGAAACGCGCGGCGTGAAGAGCTGCGGCCACAATGCGAGCCAGGCGCCCCTGGCGCCCAAGGGCTTCATCACCGGCGCTGAGTATAAGTGGGAAACCATCTACACGCTCTATGCCGGCCTGCTGGCCAAGGGCGAGGCGCTGCCCAATGTCGTCGTCGGCGGCTACCACAATGACATGGTGCGCAACACGGCCTTCGGCGCGGGCGCGACAGCCGAGGCCATCAAGGCCGCGGAAGCCGCGATCCAGGGCCTCAAGGACAAGAAGCCGATCTATGTGGGTCCCCTCAAGGACAACACCGGCAAGGTGGTCATCGACAAGACCTATGACAACTACGATCCGTTCCTCGACGGCATGGGCTATCTGCTCGAGGGCGTGAAGGGTTCGATCACCTGATCATCCGGGGACGGGGTTTTCTCCCGCCCCCCTTCTTTGTCCGGGATGAGCCATGAGCGAAACCGCAGCCGTCACTCCGTCCGCCGCGCGCGCGCCGTTGCGCCTCGGGCCCACCGCCGAGGCCTGTGCGATTCCGCTGGGTGCGCTGCTGGCGTCCATGCTCATCTTCTCGCTGTTCCTGCTGGTTCTCGGCAAGAACCCGGTCGAGTTCTTCGCCCTCGTCTGGAAAGGTGGCTTCGGGTCTGCCTTCTCCTTTCAGAACAGCCTGCAGCGCGCGGCGCCCTTGATCCTGACGGCGCTTGCCTTCGCGATCCCCGCGCGCATCGGCCTCACCATGATCGGTGCGGAAGGCGGCCTCGTGCTCGGCGGCTTCGCGGCGGCCGCCGTGGCCGTGCCGCTGGTGACGGCGAGTGTTCCGCCCATCATCACCATGCCCATGATGGCGCTCGCCGCCACGATCGCCGGTGCGGGCTGGTTGTCGATTGCCGGCTGGCTGCGCCATAGCCGCGGCGTCAACGAGACCATCTCGTCGCTTCTGCTTACCTATATCGCAATCGCCATCATGAACTTCTTCGTGGAAGGACTGCTGCGCGATCCGGCCTCGGCAAACAAGCCCTCGACCATGCCCATCGGCGATGCCTACAAGGTGGGGGCCATGCCCGGCACGGATGTGCATTGGGGCCTGCTCGCCGGCGTGGTGCTGGCCATCCTCCTCCACATTCTCATGTCATCGACGACGTTCGGCTTCGCCGCCCGCGTCACCGGCGGCAATCCGCGCGCCGCCCTTGCCCAGGGTCTGCCGGTCGGCAAGCTCATCGTCGCATGCTGTGCGATTGCCGGCATGTGCGCCGGTCTCGCGGGATATTTCGAGGTCGCCGCCATTCACGGTCAGGCCAATGCGTCACTGGTTGCGGGCTATGGCTTCACCGGCATCCTCGTCTCCTTCCTCGCGCGCCACAACCCGCTCGCCATCCTGCCGGTCGCCATCATGTTCGGCGCCATTGAGGCGTCGGGCGGGCTGATCCAGCGCCGCCTCGACGTGCCGGATGCAACGGCCCTCGTGCTCCAGGGCATCATCTTCGTCGTGCTGCTGACGAGCGAAACCTTCTATGGCCGCTTCGCAATCTTCAAGCCGAAGGATGCGGAGGCACGCACATGACGTGGGATGCCCTGGCCACCGTGCTGATCGCCATGCTGGGTGGCGCACTCCGCGTGTCGACACCCTTCATCTTCGTGGCTCTCGGTGAAGCGCTGACCGAGAAATCGGGCCGCATCAATTTGGGGCTCGAAGGCAATCTCGTACTGGGGGCGATGATCGCCTATGCCGTGTCCTACCACACGGGTTCGCCCTGGCTGGGCGTTCTGGTGGCGGGCTTCTCGGGCGTGTTCCTCGGGCTTCTGCATGGGCTGATCTGCAGCCTGCCGCGGGTGAACGACATCGCGGTGGGCATCGCCATGATGAGCTTCGGCATCGGCCTCGCCTTCTTCTTCGGCAAGCCCTACATCCAGCCCCAGGCGCCGCGGCTTTTGTCGATTCCGCTGGGCGGCTGGTCCTCCAATCCCTCCGTGCAAACGGCACTCGAGATCAATCCGCTGTTCTTCGTGGGGCTCGCGGTGGCGCTCGTCATGTGGTGGGCGCTCGCCAACACGCGCATGGGCCTCGTGCTGCGCATGACGGGGGATTCCGAACCGGCGGCGCGCGCCATGGGCGTCAACCCCATCATCGTGCGCGTGCTGGCGACTGCCATCGGCGGCTTTCTCGCCGGCGTCGGCGGCGCCTTCCTCTCGCTCTCCTACCCCGGAAGCTGGAACGAAGGGCTGTCATCGGGGCAGGGCCTCATGGCGGTGGCGCTCGTCATCTTCGCGCGGTGGAATCCGCTGCGCTGCATCCTCGCCGCACTGCTGTTCGGCGCGGCGGGCGCGATCGGCCCCGCATTGCAGTCCGTCGGCATCAGCCAGGGCTATTACTTCTTTAACGCAGCCCCCTACATCCTGACCCTCTTCATCATGATCGCCACGGCGCGTTCCAAGGCCGCAGCGCGTGATGCGCCAGGCGAACTCTCCATCGTCAAATAGGAAAGCCCCATGAGTGCTCTCGGCGGATTGAACAAAACACCCAATGGCGTCGTCCTCGGCATGGTGCAGTTGCAACTGCCCGTCGTCGTCACGCCGGACGATCTTGCAAGGCAGGCGCAGAAGATCGTCGCGATGGTGGCCAAGGCGCGGCGCAACATGCCCACCATGGATCTCGTGGTGTTCCCCGAATATGCGCTTCATGGCCTATCGATGGACATGAACCCGGAGATCATGTGCTCGCTCGACGGACCCGAAGTCGCGGCCTTCAAGGCGGCCTGCATCGGCAACCGCATCTGGGGCTGCTTCTCCATCATGGAGAACAATGCCCACGGCAATCCCTATAACTCCGGCCTCATCATCGACGACAAGGGCGAGATCAAGCTCTATTACAGGAAGCTGCACCCCTGGGTGCCGGTCGAGCCGTGGGAGCCAGGCGACATCGGCATTCCCGTGATCGAGGGGCCGAAGGGTGCGAAGATCGCGCTCATCATCTGCCATGATGGCATGTTCCCCGAGATGGCGCGTGAATGCGCCTACAAGGGTGCGGAGATCATGATCCGCACGGCGGGCTACACGGCCCCCATCCGCGAAAGCTGGCGCTTCACCAACCAGGCCAATGCCTTCTGCAATCTGATGGTGACGGCCAATGTCTGCATGTGCGGATCGGACGGCACCTTCGATTCCATGGGCGAGGGCATGATCGTCAATTTCGACGGCACCATCCTGGCCCACGCCACCACGGGACGGCCCGACGAGATCATCACCGCTGAGGTCCGCCCCGATCTCGTGCGCGAGGCACGCATCCACTGGTCGGTCGAGAACAACATCTACCAGCTCGGCCACCGCGCCTATACGGCTGTTGCGGGCGGCGCGCAGGACTGCCCCTATACCTTCATGAAGGACATGGTGGCGGGAAGCTATCGCCTGCCCTGGGAAGACCAGGTCGTCCACACGGATGGCACGAGCTGCGGTTTCCCCAAGCCTCAGCGCAAGTTTGGCGAGAAGCTGATGAAGGCGGCCGAGTGATGGATATCTCTCCCGCCCCCGATACGCGCGTCGCATCCACGCCCTATCTCTGGCCCTTCGATGGTGATCTCCGCCCATCGAATACCGCGCTCGTCATCATCGACATGCAGACGGATTTCTGCGGCAAGGGCGGCTATGTGGACGTGATGGGCTATGATCTGTCGCTGACGCGCGCGCCCATCGCGCCGATCAGGTCTCTGCTCGATGCCGCGCGCGCCAAGGGCTTCCACATCATCCACACGCGCGAGGGCCACCGGCCTGATCTCTCGGACTTGCCCGCCAACAAGCGCTGGCGCTCGCGCCAGATCGGCGCGGGGATTGGCGATCCGGGTCCCTGCGGGCGTATCCTGGTGCGCGGCGAGCCCGGCTGGAACATCATTCCTGAACTCGCACCGGTCGAGGGTGAGCCCATCATCGACAAGCCCGGCAAGGGGTCCTTCTGCGCCACCGATCTCGAACTCGTGCTGCGCACCCGCGGCATACGCAACCTGCTGCTCACCGGCATCACCACGGATGTCTGCGTGCACACCACGATGCGCGAGGCCAATGACCGCGGCTTCGAATGCCTGCTGGTGGAAGACGGCTGCGGTGCGACCAAGCTCGAGAATCACCTGGCGGCCATCGACATGGTGAAGATGCAGGGCGGCGTGTTCGGCGCCATCGCCACGAGCGGCGATGTCCTCACGGCGATGAGCAAGACATGAGCGAGCATCGGAGACCGGCGCGCGCCTTTGGCCTCGAAACCATCGGCATGAGCAAGATCTTCGGGCCCGTGGTGGCGCTGGACGATGTCTCGGTCAGCATCCGCGCGGGCGAACTCCACGCGCTGCTGGGTGAGAACGGGGCGGGCAAGTCGACGCTCGTCAAATGCATCATGGGCTTCTACCAGCCGACGCGGGGATCGATCCTGGTGAATAACAGGGAAACCGCCATCCGCACCACGGGTGATGCGCAGGCCGCAGGTATCGGCATGGTCTATCAGCATTTCACGCTGGTGCCCTGCCTCACCGCGGCGGAGAACATGGTGATCGCACGGGCCGATGCGCCCTCCATCATCAACTGGGCGAAGGAGAAGAAGGCGCTCGCAACCTTCATGGACACCATGCCCTTCAAGGTGCCGCTCGACACACCCGTCTCCAGCCTTGCGGCGGGAGAGAAGCAGAAGCTCGAGATCCTCAAGCAACTCTATCTCAACCAGCGCTTCCTGATCCTTGACGAGCCGACATCGGTGCTCACCCCGGGCGAGGCCAGCGAGATCCTGGGCCTCGTGCGCGGCATGGCCCATGCGGGGGAGATCACCGTGCTGATGATCACCCACAAGTTCCGCGAGGTGGAGGAATTCGCTGACAGCGTGACCGTGCTGCGCCGGGGCAGGCTCGCAGGCACGGGCAAGGTGGGCGAGCTCACCAAGGATGACATGTCGCGCATGATGATCGGCGACACTGAAGTGCGCCAGTCCGCCAAGCGCGCCGCCGTCAATGGTTCAAGGAACCGGCTGGAGATCTCGGGCCTCTTCGTGGATGACGATGAGGGAAACCCTGCTGTCGAGGCCATCGACCTCAAGATCAGGGCCGGCGAGATCGTCGGCATCGCCGGCGTCTCGGGCAATGGACAGACCGAACTTGTCGAGGCGATTTTTGGCCAGCGCCCGGTGCGCGATGGCCGCGTCTTTGTCGATGGCAAGCCCTTCGAGGCAACCCGCGAGGATTATGAGACCTTCAAGGTCTTCGGCCTGCCGGAGGAGCCCTTGAAGAATGCCGCGGTGAGCCGCATGACGGTGGCCGAGAACATCGCCTTCCGCAGCTTCGACAAGCCGCACATGGCAAGCATGCGCTGGTGGCTGAAGCCGATGCAGATGAGGCAGAAGGCGGAAGAGCTGATCAGCCGCTACCGCGTCAAGACATCCTCGCCCGATGCGCCGATCGAGACGCTGTCGGGTGGCAATGTCCAGCGCGCGATCCTGGCGCGCGAATTGTCGGAGGAGGTGGGCGTGCTGATCGTCGCCAATCCATGCTTCGGACTGGACTTCGCATCGGTTGCTGAAATCCGTGCACAGATCATCGACCAGTGCAACAAGGGTGCCGCCGTGCTGCTCGTGTCCGAAGACCTCGACGAGATCCTCGAGATGGCGGACCGCGTGGCGGTGATTTCGGGCGGGCGCATCACCTATATGACGCCCATCGCCGCGGCTGACCGCAACGTGATCGGCAAGCACATGGCGGGGCACTGATGATCACCGTCAAGGCTGAACCTTACGACTATGCATTCCCGCCCGGCCGAACGGCGCTGGTGGCGATCGACATGCAGCGGGACTTCATCGAGCCCGGCGGCTTCGGCGCATCGCTCGGCAATGACGTGTCCCGGCTTGCCGCCATCATCCCCACGGTCGAGAGCCTGCTCGGGCTTTTCCGGGAGAAGCGCTGGCCCGTCATCCACACGCGGGAGGCGCACAAGCCTGATCTCTCGGACTGCCCGCCCAGCAAGATCGCGCGCGGATCAGCACCGCTCAGGATTGGCGAACAGGGCGCCATGGGCCGCCTGCTCGTTGCGGGCGAGCCGGGCAATGCCATTGTCGATGCGCTTCAGCCCCGCGCAGGCGAGATCGCCATCGACAAGCCGGGCAAGGGCATGTTCTGGGCCACGGGGCTTCACGAGCGTCTCGGCGCCATGGGCATCACGCATCTCGTCTTCGCGGGCGTCACAACCGAAGTCTGCGTGCAGACCTCGATGCGCGAGGCCAATGACCGCGGCTACGAGTGCCTGCTGATCACCGATGCGACGGAGAGCTACTTCGATGAGTTCAAGGCAGCAACCATCCGCATGATCACCGCGCAGGGCGGCATCGTCGGCTGGGCGGCGGATCTCGCGGCTTTCGCCAAGGCCGTGGAGCACGGAACGTGATGGAGAAGGATCATGACATTCAGGAGCTGATCACGCTGATGGCGGACTATCTGGGCCTGACACTCGAGGATGCCTATCGCGAGGGTGTTGCGCTCCATCTTCGCGCCGCGCGCGAGATTGCGGCGCCGCTTCTGGCACTGGAGCCTGATGATCATGCGGAAGCGGCGCCCGTGTTCCGCGCATGAGCCTTTCCGCCGCAAGCACCGCAACGGAGATCGCAGCTGACGTGCGGGCGGGCAGGGTTCGGGCACGTGCCGCCGTCGATGCGGCGCTGGCGCGTATCGCCGCGCTGGACCCCAAACTCAATGCCTTCACGCACGTGACGGCGGCACGTGCGCGCGCCAGGGCGGCGGAAATCGACGCCAGGATCGCGGCCGGTCAGACAGCAGGCGCGCTCGCGGGTGTTCCCTTCGCGGTGAAGAACCTCTTTGACATCGAAGGGCTGGTGACGCTCGCGGGTTCCAGCATCAATCGATCCCATCCGCCAGCCGCATCTGATGCAACGCTGATCGCGCGCCTTGAGGCGGAAGGGGCAATCCTCGTTGGCGCGCTCAACATGGGGGAATATGCATATGACTTCACGGGCGAGAACAGCCACCATGGTCCCTCGCGCAATCCGCATGATCCCTCCCGCATGTCGGGCGGCTCATCGGGCGGCTCAGGCACCGCGGCAGCAGCGGGAATGGCGCCGCTGACGCTGGGATCGGACACCAACGGATCGATCCGTGTGCCCTCGTCACTCTGTGGCCTGTTCGGCCTCAAGCCCACCTATGGCCGCCTGCCGCGGACGGGCACGTTTCCCTTCGTTGGCAGCCTCGATCATCTGGGCCCGATGGCGCGCAGCACGGCCGATCTGGCGCTTGCCTATGACGCCATGCGGGGGACGGACCCAAGCGATCCCGCCTGCGCCGATGTTCCGGCAGCGCCCTTGCTGCCGGAACTGGAGAAGGGTGTGGAAGGCCTGCGCGTGGCGAAGGCCGGGGGCTATTTCCAGCAGCCGGCTCATCCGGAGGCCCATGCCGCCGTCGATGCCATAGCGAAGGCGCTTGGCGCAACCGAGACCGTCGATGTGCCCGGCGCCGCCGAGGCACGCGCGGCAGCCTATCTCATCACCATGTCGGAGGGTGCTGCACTGCATCTCGCCCGGTTGCGCAGCGATCACCATCACTTTGACCCGGATGTGCGTGACCGGCTGATCGCCGGTGCGATGATCCCGGGTGCCTGGGTCACACGGGCGCAGACCTGCCGGCGGCAGTTTCAGGCGCGCATGGCCGCGCTTTTTCGCGAGGTCGATGTGCTGCTCGCCCCGGCAACGCCGTGTTCAGCACCGATGATCGGCCAGAAACGGCTGGTGCTCGGCGGCCGGGACTTGGCGCTCCGGCCGAACCTCGGCCTGTTCACGCAACCCGTCAGCTTCGTGGGGCTGCCCGTCGTCGCCGTGCCGGTGTGGCTGCCGGATGCGAAGCTTCCCGTGGGGGTTCAGATCATCTGCGCCGCCTGGCGCGAAGATATTGCCATGCGCATATCCGCATGGCTTGAGAAGCGCGGCATCGTTCGCGCACCCGTTGGAGGAACATCATGACGAAGACAGGCCGCTGGGCGGGGCGCGATGCCAGCAAGGACGATGTGCGCAGCCATGTTTGGAACCGGCTCGACGGGAATGGCTATGCCGTAGGCCCCACCTGGAGCCAGATCCCGAATTTCGTTGGCGCTGACATGGCCGCCTGGCATCTCGCCCAGACGGACGCCTGGAAAAAGGCGAGGACCGTGAAGTGCAACCCCGATCCGCCGCAGATCCCGATCCGTCTCCGCGCCCTTTATGAGGGCAAGACGCTCTATGCACCCGTTCCGTATCTCACCAGGGACTTCCCCTATCTCCGCATCGATCCCAAGACCATCGCGGCGAAGGGTGTCTCCTTCGAACTCGCCGCCACGTCGGAAGGCTACATGATGCATGGCGAGCGCATCTCGTTCGAGGAGGTGGAGCCACTGGACTTCTGTGTCGTGGGCTCCGTCGCGGTCAGCCGGGAAGGCGGGCGCACCGGCAAGGGCGCGGGCTTCGCCGATCTGGAGACCGGCATCTTCCGCGAACTCGGCATCATCGGACCCGCAACGCCGATGGCGACCTCGGTCCACTCCTCGCAACTGGTGGAAAGTGCCCGCGTCTTCATGCGCCCGCATGACTCGCCGCTGGATTTCGTGGCAACCGAACAGGAACTCATCGTCACCAACAACGTGGCGCCGCGCCCCACCGGCGTCGACTGGGATGCAGTGCAGCCCGACCAGTTCGAGAGCATCCCCTTCCTCACGGCCCTGCGGGACAGGATGCTGGCCCGCAAGACTGCCTGAGGCAGAGCCTCAGTCCAGCCGCGCGCAGGTGTGGATCGTCGCATGCTCGGTGCAGCCGCAGGGCAAGCGGATGGGCGCATGCGATGACGGAACGACGGTGGCCGCGGCGCGCATATGCGTCTTGCGCCAGTAGCTTTCATAGCGCCGCGCTGTCTGTTCCATCAGCGGAACATTGTCATGCAAGTAGCGCTCCGCCTCCTCGCGGATTTCCGCCTTGAGGCTCGCCTCATCGACCTGTGTCAGCACACGGTCCCGCATGATGATGCGGCCATCGGCCATCACCGTGCGCACCGCATCGGAATTCACCGCATAGGTCATCTGCCGCACCGGGTGCTTGAGCGGGATCAGCCCGTAGTCATTGCGGTCGACCAGCGTGATGTCCGCCTTCATGCCGGTGGCGATGCGGCCTGTATCCTTGTGAAGGAGTGCCGTCCGTGCCGCACCGGTGGTCGCCATGTCGAAGGCGTCCTCAGCATCTGTCCATGTCTCGTAGTCGAGGTCCGCCAGGCGGTGCAGCGTTGCCGCAAGTGCCAGCGAGCGGAACATGTCGGCGCGGTCGGAGGTCGATGTGCCGTCCGTGCCAAGCCCCACCGGCACGCCCGCGCGCAGCAGCGCGGGAATGCGCGCGATGCCGCAGCCGAGCTTCAGATTGGACACGGGATTATGCGTGATGCTTGAGCCTGCCGTCGCGATGAGTTCGATCTCCCGATCGGTCAGGTAGACGGCATGGTTCAGCGCGAAGTTCGGCGTCAGCACGCCGAGCGCTGCCAGATGCTCCACCATGGGGCGTCCGTAGAACTGCTCCGCCTGCACGGCGTGGATCTTGGATTCAAGCGTGTGGGTGTGGACCGGAAGGCCGCGCACCAGAGAGATTTCGGTCACCACCTGCAGCAGATCATCGGTGCACCACTGCGGGCCGATGGGCCCCAGTATGACGCGAATGCGGTCATCCGCCGTGCCGTTCCACTTGGCGAAGTGCCGCTCGAAAAGATCGAGGTGTTCGCGCCAGGTCAGCGCGCGGGCCTTCGAAAGCTCCTGGCGCAGCTCATCCGCGAGGAACTCATCCGCCCACAGCATGGAGGCCAGCGGCGGCTTGTCGGACATCGAGACGGTGATCGAGGCCCGCAAGCCCAGGTCCCGGTAGGCGGCCGCCGAGCCGTCGAAGGCCGAAGGGTCCGCAAGCCCGTTGATCAGATCATCCTGCACGGTGGTGATGCCGGAGCGCACGCATTCGATGGCGAGCAGCATGGTGCGGAGATAATGCACGCGCTCCGGCAGGCGCG
>JBEILC010000035.1:0-20266 GCA_040379425.1 Hyphomicrobiales bacterium
ATCCGTGAGCGGATCGAGCGCGAGTTCAACGTCGACATCATCACCACCGCACCGTCCGTCATCTACAAGGTGAACATGCGGGACGGAAACCAGATCGAGCTCCACAATCCGGTGGACCTGCCCGACCAGACGCTGATCCTGTCGATCGAGGAGCCGTGGATCGAAGCGACCATCCTGGTGCCCGACGACTATCTGGGCTCCATCCTCAAGCTCTGCGAGGACCGCCGCGGGCGGCAGAAGCAGCTGACCTATGCGGGTTCGCGCGCCATGGTGGTCTATGAGCTGCCGCTGAACGAAGTGGTGTTCGATTTCTATGACCGCCTGAAGTCCGTGTCGCGCGGCTATGCCTCCTTCGACTACAAGATGATCGGCTATGAGGAGGGTGACCTCGTGCGCCTCGGCATCCTCGTCAATGCCGAAGCGGTCGATGCGCTGGCCATGATCGTGCACCGGGGCCGGGCGGAGCAGCGCGGCCGTGTGATGTGCGAGAAGCTGAAGGACCTCATCCCGCGCCACATGTTCCAGATCCCCATCCAGGCGGCGATCGGCGGCAAGATCGTGGCGCGCGAGACGCTCTCGGCCTTGCGCAAGGACGTGACCGCCAAGTGCTACGGCGGCGACATCAGCCGCAAGCGCAAGCTTCTGGACAAGCAGAAGGAAGGCAAGAAGAAGATGCGGCAGTTCGGCAAGGTCGAAATCCCGCAGGAAGCCTTCATCTCCGCCCTCAAGATGGATGAGAACTGAGCGGGTTGATCCTCAGACAGGGCTGGACCGTAGTTTGGAATAATTCTAAACTGCTGTCCGGACCATAAGGATTCTGCCTGCCGTGAAGACCTTCTCCGACCTCAACGAACAGGAACTCCTGGCGCTCGCCATTTCGAGCGAGGATGACGATGCGCGCGCCTATGCGGGCTTTGCGCATTCGCTGATGGACACCTACCCGGCGTCCGCCAAGGTGTTCATGGAGATGGCGGAGGAGGAACACGAGCACCGCCGCTGGCTCACCGACCTCTATGCCAAGAAGTTCGGCGACTATATCCCCTTGATCCGCCGGTCCGACATCCAGGGCTTCGTGCGCCACAAGCCCGCATGGACCATCGGCAAGATGAACATTGAGGAGATGCGCCAGCGCGCCGAGGTGATCGAGCTCGAGAACTACCGCTTCTACAAGCAGGCCGCCGAGCGCTCCGAAGACCCGCAGGTGAAGAAGCTTCTGCTTGACCTGGCCGAGGCCGAGAAGGGCCATGAGTCGATCGCGGTCAAGCTGGGCCTCACCCACCTGACGGCGGATGCCAAGATCGAGGAGAACGAGGCCAAGCGCCGTCTCTTCCTGCTGCAGGTGATCCAGCCGGGCCTTGTCGGCCTGATGGATGGTTCGGTCTCGACGCTCGCACCGCTCTTCGCCGCGGCCTTCGCGACGGGCGATACGTGGGAGACCTTCCTCGTCGGCGCCGCGGCCTCGGTGGGTGCCGGCATCTCCATGGGCCTCGCGGAGGGCCTCTCGGACGATGGCAAGCTCACCGGCCGCGGCCACCCGCTGATCCGCGGCCTCGCCGCTGGCGTCATGACGACAATCGGCGGCATGGGCCACGCGCTGCCCTATCTGATCCCCGATTTCACCATTGCCACCTGGGTGGCCGTGGTGGTCGTGTTCTTTGAGCTCTGGGCGATTTCCTGGATCCGCTACAAGTATATGGATACGCCCTTCCTGAAGGCGGCGTTCCAGATCGCAGTCGGCGGCTTCCTCGTCTTTCTCACGGGCATATTGATCGGCAGCGCCTGACGCAGATGCGGCGCGGCGTCCACATCATCCTCTATGCCTTCTTCGGCAAGGACGAGGAACTCGACCGGGCCGCCATGCGCCGCCAGGTGGAACTCTCGCTTGCGACCCGCCCCGCAGGGATCGCAGCGCTTGGCCTTGCGACCGAAGTGGCCAAGCTGAGCTTCCGCGAACGGTGCACGGTGATGGACTGGGCCGGCGAGGATGTGAACGGGCAGACAGCGCTGGGCTTCACCATCTACGGCCAGTCAGTGGCGGAACAAGCGGCCATGGTGCGGCATGCGGAACATGCGGGAGCCAACTGGCTCGTGCTGCAGCCGCCGCAAGTCGGCAGCTATGACGCGGAAGAATATCTTTCCTTCTTCAGCCGCGTCATGGACACGACCGGTCTTCCCTGCGCCATTCAAAACGCGCCGCAATATCTGGGCCGGGGACTCTCGGACGCCGACATCGATGTGCTCCGCAAGCGGCACGCCAGCTTCACGCTTATCAAGGCGGAAGCGACGGCGGATGACGCCGCACGGCTGAAGCGCCTCGCGGGCAATGATTTCCTCGTCTTCAACGGGCGCGGCGGCCTCGACATGATCGCCAGCCTCGATGCGGGCTGCGACGGCTTCCTGCTGGCGCCCGATCTCGTGGACTATGCCGTCGCGGTGATGCGGCTCTATGACCAGGGCCAGCGGGCGGAGGCGCTGGCGCTGCACGGCCAAGTGCTACCCGCGATCAGCTTCATCATGCGCTCACTCGAACACCTGATCTGCTATGGCAAGCGCATCTTCGCGGCGCGTGCGGGGCTCGAGGTCTTCGACCGTGCCCCGGCACTCAGGCCGCAGGCGGCGGAGCTTGAGGAGATGAAGCGGCTTCTGGCGATGCTCGGGCCGTTCCCCGTGCCTCAAGGCGAGGCGGGCGGCCCATAGGCGGCGCGGATGTCGCGCTCGGCATCGTCGATGAGCTTGCTCATCGCTTCCGCCGCACCCTTGGCATCACCGTTGCTCACGCAGGTGAGGATGTTGGCGTGGAGGGTCACCATGCCGTCAAGCGAAAGCCCGCGCAGCGCACGCCCCCGGCGGCTGGCATAGAAGCTTTCGCGCAGCGGCAGCGCCATGCCCTCGAACAGATAGGACAGCACGCGGTTGCCGCTGGCCAGCGCCATCGCTTCATGAAAATCGGCATCAGCCTGGTGAAAGCGGACTTCAGCCCCGTCCTCTCCCAATCGCAGTTCAGCCGCTGCCACGGTCATCCGTTCAAGCGCCGACTCGGCCGCAGTGATGCCGGCCCGCGTCGCCCGTTGTGCCGCCATGGTGACCGACTGGATTTCGAGAGAGCGCCGGACCTCGATCAGGTCGAACAGGCATTTTGGATCGGACTTGATGAGGGAACTCAGGAAATCGCCAAACATCGACCCATCGGGCTGGCGCACGATGGCGCGCCGGCCACGCGACACGTCGAGCAGGCCGCGGCCCGAGAGCATCTTCACCGCTTCGCGCATGGTGACGCGGCTCACGCCATAACGTTCCGCCAGCTCCGCCTCGCTGGCGAGCTTCATGCCGGGGGCGAGTTCAACCAGCACATGCTCGGTCAGCTTGTCCGCGACGATCACGGACACGGGACGAAGATCAGGTTCGGTTGGGTGCAGCATGAGTCAACTTATATGATAAGTTCTTGTTGCGGAGCAACATCGAATTGCTGCAGAGCAAAAGAACAACTTGCTCATTAGCTTGCCTCAAGCCTTCAATCATTGCAATGGCATGCTATTTCGGGGCCCAGGATGCCGTGACATCACCTGAATGGGCTTTACAGAGTTGTATGATTACTCTAGCCTCTCTTCAGCGTGCCATGCGCGCAGACCGGTACGAAGCCGGCAAACAACGTGTCCTTGGGAGGAATTCATGAAGAAGAATGTGACGCGGATCGCCGCCCTCGCTGCGGCCTCGGTCGGTGTGACTTTGATGGCTGCGGCCCCGTCCATGGCGGAACCGCAGGCGAAGTGGTGCTCGGGCGTCAAGATCGCGGCGTTCCCCGGCGGTCCGCAGGGCGGCGTCTTCGCCAACAACGTCTACAACGGCTTCCGCCAGGCCGAGGCCGATCTCGGCGCGGAAGTGACCTATTATTTCTCTGACTGGGATCCCAACAAGATGCTCCAGCAGATCCAGCAGGCGGTTGCCACCAAGGTCGATGGCATCGCGACCTATGGCTTCGCGGGTGAACCGGCCACCGGCCCGATCGTCGACCAGGCCTTCGCGCAGGGCACGATCTTCACCACGCTGAACACCTCGCTGCCCGACAGCCAGAAGAAGTATGCCGCGCAGGGCTTCGGCTATGTGGGTGCGCCCAACTACGCCGCGGGCTTCGCGCTCGCGTCCGAGGCGGCCAAGCGCGCCAACCTGCAGGCGGGCGACAGCGTCTTCGTCTGGGGCCTCAAGGGCCAGGGCGGTGATCGTGGCCAGCGCACGGTGGGCGTGATCGAAGCCTTCGAGAAGGTGGGCGCCAAGGTGATCTACCAGGAGATCGATTCGGCCACCAACGCCGACCCGAACGCTGGCACGGCCACCTTCGTGGGCGTGATGGGCGCCAACCCCGGCATCAAGATCGTGGTGACGGACCATGGCGGCCTGACCTCCAACGTCGGTGTCTATGCCAAGGCGGCCTCGCTGACACCGGGCCAGGTCTATTTCGCGGGCTTCGACATGTCGCCCAACACCGCCCAGGCGGTGAAGGAAGGCTTCCAGAACCTCGTGATCGACCAGCAGCCCTTCCTGCAGGGCTACATCCCGATCCTCAACATCTGCCTGACCAAGAAGTTCGGCTTCTCCGGCCTCGACATCAACACCGCCGGTGCCTTCGTCGACTCGACCAACGTGGATGCCGTGGCGCCGCTGGCCGCCGTCGAAATCCGCTGACGCAGACACGGCGGCCCCGGGCTCCGTGGCCGCCATCTTTCCCCATCAAACCGGACGAGGCCTCATGTCTCAGGCGAACAATGGCGGCGGCAGCGCCGTGCCAGTGATCGAACTCCGCAACGTGTCGAAGACCTTCGGCGAGGTGCGATCACTTTCGGGCATCGACTTCAAGGTCTATCCGGGTGAGATCGTCGGGCTCCTCGGCGACAATGGCGCGGGCAAATCCACCCTCGTCAAGACGGTGATGGGATTCCACCGGCCGGATTCCGGTGGCGAGATCTTCTTCAAGGGCAACCGCATCGACGACTGGTCGGTGGCGCGCGCCCGCAGCCTCGGCATCGAGACCGTCTACCAGGAACGGGCACTGTGCGAGAAGCAGCCGATCTGGCGCAACATGTTCATGGGCCGGGAACTTCGCAACAAGTGGGGCCTGCTCGACGTTGAACGGATGCGCGCCGAGTGCTCCCGCCTGATGAGCGAGCACATGGGCTTCACCTCCGCCGCCGTTCACCCCGACAATGTGGTGACCACCATGTCAGGCGGGGAGAAGCAGGGTGTCGCCATCACGCGCGCGCTCTATTTTGACGCCGAACTCGTGATTCTCGATGAGCCCACCATGGGCCTGTCGCTCACCGAAACCAAGAAGACGCTCGACTTCGTGAGCAACATCAAGAAGGCCGGAAAGTCGGCCATCTTCATCGACCACAACATCTTCCATGTCTATCCCGTCGTCGACCGGCTCTATGTGCTCGACCGCGGCAAGGTCGCCGGTGTCTATGACAAGAGCCAGATCACCATGGATGAACTGATCGAGCGGCTTTACCACGTGGCCCGCACGGGCACACTCAGCTGAGAGGGCAACATGTCGACTGAAACTGCAAAGCCAAGGCCGGCCGACAACCGTGTCGCTCCTCCCTCCTGGCTGCGCCGCTATGGCTCGCAGCTCGGCATCATCGGCGTCGGTATCGCGATGTGGCTGAGCTTCGTGTTCGCGGCACCCGCGGTGTTCACCAACATCGACATCTACAAGGCCTTCGCGCAGACGACACCGCAATTCGGCATCATCGCACTGGCGCTGACCTTCGTGGTGATCACCGGCGAGATCGACCTGTCGTTCCCCTCGATCATGGCGCTCGGCACGGCGACCTTCTGCCTTCTCGCTCAGGCGGGCGTTCCCTGGCCCGTGGCACTTGCCGGCGCCTTCGCGGTCGGCGCCATGTGCGGCTGGATCAACGGCACGCTGGTGGCGAAGCTCAACATTCCATCACTCGTCATTACCATCGGCACCTCCTTCCTGTTCCGTGGGCTTGAACTGGTGCTGATGAACGGTACCGGCGTGCCGCTGACGGCTGACCAGTATCCGGCCCTTCACGCCATCTTCCGCGAGCCGGTCTTCGGCGTTCCCGTCCAGACGCTGTGGATGATCGCGGTGGCGATTGCCCTCTGGGTGCTGCTCAACCGCACGCGCTTCGGAGCACACGTGTTTCTCGTCGGCGACAATCCGACGAGTGCGAGGCTCATGGGTGTCGATGTCGTGAAGGTGAAGACCCAGGCCTTCATCCTCGTCGGCCTCGTGGCCGTGCTGGCAGGCGTCATGACCTCGGTCTATGGCTATTACTTCTGGCCCACGCTGGGTGACGGCTTCCTGCTCAACACCATCGCGTCGGTGTTCCTCGGCGGCACCTCGGTGTTCGGCGGCACGGGCTCGATCGTCGGCTCCTTCGTGGCGGCCTACATCATCGGCGCCATCAATGCGGGCATCGTGTCGGCGGGCATCAACGCCTTTTACACGCAGCTCTGCTTCGGCCTGGTGATCGTTCTGTCGGTGGTGCTGCAGACCATCATCGAACGCCGCATCCGCCGCCAGTCGATCACCGGACGCTGAGGCTGGCACCATGAAGATCACCGCCATCAGGAGCTTCGTGGTCAACGCGAAGCTCAGGAACTGGATCTTCGTGCGCGTCGAGACCGATGTGCCGGGCCTCTATGGGCTGGGTGAGGCAACGCTCGAGTTCCAGACCCGTGCCGTCACGGGCGCCATCGACGATCTCGCCGTGTTGATCCGGGGCGAAAATCCGCTCAACATCGAGCACCTCTGGCAGGTCATGTTCCGCCACCCCTTCTTCAAGGGCGGCATCGTCACCATGTCCGCACTCTCCGGCATCGACCAGGCGCTGCATGACATCAAGGCGAAGCACTTCGGCGTTCCGCTCTGGCAGTTGATCGGCGGCCTCTGCCGCAAGCGCCTGCGCATGTATGACCATCTGGGCGGCGGCAATTCGGATGCGGTCTACAATTCGGCGGCTGCGACCTCCTTCCGGGAGAAGGCCGCGCAATCGCGCGCCGATGGCTTCACGGCGGTGAAGATCCTCGCCGTTCCCAAGACCGCGCCATTGGACGGCCTTGCCGCGCTGAAGGAGGCCGAGACGCTGATGGCGGCGGCGCGCGAGGGCGGTGGCGATGACATGGACATCATGGTCGACCTCCACGGCCGCACGACCGCTGCGATGGCCATCCAGTATGCCAAGGTGCTCGAACCCTACCGGCCCTTCTTCATCGAGGAGCCCTGCCAGCCGGAAGACTGGAGGGGCACGGCGCGCGTCGCCCGCTCAACGCCCGTGCCGATTGCCGCGGGCGAGCGGCTGGTGCACCGGCATGAATTCCTGCACCTCTTGCAGTCGGAGGCGATCGCGGTTGCGCAGCCGGACGTCTGCCATGCCGGCGGCCTGACCGAAGTGAAGCGGATCGCCGCCCTTTGCGATGCCTATGGCGTGTCGATGGCGCCGCACAATCCGCTGGGGCCGATTGCGACCATGGTCAACATCCATCTGGGCTTCGCCACGCCGAACTTCCTGATCCAGGAGGTCATGCGCTCAGACGTGCCCTGGCGCGACGAGATCATCTCCGGCGTCACGCCGATCATCGGCGGCTATGTCGAGCCGTCGCAGGCGCCGGGCATCGGCGTGGAGATCAATTTCGAGGCCGCGAAGAAATATCCTTTTCAGGAAGTGCAGCCCGTGCACTGGTACCAGCACGACGGCAGCGTGGCGGATTGGTGAGCAGGATGGGCCGTCTTGAAAACCATCATGTGCTGGTGACCGGCGGAAGCCGGGGCATTG
This sequence comes from Hyphomicrobiales bacterium, assembly GCA_040379425.1. GTDB lineage: Bacteria > Pseudomonadota > Alphaproteobacteria > Rhizobiales > Aestuariivirgaceae > Aestuariivirga. The sequence goes on from JBEILC010000035.1 coordinate 7,800, forward strand.
GCGCTGCGATTGCGGAGAAGGCACTGGCGGAGGGCGCGCGCGTCTCGATCATCGACATCGAGCGCGAAGCGGGCGAAGCGCTGGTCAAGGCGCTGTCGCCGGAGCGTTGCCATTTCGGCGCGGGCAGCGTCACGAAGGCATGTGATATTGCCCGCGTCCATGCGGAGGCGGTGGAACGCTTTGGGCCGGTGACCGGGCTCGTCAACAATGCCGGGCGCAATTCCTACGCCGACCCCGTGACCATGACGGAGCAGGACTGGGAAGACGTGTTCGCCGTCGATCTCAAGGCAGCCTGGCTTGTTGCCCGCGAAGTGCTGCCCGGCATGATCGGGATGAAACGCGGCAGCATCGTCAACATCGCTTCGATCCATGCCGAGATGACGATTCCCGGGTTCTTTCCCTATGCCGCTGCGAAGTCGGGCCTCGTCGGGCTGACGCGCTCGCTCGCGCTCGACATGGGCAAGCACCAGATCCGCGTCAACGCGCTTTCGCCCGGCTATACCGAGACCTTCCTGGTGAAGGAGTTCTTCGCCATGAATGATCCGGGGCTCCGCCAGAAGGTGCTTGACTTCCACCCCATGGGCCGCATGGGTAGCCCCGCCGAGATCGCCAATTGCGTGGCCTTCCTGCTCTCGGACGAGGCGTCCTTCGTCACCGGCGCCAACTGGCAGGTGGACGGGGGCCTGAGCGCGCGCTTCGCCAGCTAGGCCGAAAGCTATCGCCCGGGCGCCGGTTTCGCGTTATGCGGTGCCGATGACATCCGGCACGGACTTCGAAATCTTCCTGATGGCCCCGCCCGGCTTCGAGGCGGAGCTCTGTGCCGAGGCGCGCGAGAAGGGCTTCACCTCTCCGAAGATCGTCGCGGGCGGCGTTGTGGTCGCGGGCGGCTGGCCGGAGGTGTGGCGCGCCAATCTGGAGCTTCGCGGCTGCGGCCATGTGCTGGCGCGCATCGGCGCCTTCCGCGCCATACATCTGGCCAAGCTCGACAAGCGGGCCCGCAAGTTTCCGTGGGCAACCTTTCTCCGCAAGGACGTGCCGGTGCATGTGGAAGCGAGTTGCACGCGCTCGCGCATCTATCATTCCAATGCCGCCGCACAGCGCATCAGCAAGGCGATCGCGGAGGAGCTGGGCGCACCCGTGCAGGCGGATGCAACCGTCATCATCAAGGTGCGGATCGAAGATGATCTCTGCACCATCAGCATCGACAGTTCGGGCGAGTCGCTGCACAAGCGCGGCCACAAGGAGGCGGTGGGCAAGGCACCCATGCGGGAGACGCTGGCCTCTCTCTTCCTGCGCCGCTGTGGCTTCGATGGCTTGGAGCCGGTCGTCGACCCCATGTGCGGGTCCGGCACCTTCGTGATCGAGGCGGCCGAGATCGCCGCGGGGCTGAAGCCCGGCCGCTCGCGCCGTTTCGCCTTCGAGATGCTGGCGGGTTTCGACACTGCTCAATGGGCGAAGATGCGGGAAGCGGGCGCGGTGCGCCATCCGCAGCACCTCCTTTTCGGCAGTGACAGGGACGAAGGCGCCATTCGCATGGCGAAGGAAAATGTGGCGCGTTCCGGTGTGGCCGGTTTCACGGAGTTCCGCCAGCAGGCGGTGAGCGATCTCCATCCGCCGCCGGGTCCCCCCGGGCTGGTGATCGTCAATCCGCCCTATGGTACGCGCATCGGCGACAAGAAGCCGCTCTATGCGCTCTACGGCGCACTGGGCCAGACGCTGCTCGCGCGGTTCTCCGGCTGGCGGGTGGGTATCGTCACGACGGAAGCGCAGCTCGTTGCTGCAACGGGGCTTCCGATCAGCCCCCTGGGGCCGCCGGTGATTCACGGCGGCTTGCGCGTGCGGCTGTTCACCACCGGCAAGCTGCCCTGAGAGCATCAGGGCGTCAATTGGCGCGCTTCGGGGTGAAGGCCTGCACCATCTGCTCGGCCTGCGTCACCTGCTCCGGTGACATCGATTTCGCCAACTCGTCGCGATAGGTAATGGCATTGTCGAAGCCCGGTTCGGAGGAGACGAGATCGAACCACATATAGGCGGCGATCGGGTCCGCCTTCACGCCGCGGCCCTTCCAGTAACCGATTGCGGCCTCATACTGGGCCTGCGGTTCGCCCTGGTTCGCGGCCATCAGCAGCCAGTTCATGCCGGCGGCCTCGTCCTTCTTCACCACGTCGCCGCCCTTGACCAGCCACCAGCCGAGCTTGAGCTGCGCTTCGGAGTGGCCGAGCTTCGCTGCCTCGCCCCACCAGAAAATCGCCTGTGCATTGTCCAATTCGACGCCGTTGCGGTTCTCGCCCCTCTGGCCCCAGCTTCTGGGCCCGTACATCTCGCCGATCAGGTAGGCCGCCTCGGCATTGCCGTCCTTGGCGAAGGGCAGGAGAAGGGTCAGCGCCTGGGCATAGTCCTCGCTGCGGAAGGCCGTCATTCCGTCCTCGAAGGTTCCGGCCCACGCCGCGCCGTGCACGGCCCCGATTACGGCAAGCGCCAGCAGGCTGGCTCGAATTTGCGTCTTCATAGAGAATTCCTTTCCCTTGCGGCATACAGAGCCGCTCAACCATCGTCTACTTTACGGAGAGTGGCGGGGCAATAAGACCTTAGAGTTTTGCCGGGTTGGAGACATCGGCGCCCAGTTCGGCCAGGTCCTGGTAGCGGTCGCCGATGCGGTGGTGCGGGCGGCCGCCGGTGGCACCGCCGAAGGCAATGACGATCTCGTCATCCGCCGGGGCATCGGAAACCGAAAACTGGATGGTGAGGTAATGGGAGCGCCGGCCGGTATCGTTCTTGTCCATCAGCGGAATCTGGATCTGGGTATTGGCGGGACCGCGCGTGTTGGTGAAGCCGAGGTAGCTCTTGGCCCCCACCTCCTCGCGGTAGAAGTTCCCGAAATGCAGGGTGTGGATGAGAGCCGAGGCATGTTCGAGCTCGCCATCGAGCCCGGTGATTGCGGCCTTGCCATAGGCCTCGATCCGGTCGCCGCCGCCCGCCAGCGCCACGATCCGGTCGGTGAGGAGCTTTCCGAGGATGGGCGCAAAGGCGCGGATCTCGGGCTTCAAATCCTCGACATAGCCGCGGCCTGCCCAGGGGTTGCGCAGCACGGCGGCCACCGCGATCTGGCGAAGCGGCGGTTCGGCGCGCTTTTCGCCCTCCCAGTGAAACTCCTCATCGAAGTTCACGAGCTTGCGGAGTCTCAATTCCATCGGCCGCCCCCTCTGTTGCCTCGGGCCCTGATAGCGGGGCTTTCGCCTTCACGCCAGAGCGGGAATGGGGTTATCTCCCGGGGATGGGATGGAGGCTTGCATGAGCGGATTGAAGCGCTACCGGATGCTGATCGGCGGCCAGTGGGTCGATGCCGAAGACAGGCGGCGCTTCCCCAGCCTCAATCCAGCAACGGGCGAAGCCTGGTGCGAGGTCCCCGAAGCCACCGCGGGTGATGTTGACCGGGCGCTCAGGGCCGCCCACCGCGCCTTCAGCGATGGTCCCTGGGCGCGGATGCTGCCCAGCGAGCGGGGCAGGTTGCTCAGGAAGCTCGGTGACCTGCTGGCCGCGAAGTCGGAAGAGCTCGGCCGGGTCGAGACCATCGATACCGGCAAGATGCTCAAGGAAACGCGCTGGCAGGCGAAATACATCGCGGAATTCTATCACTATTACGCAGGAGCGGCCGACAAGCTCCATGGCGAGACGCTGCCCATCGACAAGCCGGACATGCTGGCGATGACGCTCCGCGAGCCCTTGGGTGTTGTCGCCGCAATCGTGCCGTGGAATTCGCAACTGTTTCTCTCGGCGGTGAAGCTGGGACCGGCGCTTGCGACGGGCAACACAGTGGTGCTGAAGGCGTCCGAACATGCCTCGGCACCCATGCTGGAATTCGGTGCGCTGTTCGAGGAGGCGGGCTTTCCGCCCGGTGTAGTCAACATCGTGACAGGTCATGGCGAGCCCTGCGGGCGGGTGCTGACATCGCACCCGCTCGTGCAGCGCATCAGCTTCACCGGCGGCCCCGGATCGGCGCGGCACATCATTCACAATTCGGCTGAAAACTTTGCGGAGGTCTCCCTCGAACTCGGTGGCAAGTCGCCTTTCGTGGTGTTCGAGGATGCCGACATCGAGAGTGCGGTGAATGGCTCGATTGCCGGAATCTTCGGCGCCACGGGGCAGAGCTGTGTCGCGGGGTCGCGCCTCTATCTGCAGGAAAACATCGCTGACCGTTTCCTCGAGACCATGGTGGAGCGGGCGAAGGCGATCCGCATCGGTGACCCGCTTCTGGAAGAGACCCAGATGGGTCCGCTCGCCACGGAGGGGCAGCTCTCCCGCATCGAGGCGGAGGTGGCGCATGCGCAGGAGCAGGGGGGCATGCTTCTGACCGGTGGTAGGCGTCCGGCGGAGCCCAACCGCGGCTATTACTATGAACCAACCATCATCGCCTGCCCGGAGCAGAAGCTGCGCATCGTCGATACCGAATTGTTCGGTCCGGTGCTGAGCGTCTTGCGCTTCAAGGCTGAGGAGGATGCGCTGGCGATGGCGAATGACACGCGCCATGGCCTGGCGGCCGGGGTGTTCACCCGGAACGGCGCCCGGGCCATGCGGATGAGCCGGGGGCTCCGGGCGGGGATCGTGTGGGTCAACACCTACCGCGTCGTCTCCCCCATCGCGGCCTTCGGCGGCTTCGGGGAGTCGGGCTATGGCCGGGAATCGGGCCTCCAGGGGCTTTACGACTACACCCGGCCCAAGACGGTGTGGATCAACACCTCCGACCAGCCTCTGGCCAATCCCCTCGTGATGCGGTGAAATGGGTGGACTGCGGTGTCCCCGGCCTCTGGTGCTAGGACCTGGACGGAACGGGCGCTAGAAGCCGCACAACTTAATTCGAGGGATGATCTGACCATGCGCATGACCACCGAAGAGGCTTTCGTCAAGGTTCTCCAGATGCACGGCATCGAGCATGCCTTCGGCATCATCGGATCGGCCTTCATGCCGATTTCCGACTTGTTCCCCAAGGCTGGCATCACCTTCTGGGACTGCGCGCATGAAGGCTCCGGCGGCATGATGGCGGATGGCTACACGCGTGCCTCAGGCAAGATGTCCATGATGATCGCCCAGAATGGCCCGGGCATCACCAATTTCGTGACGCCGGTGAAGACGGCCTACTGGAACCACACGCCGCTGCTGCTGGTGACGCCGCAGGCGGCGAACCGCACCATCGGCCAGGGCGGCTTCCAGGAAGTGGAGCAGATGGCGCTGTTCAAGGACATGGTCTGCTACCAGGAAGAGGTGCGCGACCCCTCGCGCGTCGCCGAGGTGCTGAACCGCGTGATTATGAACGCCAAGCGCCTTTCCGCACCCGCCCAGATCAACATGCCGCGCGATTACTGGACGCAGGTGATCGACATCGAACTTCCTGCCGTCGTCGCCTTTGAGCGCCCGTCGGGTGGCGAGGATGCGATTGCGGCGGCTGCCACGCTGTTGTCCGAGGCGAAGTTCCCGGTGATCCTCAATGGCGCGGGCGTGGTCATCGGCGGCGCCATTCCGGCGTCCAAGGCGCTGGCCGAACGGCTCACCGCGCCGGTTTGCGTGGGCTACCAGCACAATGACGCCTTCCCCGGCTCGCACCCGCTGTTCGCGGGGCCCCTGGGCTACAATGGCTCCAAGGCAGCGATGGAGCTGATCAAGCAGGCCGATGTGGTGCTGGCGCTCGGCACCCGCCTCAACCCATTCTCGACGCTTCCCGGCTATGGCCTCGACTACTGGCCGAAGGAGGCGAAGGTCATCCAGGTCGACATCAACCCCAACCGCATCGGCCTGACCAAGAAGGTGGCGGTCGGCATCGTGGGGGATGCGAAGAAGGTGGCGGAAGGCATTCTCGCCAAGCTCTCGCCGTCCGCAGGAGACCAGGGCCGCGAAGAGCGCAAGAGCCTGATCGCAAACACCAAATCGCGCTGGGCGCAGCAGCTCTCCTCGATGGACCATGAGGAGGACGATCCGGGCACCAGCTGGAACGAGCGCGCCCGCAAGGCGAAGCCCGAATGGATGAGCCCGCGCATGGCGTGGCGCGCCATCCAGGCCGCACTGCCGAAGGAGGCCATCATCTCCTCCGACATCGGCAACAACTGCGCCATCGGCAATGCCTACCCGAGCTTCGAGCAGGGGCGGAAGTATCTGGCTCCGGGCCTGTTCGGGCCCTGCGGCTATGGGCTGCCCTCGATCGTCGGCGCCAAGATCGGCTGCCCGGATACGCCCGTTGTGGGCTTTGCGGGTGACGGCGCCTTCGGCATCGCGGTGACGGAACTCACCGCCATCGGCCGCAAGGAGTGGCCGGCGATCACCATGGTGGTGTTCCGGAACTACCAGTGGGGTGCCGAGAAGCGCAACTCAACCCTTTGGTATGACGACAATTTCGTCGGCACCGAGCTTGATACTGATGTGTCCTATGCCGGCATTGCCAAGGCCTGCGGGCTCAATGGCGTGGTGGCGCGCACCATGGACGAGCTGCGCGATGCGCTGGCCAAGGCCATCGAGGACCAGATGAAGCACAAGAAGACCACGCTCATCGAGGCCATGATCAACCAGGAACTGGGCGAGCCCTTCCGCCGCGATGCGATGAAGAAGCCCGTGGCGGTGGCCGGAATCGACGCCAAAGACATGCGCCCGCAAACGGTGTAAGGCCTTGTTCCTGAACGGGTCACGGTTTTGCTTCAATCTCTTGGTGTGAGGCAAGCCAATGACCGAAAGGGATGAGGGACATGTCCACTGAATCGAAGCGCTGGCGCGACATCATCCTGCAGATGACGGCCAGCATTATGATCCCGCTGACCATTGCGGGGACCGGCCTCTATTACACGCGCTGGCAGCAAAACGTGAACGATCTCAAGACGATGATCGATCTCGTCAGCGACGGCAAGCCCGAGCGCCAGAAATATGGCGTCGCCATGTTCGAGTACCTGTTGAAGAACGACAAGGTGCCGGTCGAATTCGTGGCAGCACAGCTTGAATATGCCAACAACGCATCTGACCCGCAGCTGCTCTCCGCGATGGAGCGGGCGCTGACCAAGGCGGCGGAGCAGAACACAAGGGTTCAGGCGGTCTTCACCGAGGCGGTTGCGCGCCTGCCATCGCGCATCTTCGTCAACGTGATGAACGAGCAGCAGCGCGCCTGCTTCTCCAAGTTGTTGATGTCGTTGAAGGATAATGACGAGGCGCTGATCACCGTGCCCTCCATCTCGCTGGCCAAGTGGGATGGCAAGGTGAACGAGATCCGCGCCATGAAGGATGAGGACGTGGCGAAGGCGGAGGCCATCGCCAGCTGGCTTCGGGGGTTGGGCTTCGAGATCGAGGTGGTGAACCTCACCAACCGCTGGTCAGGCGCCAAGAAGGTGCGGCCCAACACCTTCGAAATCTGGTTTGGTGACAGGGACTTACCGGCGGTTTGCACGGGCAAGCAGACGGCGGCGAACTAGAGCCGATACGCCTTTTTGCCGTTGTCGCGGAACAGCTTGCGCTTTTCCTCCGCCGTGCAGCCGGATGTGGCCCAATCGAGAACGTCCAGCCAATCCAGATACTTACCGGCGAGTTCCGAGACCGGCCAGTCGCCGCCGTACATGATGCGGTTGAAACCGAAGCACTCGATCACGTGGTCGATGTAGGGGCGGAGCTGGTCGCGGGTCCAGTTCTCATGATCGGCCTCGGTGGTCACACCTGAGAGCTTGCACATCGCATTGGGAAGGCTGGCCATTTCGCGGATGTGGGTCTTCCAGGGTTCGGTGAGGCCGTCCTTGATGCCGGGCTTGCCGATGTGGTCCAGGATGAAGGACACCTCCGGGCACTGGCGGACATACTTCAAGACGTTGCCGAACTGGTGATGGTAGATGCAAATGTCGAAGCTGAAGTTGTATTTTGGGAGCAGTTTGGTTGCCGCAATGAAGCCCGGCTGGAGCACGAATTCGGGGTCCGGCTTGTTCTGTATCAGCCGCCTGGCGCCGCGCATGACAGGGAGTCTGGACAGCTTTTCCATGTCGGCCTCGATGGAGGGGCCCTGCTCCAGGGGTAGGCAGGCGACACAGCCCTGCAACCTGGGGTCGCTATCGGCCAGGGACTGCACCCATTTGCCCTCGGCGAGGTATTGCGGCATGTCGACGTCCACCTCGACGAAGACGACCGACTCGATGGTGTAGGGCTTCGCCCGCTCCTCGAGGTCCTTCATCGACCAGTCCCGGGCGAGCTTCGGGGTGCCTGAGGCCCAGCTGTATTTGAACTTCTTTTGGTCGAGCAGGTGAACGTGGGTGTCGGTAATGGGGAAGTCGATCATCTGGGCAGGTCCTTCATTGTGCGAGGAAGCCGCCGTCGACCGGCAGCGTGTGGCCCGTCACCATGGCGGCTCCGGGGGAGGCGAGGAAGAGAATGGCGGAGGCGACTTCGTCTGGTTCGGCGAGGCGGCGGAGCGGCGTCATCGCCTCGATCTTCGCCACGAGATCGGGCTGGTCGGTAAGCGGCTTGATGAAGGGTGTTCTCACATAGGTGGGGGCAACGGCGTTGACGCGGATGCTATGGGCCGCCCATTCCACCGCGAGTGCCCGGGTCATGTTCACCACTGCGCCCTTGGTCGTCTGGTAGGAGATATTGGGATAGAGGCCGCCGCCTGAGAGGCCCATGATGGAGGCGACGTTCACGATGGCGCCGCCCTTGCCATCCGCGATCATGCGGCGCGCGGCGGCGCGGGAACAGAGGAACACGGCGGTCATGTTCACATCGACCACCTTGTTCCAGTCTTGCACCGAGAGCTCGACCGAGGGGCGGCGGATGGCGAGGCCTGCATTGTTGACGAGAATGTCGACGCGGCCCGGTGCGGCATCGAGCATGGCCTCGATGTCGGCGTCGCGGGTGACGTCGGCCTCGATTGCGATGGCGGATTTGAGCTTCGAGGCCACTTCACGTGCGGCGGCGAGGTTGCGGTCCGCCACGACGACCGTGGCGCCCGCCGCGGCGAGCGTTTCGGCGGCGGCCTTGCCGATGCCGCTGCCGGCACCCGTCACGACAGCACTCTTGCCGGCAAGGCTGAAGGGCGAGGCGGTCATCGTGCACCCTCCGCATAGTCATTGATGGCGGTGAGGAACTGCGCCACCTCGGCCAATGTATTGTAATGGCTGAAGGAGACGCGCACGCAGTCCTTGAGGTTCAAGGGGTTCAGCACATTGCCGCTGTAGTGATCGGCCTTGCGCGTGTGGGTGCGCACGCCGCGGGCATTGAGGAAGGCGACGATCTCCTCGCTTTTGTGCCCGTCCATCCAGAGCGAGACGACGCCTTCGCGCCTCGCATTATCCGGCCCGCCGATGATGTGGAGGCCGGGGATATCGGCAAGGCCGCGGAGATTGCCGGTGCCGAGCACCATGGCTTCGGCCAGCGCCTGCTCATGATCGTGAATGGCACATGCAGCGGCTTCGAGGCGGGCGCGGCGGGAAGGATCATCCGTATACTGATGACCTAGCCACTCGAGGTAGCTGACGACATCGGAGAAGGTGGCGTAGCTCCCCGTATCACGCGTGCCCATTTCCCAGCTTGTGGCGGGGCCGCCGATCACCGTTTCCTTCGTGCAGGCCGTGAGCCGGTCCGAGGCCCAGCCGACGCCATAGCCGTGGCGCGAGAAGACCTTGTAGGGCGAGATCGCATAGCCATCGATGCCGAGGGACGCGATATCTACCGCACCGTGGCTGGCGTGCTGGATGCCGTCCACCACGATGAAGCATTGAGGCGAAGCCTTGCGGATGGCGGCGGCGATCGATCCCACATCCACCGTCATGCCGGTGACGGGCGAGGTGTGGATGATGGTGGCGACGCGGACCTCCGGCGTGATGAAGGGGAGGTAGTGCGTGGCATCCACACAGCCCGTCGCATCGTCATGCGGCACGAGAACATGAGGGCGGCCCGTCACCTCCGCCCAGCGCGCCATGGCGCTGCGGGAGGCCGGGTGTTCGAGTGTGGTCGAGAGCATGATGCCGCCCGGTGCCGTACCCAATGCCGCGGTGCGGACCAGGCGGAACAGGAGTTCGGTGCCGCTTTCGCCCACGAAGACCTGGCCCGAGGGTGCGTTGAAGAACAGGCGCATGTCGGCCTTGGCCTTATCGATCGCCGCCATCAGCGCCTTGGAGGCCGGATTGTCACGGCCCTGATTGTCCGGGATCGCAGCGAAGCGTGCCGAGGTCTCGACCACGGACTTCAGCGTCAGCGCGCCGCCGGCATTCTCGAAGAAGATGCGCGGGCCTTCGAAGGGGCAGGAATCGACATGCGCGAAGCGGGCGCGCACCTCGTTCAGCAGGCCGGGTTCAAGCATGCCGCTCATGCGGCGAAGGCCGGGATGACTTCCTTGCAGAAGAGTTCGAGCGAGCGCTTCTGCTCCTTGTGGCCGAGGCCAAGGCTTGCGTAGTAAGTAAACTGGTCGACTCCGAGGGCCTGATAGGGCTTGAGCTTGGCGATCACCTCATCGGGTGTACCGAACATCAGGTTGGTCGAGAGCATCTGCGGGTCGTATTCGGCGCGGTTGGCGATCTCGCCCAGTTCCACTTCCTTGGGGAAGCCGTTCTTCACGTCGCCCAGATTCTTGAACAGGTTCTCGAACTGGCCGAGCTGGCGCTGCGCGGCGCGGACGGGCACCATCCAGTCTTCCTTACGGTTATAGACGGCGGTGTGGCGCATCATGGCGAAGATTGGCCGGGCCTTGCCGGGGTTGTTGGCCAGTGCCTCATCAAGGCGGGACTTGTAGAGTTCGGCCTCCGACATGGGCCTGGTCAGCGGCCAGGACATGATGTTGAGCCCGTGCTTCACCGCGAAATCATAGGTGATGGGGGCGCGCGCCGCGACCCAGATGGGCGGATGCGGCTGCTGCAGGGGCTTCGGCACAGAGGTGGCGAGCGGGAAGTTCCAGAACTCGCCCTTGTGCTCATAATCGCCAGCCCACAGGGCCAGAACGGCGGGCAGCATTTCCTGCATGTATTTCCAGCCGTCCGTCTGCTTGAGGCCGGGGTGCATGCGGTCAAACTCGCGCTGATAGGCGCCGGAGCCGATGCCGAATTCAAGGCGTCCGCCAGTGATGAGATCGGTGAAGGCCGCCTCGCCCGCCAGCTTGATCGGGTGCCAGTAGGGGGCAACCGCGACGGCGGTGCCGAGCCTGATCTTCGATGTATGCGCGCCCCACCAGGTGAGGAGCTGGAAGGGATCGGGCGCGATGGTCATCTCGAGGGCGTGGTGCTCGGCCGACCAGACGATGTGGAAGCCGCCGTCTTCCGCCATCTGCACCATCTCCAGCGTGTGCCGGGCGACGTCCCGCATGTCGATCGAGCCGTCCATGCGTTCGAGGTTGACGGCCAGTTGGAATTTCATTCGGGGTCCCCCTGCGAGTCACGTTTCTTGTTGGGGGGAGAATGGCATTGTGGACGGGGAATTTCGAGGGGTGTGTGGGAGAGCCGTCGTCACACCGCGAAGATGGGCTCGGGCAATCCCTTGACGCCGGTTTCCAGCGTGAAGACGGCGCCGCCGGGGCCTCGCTCGTCTTCGGCGCGCTGGATGCCGGGGCTCCAGCCGGTGGTGACGTAGAGCGTCGTCATGTCAGGGCCGCCGAAGCCGGCTGCGGTGACGACGGGGCAGGGGAGCGCATAGGATTTTATGACCGATCCATCGGGTGCGAAGCGGATGAGCTTGCCGCCGCCATAGAGCGCGCACCAGAGGCCGCCCTCGGCATCAACGGTCAAGCCGTCCGGCACGCCGTCCCCCACGCTGAACTGCGCGAATACGCGGCGGTTGGTGGGGATGCGGGACTTTGCATCAATGTCATAGGCCAGCACGCGGCGTGTGTTGGAGTCGCTGAAATACATGGTCCGCCCGTCAGCCGAGAAGGCCGGGCCGTTGCAGACGGCGAAGCCTGAGTCGGCGACACTCCATGTGCCGTTCGCCTCGATGCCGTAGAGGATGCCGCGCGGCTCGGTTTCGGGGAGGTCGAAGGTGCCGACCCAGAGGCGGCCCTGCCGGTCCAGCTTGCTGTCATTGTAGGCGACGCCGGGGCGGGCTTCGTTAGGGTCTGCGAAGGGCGTGGTTTTGCCGGTGGCGGGATCGAAGAGCTTGAGGCCGGAGTCGACGGCGATCAGAAGTTTGCCGCCCGCGGCGAAGACGAAGGAGCCGAGAATGGTTTCGTTCGGGATGGTCCAGCTTTCGACTTTGGATTGGCCGTGCTTCAGGCGGCGGATGGTGGGGCCGTACCAGTCCACCCAGTAAAGCGCCTGCTCCCCGGGGTGCCACATGGGGCTTTCGCCGAGGCGGTCACGGGTCTGAGCGTGGAGGGTGAAACTGGTCATGGGAGTTGCTTTCCAAAGTTGGACTCGTGGCCCCCCACCCCTACCCCTCCCCACGAGGGGGAGGGGAACCACCCGCGAAAGATTTTCAACTGGAGCCCCCCTCCCCCCTCGTGGGGAGGGGTAGGGGTGGGGGGCCGCGAGTCC
>JBEILC010000036.1:0-19115 GCA_040379425.1 Hyphomicrobiales bacterium
CCCGCTACTACCTGAACGGCATTTATTTCCACGATGTGGCGAACGGCAGCCTTCTGCGGGCGGTCGCAACGGATGGGCACCGCCTCGCCCAGGCGCAGGTGCCGCGGCCCGAGGGTGCCAAGGGCATGCCGGGCGTGATCGTGCCGCGCAAGACCGTGCTCGAGGTGGTGAAGCTGTTCGAAGGCGTCGATGGCGCCGTGGACGTGTCGCTTTCGGCGTCCAAGATCCGTTTCGCCGCGGGCGAACTGGTGCTGACCTCCAAGCTGATCGACGGCACCTTCCCTGACTATGAGCGCGTCATCCCGCGCAACAATGACAAGAGGCTGGAACTCGACACCAAGAGCTTCGCCGCCGCGGTTGACCGCGTCTCCACCATCTCCATGGAAAAAGGCCGCGCGGTGAAGCTGCAGATCGGCGGCAACAAGGTGGTCCTGACCGTCAACAACCCGGATTCGGGCTCTGCCGAGGAGGAAGTCGCCTGTTCCTATGGCGCCGATCCGCTCGATATCGGCTTCAACTCGCGCTACCTGATGGACGTGGCCTCGCAGATCAAGTCGGAGGGCATGGAGTTCCAGCTCGCCGATGCGGGATCGCCCACCATCGTCCGCGACCCGTCCGACGAACAGGCCCTCTATGTGCTCATGCCGATGCGGGTGTAAGCCTCCGGTGTGAGCGATTCTCCCGTCCTGTCCATCTCCCGGCTGACGCTGACCGAATTCCGCAACTACCGGGATCTTCGGATGGTGTCGCCTGCTCGGCTGGTGGCGCTGACGGGGGCCAATGGCGCGGGCAAGACCAACATCCTGGAAGCGATCTCGCTGCTGGCCCCGGGCCGCGGCCTGCGTGGGGTGCCCTTTGAGGAGCTGGCCCGCCAGGGCGGCACTGGCAGCTGGGCGATCGCCGCCGAGATCGAGACGCCCCTTGGCAGGCTCTCCGCCGGAACCGCCTGGAGCGGCGATCCTGAGTCAGGCGATGGCGGCAGCCGCCTCGTGGTGATCGACGGCGAGGTGCAGAAGGGCTCAGGCGCGCTTGGCGAGCACATGCGCCTCCTGTGGCTCACCCCTGCGCAGGACCGGCTGTTCGCGGGGCCCGCTTCTGACCGCCGCCGCTTTCTGGACCGCCTCGTTGCCGCCTCCGACCCCGAGCACGGCTCGCGTATGCTGGTGTTCGAGAAGGTGATGCGCGAGCGCAACCTGCTGCTCGCCGAACCCCGGGCGGACGCCGCCTGGCTCTCCAGCCTCGAGGCCCAGATGGCCGAGGCCGCGGTGGCGATTTCCGCTGCCCGGCTCATTGGATTGGAGGCCCTCGAGACCCATATAGGGGAGGGTCGCGGGGAGAGTTCCTTCCCCTGGGCAAAGCTTGCCATCGAGGGGGAAATCGAGGCCCTGGTCAGTCAAAAGCCAGCGGTGCAAGTCGAGGACGAATATCGTAGAATTCTATGCGATTCGCGCGGTCTCGACCGGGCGGCGGGCCGCACGCTGAGGGGGCCGCACCGGAGTGACCTCGCCGTCGTCCACGGCCCCAAGGCGATGCCCGCGGGGCAGTGTTCGACGGGGGAACAGAAAGCGCTGCTGATCGGGCTCGTCCTGGCGCAGGCGCGGGCGGTCCGGGCGGGGGCAGGGGTCTCACCCATCCTGCTTCTGGATGAGGTGGCGGCCCATCTCGACTGGGCGCGGCGGAGAAGCTTGCTGGAGGCTTTGGCGGCGCTTGGCTCGCAAAGCTGGATGACCGGAACAGATGCCCAGCTGTTCGAGGCGATTGGTGACGTGGGCGCTGTCTTCCATGTGGAGGACGGGCTCGTCAGGGAAGTGATGGAAGACTGATGTCAGAGACCGAGAACACCGGAAACGGCAATGACTACGGCGCGGAATCGATCAAGGTCCTGAAGGGCCTCGATGCCGTGAGGAAGCGCCCCGGCATGTACATCGGCGACACCGATGACGGCTCGGGCCTTCATCATATGGTCTATGAGGTTGTCGACAACGCCATCGACGAGGCGCTCGCGGGCCATGCCACGCGGGTGACGGTGACGCTCAACGCCGATGGCTCCTGCACGGTCACCGACAATGGCCGCGGCATCCCCACAGACATCCACAAGGGCGAGGGTGTCTCGGCGGCGGAAGTGATCATGACCCAGCTGCACGCTGGCGGTAAGTTCGACCAGAATTCCTACAAGGTCTCGGGCGGCCTTCACGGCGTCGGCGTGTCCGTCGTCAACGCACTCTCGACCAAGCTCAAGCTCACCATCTTCCGCGATGACAAGGAGCATTTCATGAGCTTCACTCACGGCGATCCGGATGGGCCGCTGAAAGTGGTGGGCGATGCGCCGGGCCGGCGCGGCACGGAGGTGACCTTCCTGCCATCGACCGAAACCTTCACCAAGACCGAGTTCGACTTCGGGACACTGGAGCACCGCCTGCGTGAGCTCGCCTTCCTCAATTCGGGCGTGCGCATCCTGCTGGCGGACCATCGCGGCGTGGAAGCGAAGAACGTCGAACTGTTCTATGAAGGCGGCATCGCGGCTTTCGTGCGCTACCTTGACCGCACCAAGCAAGCCGTGCTGTCGGAGCCGATCATGATCCATGGCGAGAAGGACGGCATCACGGTCGACTGCGCCCTGTGGTGGAACGACAGCTACCATGAGAATGTGCTGTGCTTCACCAACAACATCCCCCAGCGCGACGGCGGCACGCATCTCGCGGGCTTCCGGGGTGCGCTGACGCGCGTCGTCAACAACTACGCCAATGAAAGCGGCATCGCGAAGAAGGAAAAGGTGCAGCTCACCGGTGATGATGCGCGCGAGGCGCTGACCTGCGTGCTCTCCGTCAAGGTGCCGGACCCCAAGTTCTCCTCCCAGACCAAGGACAAGCTTGTTTCATCCGAAGTCCGCCCCGTGGTGGAGAACCTGGTGAACGAGCAGCTCGGCGCCTGGTTCGAGGAGCATCCTTCCGAAGCACGCTCGATCGTCTCCAAGGTGGTGGAAGCTGCCGCCGCGCGCGAAGCGGCGCGCAAGGCCCGCGAGCTCACCCGCCGCAAGGGCGCGCTCGATATTTCGTCGCTTCCCGGCAAGCTCGCGGATTGCCAGGAGCGCGATCCGTCGAAGTCCGAGCTCTTCATCGTCGAGGGCGATTCGGCCGGCGGCTCCGCCAAGCAGGCCCGCCACCGGGAGAACCAGGCCGTGCTGCCCTTGCGCGGCAAGATCCTCAACGTGGAGCGCGCGCGCTTCGACAAGATGCTGTCGTCGGCTGAAATCGGAACGCTCATCACCGCACTCGGCACCGGCATCGGCCGTGAGGAGTTCAACGTCGAGAAGCTCCGCTATCACAAGATCATCATCATGACGGACGCCGACGTTGACGGCGCCCATATCCGCACCCTGCTCTTGACCTTCTTCTACCGCCAGATGCCGGAAGTGATCGAGCGCGGCCACCTCTATATCGCGCAGCCGCCGCTCTACAAGGTGAAGCGCGGCTCTTCCGAGCAGTATCTCAAGGACGCCAAGGCGCTGGAAGCCTATCTTGTCGATACGGGCCTTGAGAGCACAGCTCTTGTGCTGGCGGATGGCGCCGAGCGCGCCGGTGCGGATCTCCGTTCCATCGTGGAGGAGGCTCTGTCGATCCGCTCAGCACTCGATGCGCTGCATTCGC
The DNA here is from genome assembly GCA_040379425.1 of Hyphomicrobiales bacterium. Lineage (GTDB taxonomy): Bacteria > Pseudomonadota > Alphaproteobacteria > Rhizobiales > Aestuariivirgaceae > Aestuariivirga. Next base: position 3,648 of record JBEILC010000036.1, read on the forward strand.
GTTATCCCAGGGCGCTGATCGAGCAGGCGGCGATTGCCGGCATCCTAAATCCGGAGGTTCTCGCCAGCCCCGCCCAGGCCGCCGATGCAGCAGCCTATATCGCCCGCCGCCTCGACATCATCGCGGAGGAGACGGAGCGCGGATGGGTGGGTGAGCCCACGGCGGACGGCGGCCTCGCCTTCACCCGCGAAGTACGCGGTGTGAAGGAGGCCTGGACGCTGGACGGCAAGCTCATCGGCTCGGCTGATGCGCTGCGGCTGGACCGCAAGGCCTCGCACCTCCAGGAAATCTACGCGCGCCCCGCGAAGCTCCGCCGCAAGGACAGCGAGACCGCGATCCATGGACCAACCTCGCTGCTTGATGCGATCTTCGCCTTCGGCCGCAAAGGCATCGGCATGCAGCGCTACAAGGGACTGGGCGAAATGAACCCGGACCAGCTGTGGGAAACCACGCTGGATCCCAATGTCCGCACGCTGCTGCGCGTCAAGGTCTCGGAACTCGACGAGGCCGACGACATCTTCACCAAGCTGATGGGTGATGTCGTCGAACCCCGCCGCGACTTCATCCGCGAGAATGCACTGAGTGTCGCCAACCTCGACGTCTGAGGCGCGGGGCGGCTTAACGTTCCGTTAGAACTTTCGCGCTAATTTGTAGACGTTGCGGGTCGCGTGCCATGATGGCGCGCGGGGCATGATGCCGCCGCACAAGCCCGCCAGAAATCCAACGAAAGCTTCTTTCCGCGCAAGTCTCGCGCAGGGTTGTGGCGGCAGCATGCATGTACCGGATCTGTGAAGTTCATGGAGGTGCGGCACGCGCCTCCGGACGGGAGCCCTTGCCATGTCGATCGTTACGTCCCTCACCGTGAAGCAAATCGCGGCCCTGAGCACGACGGCCATCAAGCAACTCTCCACAACAGACATCGCTGCGCTCAGCACCACGCAGGCCGCCGCCCTCAGCTCCTTGCAGATCAATGCCATGGACACCGAGGACCTCAATACGCTGAACACGGCACAGATCCAGAGCATCTCGACCGCCGCCATGCGGGGGCTGATCGCAGGCACGATCACCAGCCTGACGGAAACCCAGGCGCAATCCCTCACCACGGGGCAGATCGGCGTGCTGCAGGCCTATGCGCTGGAGGCGCTGGAATCGAGCGACATCCAGGGCTGGTCCACGGCACAGCTCGTGGCGCTGACCTCACGCCAGCTTGGCGGCCTCACGACCACCGCCATCGCCGACTTCTCCACAACCCAGCTTGGCGCACTGACCTCCACCCAGCTGCGCGGCCTCACGACGAGCCAGCTCAACACGCTGGGCACGACGCAGCTCACCGCGCTCAACGCGGCTGATCTTTCCGCCACACAGATCCGGGGGATGACGTCGACGGCGATCGAGGCGCTGTCGACCACCCAGGCGCAGTCGCTGACAGCCACCCTGATCGCCGCCCTGTCGGGCACGGGGCTCGACGCGCTGAGCTCTGACGAAATCCGGGGCTGGTCCACGGCACAGCTTGCCGCCATCACGTCGCAGCAGATCTCCGGCCTCTCGACAACGGCGCTGGCGGATTTCTCCGAAACCCAGCTCGGTGCACTGACCTCCACTCAGATGCGCGGCCTCACCACCGCCCAGCTCAATGGCATGGGGACGACGCAGCTCAATGCGCTGAATGTCGCCAATCTCTCCGCCACCCAGATCCGTGGCATGAATGCGACCTCCATCGATGCGCTGTCGACCACCCAGGCGCAGGCGCTTTCGACCCTGCAGATCGCTGCGCTGACGGCAACGGGCCTGGACGCGCTGAGCTCGGATGAGGTGCAGGGCTGGTCCACCGCGCAACTGGCGGCGGTGACATCCCTGCAGCTTGCGGCACTCTCCACCACGGCCATCGCTGACTTCTCCGCAACCCAGCTCGGTTCCCTGACCTCCACGCAGGTGCGCGGCCTTACCACCACGCAGCTCAACACGCTTGGAACGACACAGCTCAATGCGCTGAATGTCACTGACCTCTCCGCCACCCAGATCCGCAGCATGAACGCGACGGCGGTGGAGGCGCTGTCGACGACCCAGGCCCAGGCACTCACCACCACCCAGGTCGCGGCGCTCTCGGCAACCGGCCTCGGTGCGCTGGCCTCCGACGAGGTACAGGGCTGGTCGACAGCCCAGCTTGCCGCCGTCACCTCCCTGCAGCTCGCTGGCCTCACGACAACGGCGCTGGCGGATTTCTCGGCGACCCAGCTCGGGTCGCTCACCACCACGCAGCTGCGCGGCCTGACGACGAGCCAGCTTAACAATCTCGGCACCACCCAGCTCAACGCCCTGAACGTTTCCGATCTTTCGGCGACGCAGATCGCGGGGCTCAGCGCGACGGCGGTCGGCGATCTTTCCTCCACCCAGGCGCGTGCCTTTACGGTGACGCAGGTCGCCGCTCTGACAGCCAGCGCGCTGGCGGCATTGGACTCGACCGATCTCCAGGCGTGGTCGACAGCCCAGCTCGGTGCGATCACCACGCGTCAGATCTCCAGCCTCTCGACGACCGCGCTGGCCAACTTCTCGGCCACGCAGCTGGGGGCGCTCACCACAACACAGGTCCGCGGCCTCACCACCGCCCAGCTCAACAGCGTGGGCACGGGCCAGCTCAACGCGCTGAACGTCGCGGACCTTGCCGTTGCCCAGATCCGCGGCATGACCACAACCGCACTCGACGCGCTCTCGACCACCCAGGCGCAGTCGCTCACCACCGCGCAGATCGCTGGGATGGCGGCAACCGGTCTTGCCGCGCTGAGCTCGGTTGAGCTGCAGGGCTGGTCCACGGCACAGCTCGCCGCGCTGACTTCCCAGCAGCTCGTGGGGCTTGCTGCCACCGAACTCGAGGACTTCTCGACCACCCAGTTCGCCAGCCTCAACACGACGCAGCTTCGCGGCATCACCGCCACCCAGCTCAATGCCATTGATAGCGGCTATCTCCAGGCGCTGGATGTGACGACGCTCTCGACCCAGCAGGTTGCGGGGCTCAATGCGACGGCGGCCGGCGACCTGTCGAGCACCCAGGCGCGTGCGCTCACCACGGCGCAGATCGCGGCCGTCAGTGCAACTGCGCTCGCAGCGCTCGCTTCGACTGATATCCGGGCGTGGAGCACCGCGCAGCTTGGCGCGCTCACCGCCCTTCAGCTCGGCGGCCTCTCGACAACGGAGATCGCCGACTTCTCCACCGCCCAGCTCGGCGGCCTCTCGTCCACTCAGGTACGTGGCTTGACCACCTCGCAGCTCAATACCTTGGCAACCGAGCAGCTCACCGCGCTGACAGCGTCCTCGCTTTCGACGTTGCAGGTCGGCGGCCTCTCGTCCACCGCAGTCGGCAACATGACGGCGACACAGATCGGCACGCTGGATGCCGCGCAGTTCCGCGCCATTCAGCCCACGGCGATCGACAGCCTCGGCACCGATGTCTTCGCGGCCCTGACCACGGCCCAGGCCGGGGCGCTCACCGCCGCGCAGATCACCGCCCTGAGCACCACAAGCTTCACCGCCCTGTCGCAGACCACGGGCATCCCGTCGCTCAGCACCTCGAGCCTCGTGGGGATTACCACCACGCAGATCGAGGCCCTGTCCAGCACCCAGGCCCTGGCCTTCACCTCCACCCAGATCGGGCTGATGAGCACCGATCAGGTCGCCTCGCTCATCATCGCCACCAACAGCTAGCCATCCTCTAGGGAGACTGACACGCCTTGAACCTGAGCATCGCTGACCTCTTTCGCGAGGCTGAGAAACTCGACGCCGGACGGCATCCGGCGGCCGCCGCCGAGCTCTACAAGCGCTGGATCGCTCTCAACCCCGAGGATCCGCATCTTGCCGCGGCCTTGTTCAACATGGCCGTGGTGGCCCAGAAGGCGGGCGACAGTTTCGGTGCCATCAACGCGCTGAGGGAGGCGATTCGGGTCGATCCGGATTTCCATCCGCCCTACATCAATCTCGGCCGCCAGCTTGAGGATCAGGGGCTGGCGGGTGCGGCCGTCACCCAGTGGCTGGCGCTGTCATCACGGCTTTCCGCGGTGAATGGACCAGCACGCCGCTACAAGCTGATGGCGCTGCAGCAGGTCGGCCGCGTTCTGGAATTCAACCATGCCGATGCGGCTGCCGAAGACGCGCTCCGCCAGGTGATCGATCTCGACCCCGATACGCCGCAAGCCGTGCAGCACTGGATCGCGCTGCGGCAGAAGCAATGCAAATGGCCGGTGATGACGGGCTGGGACGGCGTGGAGAGCCGGCGCTTGCTGGCCTCGATCTCACCGCTCTCGACGGCCGTGATGTTCGATGACCCGGTGTTCCAGCTGGCCCGTGCCGCAAGCTATGCGCGCCAGAGCATTTCCCGCCCGAAGCGGCTTTCCTTCGATCATGCGGCACGGTGCGGAGAGCGGCCGCAGAGGCTGAAGATCGGCTATGTCTCTTCCGACTTCCGCGAACATGCCGTGGGCTTCGGCATGTCGGAGGTGGTCGAACTTCATGATCGTGAGCGCTTCGAGATCAGCGCCTATTACTGCGGCATCGCACGTGAGGATGAGACGCGCGCCCGCATCCGCGCGGGGGTTGACCGCTGGACGGACATTACCGGCCTCAGCGATGATCAGGCCGCAGCGCGGATCGCGGCCGATGGCATTGACATCCTGATTGACCTCAACGGCTACACCCGCGATGCGCGAACCGCCGTCTTCGCGCGGCGGCCCGCACCCATCCAGGTCAACTGGTATGGCTTTCCCGGCAGCATGGGAACGCCCTATCATCACTACATCATCGGCGATCCGCACGTCATACCGGAGGGGCATGAGATCTTCTTCTCGGAGAAGGTCATGCGCCTTGCCTGCTACCAGCCCAATGACCGCAAGCGGCGCGTCGCTGCGGAGGCGCCGCGGCGCGCGGATGAAGGCCTTCCCGAGCAGGGCTTTGTCTTCTGCTGCCTCAATGGCGCGCAGAAGATCACCGCACATGTCTTCATGGCTTGGATGAAGATCCTCGCTGCTGCCGAAGGAAGCGTGCTTTGGCTCCTCGATTCCACCCCGGAGACGAACCAGCGCCTGCGGCAGATGGCGGCGAATGTGGGCATCGCGCCGGAGCGCATCTGTTTTGCGCCGAAGCGCCCCAATCCGCAGCACCTTGCGCGCTATCGTTTGGCGGACCTCTTCCTTGACACCTACCCCTATGGCGCACACACCACCGCGTCCGACGCCATGTGGATGGGAACACCTGTGCTCACCCTTGAAGGCAAGGGCTTCGCCGCACGCGTCTGCGCGGGGCTCGTCAGATGCGCGGGGCTTTCTGAGCTCATCTGCCACAGCCTTGAGGATTACATCGGGCGCGCCGTCGCCATCGCACGGACACCGGGAACCGCCGCAGCACTGCGCCACAGGCTGGACCAGACGCGCCTGTCCTCGACCCTGTTCGATACGCCTGGCCTCGTAAGTGGGCTCGAGACCCTGTTCGACCGGATGTGGGAGGAATTCCGCACTGGTCAGCTGCCCGTCCCGCGCCTCACCAATCTCGCCTGCTATGAGGAGACCGGGCTTGATCTGCTCATCGGCCGCGAGGGCGAAACCATTCCCGCCGAGGACTATGCGGCGGAGCTTGCCCTGTGGGACACCGCTGAACCGCTGGCGCCTGACGGGCGGCTCTGGCCGCCCCTGCCTCAACCTGCGTCGGAGCCCGCACGCCTGACGCGCGCCGCCTGAAGGCTGGCAGCCTGCGCTGCCCTCTCTTACATGCGCGTGCTAGAGTTCCGTTGCAACTCAACGGAACGAGCATGACGGCTGACATTCTTCCCCCTGCCACGCTGGCCAACTGGCGCCAGCATCCCCACAGCATCTGGGGCTTCACCCATGTTGACAGCCTCATTCCCGTAGCGCCGGTCGCCGCTGGCAAGGCCGCGGTCCTGCCGCACGCCGCGGCGCTGGATCTTGGCAAGGTCGATGTCGCGTGGAATGGCCGGCACATGCCGGCTTCCGGCGTTCTCTCCACGACCCATACGGACGGCTTTCTCGTGCTGAAGGACGGCGCGGTGGTGGTGGAGCATTACGCCAATCAGCAGCGGCAGGACCGGCACATCGTCTTCTCCGTGAGCAAGTCGGTCACCGCGCTGCTCGCCGGCATCATGGTGGAGCAGGGACTTCTCGATCCCGATGAGCCGGTGATACGCCACGTGCCGGAAGCTGCGGGCTCCGCCTATGCCGATTGCACCTTGCGCCATGTGCTGGACATGACGGTGAGCATCCAATTCACCGAGGACTATCTCGACCCTCTGGGTGACGTGGCGCGCTACCGTGCCGCCATGGGTTGGAATCCGCCTGGCGCCATCGGATCGGAGGATGGCCTGCATCGCTTCATCACCAGCCTTTCGAAGGCCGGTCATCCGCATGGATACCGGTTTCACTATGTCTCGCCCAATTCGGACATGCTGGGCTGGATCATCGCGCGCGCCAGCGGCGAGACCGTGGCCACTCTCCTCTCGCGCCACATCTGGCAGCCGATGGGAGCCGAGCATGACGCTTACATCACGGTCGACCGCCACGGCGCGCCGCGCACCGCCGGCGGCATCTGTATGAGCCTTCGGGACCTCGCGCGGTTGGGCGAGGCGGTGCGTGGCAGGGGATCCCTCAACGGGCGCCGCATCATTCCCGAAGCGTGGATCGAAGACATCCTCACCGCGGGCGATCCCGTGGCCTGGTCACGCGGTGAGATGGTGCCTCTCTTCCCGCATGGCCGCTACCGCTCCAAATGGTACATCCCCGAGCCGTCCTCTCAGTTGCTCTGCGCCATCGGCATCCATGGCCAGTGGATCTATGTGGATCTTGAAGCGGGCATGGTGGCGGTGAAGCAGTCCTCGCAACCCATCCCGGCGGATGATGCGATGGACCATCAGACGCTTGCCCTGTTCCGCGCCATCGCGGCGGAGTTCCGTTGATGAGCAGCCGTGACGAAGCCTGGCGGCGCGAAGCTGTGCTCGGCAACTATGCAGAGCGCCCGTTCCATGAGCCACCAACCACCATCCGCATCTGGAGCTATGCCGGCCGCCTGTCCTATGCGCCGGGCGAAACGCTGAGGCTCAGCGTCTGCACCAATGCATCGGCCTATCGCGTCGAGATCATCCGCGACGGCGCCGCACCGCGCACGGTGTTTCGCCGCGAGGGACTTGAAGGCATGTGGCGCGATACGCCAGATCATTGCTCGGTCAACGGCTGTGGCTGGCCGGTGTCGCTTGAGATTGCGGTGGAAGAGGACTGGCCGTCGGGCGGTTACATCATCCGCACCACGGCCCAGGAGGACGGCCGCGGGCAGGACATGCATGAGCATCTCTTCATCGTACGGCCGAAGCGCGGCGGAGAGAAGCGTGGCCGCGTGCTGCTGATCGCCGCCACCGCGACATGGACGGCCTACAATGACTGGGGCGGGTCCAACCACTACCAGGGCCATTGTGGCCCGAATGGAGACCGCTTCTCGCCCATCTTGAGCATCGAACGGCCGCTGGCAAAGGGCTTCGTCAGCCTGCCGCCGGATGCGCCGCGCGCCGTACTGATGGAGGATCCGCCGATCTTGGCGGAGCCCCGCTATCCGCACATGGAATGGGCCTATGCCAATGGCTATTCCAAGAAATACATGTCATCCGGCTGGGCGAGCTTCGAGCGGCATTTCGTACTCTGGGCGGAGCGTGAGGGCTATGCGCTGGACGTCATCAGCCAGACGGATCTGCACTACACACCTGAACTTCTCGCGGGCTATCCTTGCGTGGCGCTCATCGGACATGACGAGTACTGGTCCTGGGAGATGCGCGACGCGGTCGATGCCTATGTGGAGCGCGGCGGGCATGTGGCGCGGTTTGCCGGCAACTTCATGTGGCAGATCAGGCTGGAAGACGAGGGCCGAACGCAGATCTGCTACAAATACATCGCGCGTGACGAAGACCCGGTGATGCAGAGCGGCCCCCGCCATCTGGTGACCGAATCCTGGGAAGCGCCAGAGATCGGCCGCCCCGGCGCCGCCAGCTTCGGCCTCAATGCCACGCATGGCCTTTATGCCAGCTGGTCCGGCTGCTCGCCGCGCGGTGCCAAGGGCTTTCCCATCTACCGGCCTGAACACTGGGCCTTTGCGAATACCGGCCTCTATTACGGCGATGTACTGGGCGCGCCCTCGCGTATCTTCGGTTATGAAGTCGATGGCCTTCCCTACGAAATCCGCGGCGGCCTTCCCTATCCCGCCGATCCATCACAAGCGCCCGAGGGTTTGCAGATTCTGGCGCTCGGTCTCTCCGCGACGGTCGAGGAAGGCCCCACTATCCGCCCCGGCCAAAGCTTCCTTGGCATAGAGGATGGCGAATATGTCGCCTCCGTCCTCATGGGCCGGAAGGACCACGCCGCCATTGAGGCCACGAAGCGTGGCTGCGGCATGATCGTCAGTTTTCGCAAAGGACACGGCGAGGTCTTCCACGCCGGCACCTGCGACTGGATCATGGGTCTCACCCGCAGGGACGGGATGGTCATCCAGGTCACCCGCAACGTGATCGACAGATATCTTGCGCATGATCCCTGACAGGATCATGCGCAGTCGTTTCACAACACTTGTTCGCCGTTACTGCAGCGTACCGAGATAGTAGACGAGCGACAGGATGCGCTGTTCCACCTGCTCGTTGGTCACGCTCACCTGATCGGGTGTCACGGGTTTCGGTTCCTTGCGGTAGCGCACGCCCTATAACGGCATGTCTCTGGCGCCATGGGCCGCGAGAACCGTGCTGCCGTCTATGATGTCGTAGACCTTCTGGAAAGGAAACTTGCCGCCGTTCCGCTCGCAGATGAGCGCGAGGTTCGGGGCTGGCGTCTTCAGCAGCGGACCGATCGGCCCGTCACGGCGGCCCTCCATGCCATGGCAGGCAGCGCAGTGCATCTTGTACTCGGCCTGGCCGACAACGGCATCCTGAGCCATGGCGGCACTGCCAATGACGATCGAACTCACAAGAAAGGCGGCGGCACGAAAAACAGCCGATGCAGTGGCATGCATGGCTTGCCCTCAAGATTGATCCAACATGGATGAATCTATCATCTGAGAGATATAGTGCATTGATTCAGCGCAAGCGTTAGTGATGCGCGCATTGCGATATGCACTGCCTTCTATGCAACTGCAGCGGCATTCCGCCGATCCGCCGCCGGTCGGTCACGCAGGTGTTGGTGCATCCTGCCGGACGAGGCCCTCGGCTTTCAGCTCCTGCCAGAAGGCCACCGGAATGGGATGCGCCACGAGGTTGAGATTCTGGTTCATCTGCGCCACATTGCGTGTGCCTGGCACATGCGAGGCAACCGCGGGGTGCGCCAGCAGGAACTGCAGCGCGGCGGCGGCCAGCGGCACATTGTGGCGTGCGCAGACGGCCTCGATCTTCTTCACCTTCTCCATGATGGGCGCCGGGGCCGGCGCATAGTTCCACTTCGCGCCTGGCACCGCACCCGTCGCCAGGATGCCGCCATTGAAGCCGCCGCCGATCACGATCGCCGTGTTGCGCTGCTCGCACAATGGCAGCAGCTCATTCAGCGCGTCCTGTTCGAGGAGCGTATAGCGCCCCGCCACCAGCAGCGTGTCGAAGTCGCCCGCCTTCATGAAGTCGAGCATGACTTCCCAATTGTTGACGCCAACACCGATGGCCTTGACGAGGCCCTGTTCGCGCAGCTTGACCAGCGCGCGGTAGCAGCCATCCATCGCCTGCTTGAAATAGACCTTCTGCATCTCAGGCCCATGGGTGAACACGTCGGCATCGTGGATGAACAGGATGTCGATGCTGCCAAGCCCCAGCCGCTGCAGCGAATCCTCGAAGCTCCGCATGGTTCCGTCATAGGAATAATCGAACCGGCTCTGGAAGGGCGCACCGTTGACCCAGGGCTTGAAGTCGATGGTTTCGCGCGGTGCAGCCGTCAGCACGCGGCCCACCTTGCTTGACACGACGAATTCATGGCGCGGCTTCCAGCGCAGGTAATGGCCGAGCCGCAATTCGGACAGGCCGTGGCCGTAATAGGGGGCGGTGTCGAAATAGCGCATGCCGGCATCCCATGCGCGCTCCACCATGGCGCCCGCCTCCTCTTCCGGAATAGGCCTCAGGAAATTGCCGATGGGTGCGGCGCCGAAGCCCATGTCGGTAACGTCGAAACCCACGCGGCCGAACTTGCGGATGTTGATGGCGTTCATGTTGGTTCTCCCGAATTCTCTTGTCTCAATCCCGCTTCAGCCAGCGCATGATATGGTTCGCAACCGCGCAGACGGTCCCCGCCTGGTTGGCGAGGCTCACGTCTGCCACCGTCCGCATGCGTTCGCTGTCCGCACTCACGATGCGGTAGGTGATGGTGATCGTGTCGCCGATCTTCACGCCTTCAAGAAAGCGCACCTTGTCATAACCAAGCGACACCGGATAGTGCCCGCCCATCAGCGCCTCGCATTTCTCCGTGATGAGAGTCGAGGCGCGTGACATGTAGCCCACCAGCAGCGCCCCATGGGCGATGCGTCCCCCATAGCGCGTGCCCTTCATCGCCTCCTCGTCCACATGATTGGGCGAGAGGTCGCCGGTGATCCCCGCGAAGAGATAGACGTCGCTTTCGCTGACGGTCTTGGAGCAGGTGACGCTTGTGCCTACGCTTTCTTCGAACGGTTCCATCTCAGCCCTTCAGCAATTCGCGCGCGATGATGGTGCGCTGGATCTGGTTGGTGCCTTCATAGATCTGGGTGATCTTGGCGTCACGATAGAGCCGCTCCACCTCGAAGCCCCGGATGTATCCCGATCCACCGAACACCTGCACCGCATTGGCCGTATGCGTCACGGCACAATCGCCCGCGAAGCACTTGGCGATCGAGCAGTCCATGGTGGCGGGAAGGCCCGCATCCATCACCATGGCGGCGCGGTGGACGAGGGCGCGCGCGGCGGTGATGTCCTTCTGCATGTCCGCCAGAATCCACTGCAGGCCCTGGTTCTCGGCGATGGGCTTGCCGAACTGCTTGCGCGTCTTGGCATAATCAAGTGCTGCCTCGAGGCCCGCCTGCGCGATGCCGACAGCAAGAGCGCCGATGCCGATGCGGCCCTTGTCGAGGACACTCATCATGATGTGGAAGCCACGGTTCATGGGGCCCAGCAGGGCATCTGCGGGAAGTGCTACATTGTCGAAAAGCAATGCGCCGACGGGCGAGGCGCGCTGGCCCATCTTGTGCTCCTTCTTCCCGCGGGATACGCCCTTGGCATTGAGGTCCACGATGAAGATGGACATGCCGCGGTGGCCCGCCTCCGGATCGGTGCGCGCCAGCACGAAGCCGATCTCCGCGACGGGCGCATTGTGAATCCAGATCTTGGAGCCCGAAAGCTTGAACCCATCGCCGTCCTTGACCGCCGTGGTCCTGATGCCGGAAACGTCCGTTCCCGCTTCCGCCTCGGTGATGCAATAGGCCACGCGTTTTCTCGCGGCCAGAACGTCGGCGAGATGCGCGTCGCGCTGCGCTTCGCTCCCATGCACGCAGAGCAGCGTGCCGATCAGTTCGACGAGGCCGCACTGGTCGGCAACCGAGGCATAGCCGCGCGAAAGCTCCTCCATCACCAGCGCATAGGACAGTGCATCGAGGCCCGCTCCGCCGAATTCCTCCGGCACGGTGATGCCAAACAGGCCCAGCTCCGCCATCTCGGCATAGATCTCCGCTGGGAAACGCTCCGTCTCATCGAGGTCACGGGCAAGGGGCTTCACCCGCGTATCGGCGAAGCGCCGTGAGGTGTCGCCGATCTGGGTGTAGATCTCAGGCGAGAGCTTCGGAAAGGGAATGGCGGAGGAGGGCTGCATTAGGGGTCTTTCTTCAGAAGCCTGAGGATGGTGTCGAGATTGAAGGCGAGGCGGGCTTCGAGGTTTTCCGGCGTCATGAAGTCGCGTTCGTAGACGATGGAGCCGGTGAAGCGGTTGGTCAGGTAGTAGTAGCCGATGGCGGCGATGGTGATATTGAGCTGCACCGGATCGACACCGGGCCGGAAGATGCCGGCGGCAACGCCCCGGTCCAATATGCCCTTCACCATGGCCACCAGCTTGCCGCTGGTCTGGCGGATCGCCTCCGAGGTCTTGAGGTGCTTGGCGCGGTGCAGGTTCTCGCTGTTGACCAGCGTCAGAAACTCATGGTGCGCGAGGTAATAGTCCCAGGTGAAGCGCACCAGCCTGGCAATCGCCTCATCGGGCGGCAGTTCGTCGAGGTGGAGCGTCTGCTCGGCCGAGCGGATGCCGAGATAGGCGTCTTCCAGCACCGCGGTGAACAGCTGCTCCTTGCTGCCGAAATAGTGATAGATCATGCGCTTGTTGGCCTTGGAGCGCGCGGCGATCTCATCGACCCGCGCACCCCCCAGCCCCTTCCTCGCGAACTCGACCAGCGCCGCCGCAAGAATGCGCTTGCGGGTCTGGTCCGCGTCGCGCGGCATGGCCTCACGTTTCTTCAGCATCGTCCGTCCTGTCGCAATTGCGGCCTGTTCACGTCCCGGCACCCTATTGCAACCTCTCCGCCCTTTCGCAAGCGCACGGTCAGGGCCTTGACACGTCATGAGAATGCAGTAACTAGTTAGTGCAGTAAAGCCCAAAAAACGTGGAGGATCCTGATGAGCAAGACTGTGAACGACCTGTCATTGACCTCGAAACTGACCCGCCGCTCGGTGCTGAAAGGCGCTGCGGGCGCAGCTGCCGTGGGTACGCTGGGCGGCGCATTCCCCATGCCGGCGATTGCCCAGGAGACGACCTGGACGCTCGCCAATTCGCTGCGTTCGGTGGCCAATCCCTATCATGCCACCTTCGCCAAGGGCGGCGAGGACTTTGCGAAGTCGATCGGCGCCACCTATGAAGTGCTGGTCACCGAGGGCAACTCGGAAAAGGGCATTGCCGACATCAAGGCGCTGCTGCAGCGCACCGGCGGCAAGCTGATCCTCAACGTCGACCCCAATGATTCTCCCGATGCGCGCGTGATCGTCGAGGAAGTGAAGAAGGCCGGCGGCTTCGTCGTCACCCAGTGGAACAAGCCGGATGACCTCCATCCCTGGGATCATGACCCGAACTATGTGGCCCACATGTCGTTTGACGGGGTGCCGACGGCGGAAGCGATCGCCAATGAGCTGTTCAAGGCCTTCGGCGGCGAGGGCGGCATCGTGGCGCTGGGCGGCATCCTGTCGAATGTCCCGGCCATCGAGCGCAAGCTCGGCCTCGACAACGCGATTGCCAAGACCGGCGGCAAGGTGACGCTGCTCGACTTCCAGCCTGCGGACTGGAATGAGCAGAAGGCCTTCGAGATCACCCAGGCCTGGCTCACCCGCTTCGGCGACCAGATCAAGGGCGTCTTCGCGGCCAATGACGGCATGGGCATGGGCGCTCTCGAGGCGCTCCGCCAGAACGGACTTGCGGGCAAGGTTCCGGTGGTCGGCATCGACGGCATCGATGCAGCCTTGAGCGCCATCGAGGCGGGCGAGTTCGCCGGCACCGTTGCCTGGGATCCGCTGTGGACGGGCGGCATGGGTCTTGCCATTCCCTATGCCCACGCCACCGGCAAGATCGACATTACCAAGGAGCCCAAGGAACACCGCGAGTTCTACGGCACCGGCATCATCGTGACCAAGGATACGGTGGCGGATTACAAGGCCAATCCCCCGAAGGTCGACTTCAACGACCTGTGGGGCAAGGCCACAGGCCAGATCCAGTATCGCGGATAAATTCTCCCTGACGGCCATACTAGCCGGGTGTCCTGCACCCGGCTATCTTCGGCCCCGAAGCACTGCGGAGAAGAGACGTGGCCACTGCTGCCATTCCGAACGGCCGTGCCCTCGGCAACTGGCGCCGCTGGGCGCCCCTGGCCGTGCTGGCCGGCCTGTGCCTGGCGGTGGGGCTGATCAATCCGTCCTTCTTCACCACGGGCAATGCGGTCCGCATGCTGAACACGGCGGCGATTCCGCTCGTTGTCTGCATGGGCGCCACCTTCATCATCCTGATGGGGTCCATTGATCTCTCGGTCGAGGGGACGGTGGCGCTCTGCGCGGTTGCCGCCAGCATGCTGGTGGCCAATGACCTGACGGGGGTGGCCATCGGCCTGTGGTCGGTTCCTGCCGCCATTCTGCTCGGCGGTGCGCTGGGGCTCCTGAACGGCCTCGTCCATGTGAAGCTGAAGATCCCTTCGTTCATGGCGACCCTGGGCATCGGCTTTGCAGGGATCGGCATCGCCACCGCGATCCTCGGCGGCGTCATGGTCAGGATCGGTGACAATGACTTCCGCAACTGGCTCTCGCTCGGCCGCTTCCTTGGGCTTCCCGCCGCGGTGTGGATCGCAGGGCTTGCCGTCTTCGCCGCCTGGGTCATCCAGGAGCGCACCCGCATCGGGCGCTGGCTCTATGCCATCGGCACGGACGAGCAGACGGCAACGAACTCCGGCATCCCGGTGGAGCGCACCCGCATCCTCATCTTCGGCATCGCCGGGCTGTTCTACGGGCTTGCCGGCGCGCTGTCGGCGGCCCAGATCGGCCGCGGCCATGCGCTGATCGCGCAGGACCGGCTGTTCACTGCGATCACCGCCGTGGTGGTGGGCGGCACGGCGCTGTCGGGCGGTGTGGGTTCCGTGCTCAACTCGGTCATCGGCGTGTTCATCGTCATCGTGCTGGCCAATGGCATGGTGCTGATGGGGATCGAGCCCTATGTGCAGAAGGGCGTGCAGGGCATCCTGATCATTGCCGCGGTCGCGCTGGCGCTCGACCGTTCGCGGCTGGACGTCGTCAAATGAGCGTGCCCGTCCTCGAGATCCGCGGCGTGTCGAAGTCCTTCCCGGGTGTCAGGGCGCTGGACGGCGTCAGCTTCCACATCGGGCGCGGCGAGGTGGTGGGGCTCATCGGTGAGAATGGGGCGGGCAAGTCCACGCTGCTCAAGATCCTGAACGGCGTCTACCAGCCCGACTCCGGCGGCATCTTTGTCGATGGCCAGCCGATCCATGTCGCATCGCCGCGCCAGGCCTTTGATTCTGGCATCGCCATGGTGTTCCAGGAACAGTCGATCCTGCCGACGCTGACGGTGGCCGAGAACATCTTCCTCGGCCGCGAGGAGGAGTTCCTGCGCTTCGGCCTCATCTCCAAGTCGCGCATGAAGGCCGCCGCCCGGGAGGAGCTGAAGAAGGTCCATCTCGACATTGATCCCGGCATGCGCTGCGCGGACCTCTCCTTCGCCGCGCGCCAGATGGTGGAGATCGCCAAGGCCCTGTCGCTCAACAGCCGCATCAAGGGCCATGTCACCATCCTGCTGGATGAGCCGACCTCGGTGCTGGAACAGAAGGAAGTGGATCTCCTGTTCCGTATTATCCGCGACCTCAAGGACCGCGCCAGCTTCGTCTTCATCTCGCACCGCCTGGAGTAAGTCCTCGAGATATCGGATCGCGTCTATGTGATGCGGGACGGCAAGGTGGTGAAGGACC
>JBEILC010000037.1:0-18736 GCA_040379425.1 Hyphomicrobiales bacterium
CAGATGGGCGCCGAGATCGAAGAGCTGCCGGAGATCCTCGCGGATGAAACCTCCCTGTTCGAGGCACGCCGCGCCACGCTTCAGCAAACCACCGCACAGCTCACCGAACGCACCATCCAGGCCGAAGCACTGATCCTCGGACGCTCCCAGCAGCTCACCGCCACCAGTGAGCAGCTGGCCCTCATCCGCGAAGAACTCGCGGCGCAGGAAGAACTTCTTGCGCAAGGCCTGACGCAGAAGACACGGGTGCTCGCCCTGCGCCGGGAGGCGGCTAAGCTCGCAGGCCAGATCGGCGAGTTCCAAGCCAGCATCGCGGAGGCGAGGAGCTCGATTGCCGGGTTCACGGTGGAGCGCCTGAGGCTTGAGGCGGAGTTCCGCGAGCAGGCTCACAGCGAAATCCGCACACTTCAGCCCAAGGAAGCCGAACTCAAGGAGCAATTGCGCGTGGTGGACACCCGGCTCCGCCGCCTCGTGCTGCGCGCGCCGATGTCAGGCACCGTGCTGGGCCTCCAGGCGCACACCGTGGCCGGCGTGATCCCCGCAGGCCAGGAGATCGCCTCCATCGTGCCGACCGGAACGCCCCTCGTCCTCATGGTGGAAATCGACCCCCGCCAGATCGACCGCGTGCACCAAGGCCAGCCTGCCCGCATCCGCTTCCCCAACTTCGATCAGCGGACAACGCCGGAGGTCGACGGCCGTGTCGTCTCCGTCTCCGCCGATGCCATCACCGAACCCGCCACCGGCCGCCGCTATTTCCGCGCCGAACTGATGCTGGCCGAGGGTGCCGAAGCCAAGCTCAACGGCCAGCTGCTTCATCCCGGAAGGCCCGTCGAGGCGCTGATCCAGACAGACACGCGCTCACCCGCCTCATTCCTCGTCAAGCCGCTCGCCGATTATCTCATCTACGCCATGCGGGAGGAATAGCGACAGCTGCGGCATGCACGCGCCAGAATACCGCCTTACCAGAGCACGTGGGATGCGTAGAGCGTGTTCCAGTAGTCCGGGTCCTTCGCCGCATTCTGGGCATGCCAGGGAATGGTCGAGTAGATCGCGGCGAACACCAGCGTACGCTCGGCCCGTCTCTCCGCCTCAGCGAGGCTGATAGCCCCACATTCATAGAGGCTCAACACCCATCGGTTTGCCTTCAGCGTGTCGGATGGCTGGGGTTGTGATGTCGGGTCCTGCATTGTTTCTCTTCCGCCTGCGTTAGGTTTCCGTTGGCTGTAGGATCACTTCGTGAAGCACGATTTCGTCCACAATCATCGGAATTGCCTCGAGCGCCGCCATCCTTGCGTGGAACTCCACCAGCAGCGGCGGCGCTGGATCGCTACCGCCAGCAACTTGAGCGACCAAAAGAAGAAATGAAGGCAACTCCGAATGTCATGCAGTCCCTTCGGGACCTCATTGCCCGGGTTACGGTCATGACGGACTACCGGATCGAAATTGAAGGCCGCTTGGCGAGGCTGATTGACCTGCCAGTCTACCCCATAACGGGTGGGGAGTAATGGTAGCGGGAGAGGGAGTTGAACCCCCGACCCCAGGATTATGATTCCCGTGCTCTAACCAACTGAGCTACCCCGCCACAGGTGGCGCGGGATATAGTGGAAGGGGGGCGGGCAAGTCAAGCCGCCTCGCCTGCCTCCGGTTCGGTTTCCGGGTCCTTCTTGAAGAAGGTCCGCCAGATCGAGATGAACAGGAAATAGAGGCTCGCCGCGACCCAGACCCAGAGCTGGACGTCCTCAACCGTGCCCCAGCCGCTGCGGTCCTTGGCCTGGATGATAAGGCTTAGGGACATGGCCGCCCAGAGGACCGTGAGCGGGATTGTGATCTCGCGCCAGTCGGTCACCCGCAGGGGGTGCACGAACTTGATCGGAACGAAGGTCAGCACGCAGAGGACGGCGATGGTGATGAGGTTGGTCCAGGGGCCTGTCTGCAGGATGAAGAAATACATCACCACCACGTTCCACAGCGCCGGGAAGCCCACGAAATAATAGTCATCCGACTTCATGCCGACATTGGCGAAGGTGTAGCAGGACACCGCCATGATGGCGGCGGCGGAGATCAGGCTCCACGTCTGGCCGGAGAAATAGAAGTCCACCGGCGTCATTTGGAACCAGTAGACCATCAGCGCCGGCACCGCCACATAGGTGAAGAAGTCGATGACGTTGTCCAGCGTGCGCCCGTCGAAATTGGGCGTGTATTCGAGCACGCGCGCCTTGCGGGCCAGGGTTCCGTCCACCCCGTCGACGAACAGCGCCAGCCCCAGCCACATGAAGGCCGCGACGGCATCGCCCTTCAGCACCGCAACGAGCGCCAGGAAGCCCAGCACGATCCCGCAGGTGGTGAAGGCATGAACCGCCCATGCCACCCCTCGTTTCACATCTCTGTCGATGTTGGGATGGAGGTTGATCTTGGCCAAGACGCTGTTACTCCCACGTGATGAACAACTATAGGAAAACCGGACGCCAATGGCAAATGGCGCCGCCAAAGCCCAGCAGGTCCGGCGGAAAGCCTTTGCAACGGGATTTCCCGGGTCCGGCTTCTCAACAGCGGGCCGATTTCCGGCCTCCAGCCCGTGCATCGCGCACGTCCGGCAGGCTCTGTCGATCTCTGAGCGCCGGGCCTGTACGGCGCTTGGCCAGCACCGGTCGACACAGCGCAAGGTCCCGCGGGGCCCGGAAGACGAGGAGAAACTGACGGACGACATTGTGGCCCTGGCCCGGGAGCCCGTGGGAGAACGGATACATCGAGAGCTTCAACACCTGCATCCGTGACGAGCGTCTCAATGGCGAGATCTTCGACACGCTCGCTGCGGCACGCGTCATCGTGGAAAGCTGGCGGCGCTTCTCCAACACGCTCCGCCCTCATGGCTCACTGGGCTACCGGCCCCCGGCCCCGGAGATATGAGTTCCGCACTCCGCGCGGGCGGCTGCGCTACCCCGGCCGGCTTCGCCGCCTGCGCTGGCGTCGAGGCCACCCATGCACTGACATTCAACCCGCACCACGCGTCGGGGGCCGATCATGGTGGCGTTTTGCCAGCCGTTCTTGCTGCCATTGAAGGAGGGCTTGCCGGGGCAAGAATAGGAAGGCCAGGGTTTCGCCATGATCCGCAGGCGGCAGGCCGGGCAACCAGGATGGAGCTATTCCCCCAGGTGCATCCCTTTCGATTAAGGTGAAGGCCTTGGCCGGGTTTCAGCCGCGCGCGATGAAACCGCCGCCCAGCACGCGCATTCCGGGTCCTTCGCCCTCATAAAGCACGCAGGCCTGGCCGGGGGAGACGCCATATTCCCCACCGGAGATGCTCACCACGGGAATGCCATCCACCAGCCTGATGGCGGCGGGAACCGGCGGCCTTGCCGAGCGGATCCGGGCGTGCACGGGCTGCGGCTCATCCCCCAGCGGCTGCTCGCCCAGCCAGTTGAGGCTGGAGACGCGGATGTCCGTCTGCTTCAGCGCCTCCCGCGGGCCCACCGCGATGCGCCGCTCTGCCGCCTCGATCCTCACCACATAGAGCGGCTCCCCGCCCGAAAGCCCAAGCCCCCGGCGCTGGCCGATGGTATAGTGGATGATGCCCTCATGCCGGCCCAGCACCTGGCCCTGGAGGTCCACGATGTCGCCTGGCTCGGCGCCATCAGGCCTCAGCTTCAGGATCAGGTCGGCATAGCGGCCATCGGGCACGAAGCAGATGTCCTGGCTGTCCGGCTTTTCCGCCACGCCAAGCCCCAGCGAGGCCGCAATGGCGCGCGTTTCGGCCTTGCCGATCGTGCCCAGCGGAAAACGCAAATAGTCGAGCTGCGGCTGGGTGGTGGCAAACAGGAAATAGCTCTGGTCACGCGCCAGGTCGGCGGGGGTGAACAGGTCGCGCTTGCCCGTGCCGTCCGGCCTCGCCCGGCTTTCCACATAATGCCCCGTCGCCAGCACTGCGGCGTCCAATTCGCGGGAGCGCTGGAGCAGGTCGGCGAACTTCACCGTCCGGTTGCAGGTCACGCATGGGATAGGCGTCTCGCCCGCCAGATAGCTGGTCACGAATTCATCGATCACCGCTTCCTTGAAGCGCGACTCGAAATCCAGCACGTAATGGGGAATGTCCAGGGCGGCCGCCGCCCGGCGCGCATCGTGAATGTCCTGGCCCGCGCAGCAGGCGCCTTTCCGCCGCACGGCCTCGCCATGGTCATAGAGCTGCAGCGTGATGCCCACGACATCGAAACCGGCCTGCTTCAGGAGCGCCGCCGCCACCGTCGAATCGACACCCCCCGACATGGCGCAGACCACGCGCACCGCGGACGGATCCCCGGCAATGCCGACCGTCTCGCGCACCGTGTCGATGAGGCCCTGTCCGATCATTATCCTTTTCTTTACGCTCGACGCGTTCACGCTCAATCGCGCTGTAAATGGCCTCTCCCCGCCCGCTTGTAAACCGGCCTGTGCTGAAATGGCACCTTTCCCCGGCGCGGTTTGGGAAATCTTCATATGTACTTAGGCGATTTTTAAGGGGCGTGGAACTACGGTATGTTCAGTCGTGTTCCTGCGTATGGGTTGAGTTGCGTTCATGAACGGTCAGTTGCGTACCCGCGTCAATTACGTCATCGGGCCCGATGGCAGTCCACTGACAGTCGCCGACCTCCCGCCGCCGGGCAACCAGCGCTGGGTCATCCGCCGCAAGGCGGAGGTGGTCGCGGCTGTCCGTGGCGGCCTCCTCAGCCTCGAGGAAGCCTGTGAGAGATATGTCCTCACCGTCGAAGAGTATCTGAGCTGGCAGCGCTCCATTGACCGCCACGGCCTGGCGGGGCTTCGCACCACCCGCATCCAGGACTACCGCGCCAACTGACGCGCCACTAGACTTCCACGTGTTCCCACTCCAGATTTACAGCCTTATCATGTGCAGGAAAGGGGCCGGCGCGAGGGCGAAGCCTATGGCATCACCTTCACCATCAATGACGTGCACGGCAATGAGAAGCATATGCGCGAGATCGCCGAATGTGCCCGTGACGCGGAAAGAAACGTCGACCAGTCCTTCGGCCTCCTGATCGACCAGACGCAGGAGAAGTTCCTGCAGAAGCAGCTTGAGCGCGGGAATGCCAAGCTCAACGAGCAGGCCAGCTTCATGCGCGGTGCGGCACGGCTCGCCAAGGTCGGCTGTTTCATCTGGGACGAGCCCGAGGAGCGGCCCGCGCCACGCCTTTCGACGTCATCTTCATGGATATCGAAATGCCGGGAATCGATGGGTTGGAGGCCTGCCGCGTGATCCGCGCGGAGCTGGGCGAGGCCTGCCCCCAGATCATCGCGCTCACCGCCAATGCCATCGCGGGTGACCGCGAACGCTATCTCGAATCAGGCTTCGACGGCTATCTCTCGAAACCCATCGCGGTGGCGGAACTGAAGCGCCTCCTGCACCGCGGCCTCGAGCACAAGGCACGCCCATGAAGATCCTCATCCTCCATGCCCACCCGAAGCGCCAGGCCTCCGTCGTGCAGCACGCCATGCTGAAGGCGGTGAGCGGCCTTGAAGGTATCACCCTGGTCGATCTCTATGCCGCCTACCCCGATTTCGGCATCGACGTCCGGGCGGAGCAGCAGCGCCTGCTCGCGCATGACGTGATCGTGCTGCAGCATCCCTTCTACTGGTACTCCTCCCCCGCCATCCTCAAGGAATGGCAGGACCTCGTGCTGGAGAATGGCTGGGCCTATGGCCCGGGCGGAACGAAGCTTGCCGGTCGCTACATGATGTCGGCGATCTCGACGGGAGGCTCCGAGGCCGCCTACCACCGCGAGGGCCGCAACCGCTTCGAGATCGGGGAGCTGCTGAGCCCCTTCAACCAGACGGCCTATCTCTGCTCCATGGCCTATCTCAGCCCCTTCGTGATTCATTCAGGACGCCGCATGAACGGGCCTGACCTGTCCGCCGCCGCCGAATCCTACCGCGACCTCATCGTGGGCCTGCGCGATGACCGGATCGACCCCTTGACCCGGCTTGCCCCGGGCTTCACCCTGCCGCCTTCCTTTCACGTGGCGGCGAGCTGATGCACCCGCAAGACCTTCTCCTCGGCGCCTTCGTCTATCTGGCGGCCGCCGTCATCGCCGCCCCGCTCGCCACGCGCCTGGGGCTCGGCTCGGTCCTGGGCTATCTCGTCGCCGGCATGGTGATCGGCCCATCGGCCCTGGGCCTCGTCGGGCGCGAGGGGGCGGATGTCATGCATTTCGCCGAATTCGGCGTTGTCGTCATGCTCTTCCTCGTCGGGCTTGAGCTGCAGCCCTCGAAGCTCTGGGCGCTGCGCCGCCCCATCATCGGGCTCGGCGGATTGCAGGTGGTGCTGACCGCGCTGGCCCTCGGCCTCGGCGCCTTCGCGCTGGGCTTCTCATGGCAATCCTCCCTCGCCACGGGCCTGATCCTCGCCATGTCCTCAACCGCCATCGTGCTGCAGAGCCTGAGCGAGCGCGGGCTTCTCAAGACCTCGGCCGGACAGTCCTCCTTCTCGGTCCTGCTGTTCCAGAACATCGCGGTCATCCCCATCCTCGCCCTCCTGCCGCTGCTCGCCGCCGCCAAGGCGCATGACGATCACGGCGCGAGCCTCATTGGTGACCTCTCGGGCTGGGCGCAGACGCTGGCCGTTCTCGCCGCCGTCGCCATCATCGTGCTGGCCGGCCGCTTCCTGATGCGCCCGCTGTTCCGCCTTGTGGCGGATACGGGAAGCCGCGAGGTCTTCGTGGGCCTCGCCCTCCTCATCGTGGTCGGCATCGCGCTCATGATGCAGCTGGTTGGCCTCTCGGCGGCACTCGGAACCTTCCTCGCCGGCGTCGTGCTGGCGGAAAGCGAGTACCGCCACGAGCTCGAGATGGACCTGGAGCCCTTCAAGGGCCTGCTGCTCGCGGTGTTCTTCATCGCGGTGGGCGCAGGCATCGATTTCTCGCTGCTTCTGGGCCAGCCAGTGCTGATCCTGGGGCTGGTCCTGGGCTTCATCCTGGTGAAGCTCTCCGTGCTCCTGCTGCTCGCCCGGCTCTTCGCCATGAACGGGGCGGATTGCGCGCGCTTCTCCTTCTCGCTCGCACAGGGCGGCGAGTTCGCCTTCGTGCTGATCTCCTTCGCCGCGGGCCTCGCACTCCTCGCCCCCGAGCAATCCTCCCTCCTCGTCGCCGTCGTCGCTCTCTCGATGGCGGCAGCCCCCCTCCTGATGATCTTCGATCAGCGCGTGGTGCAGCCGCGCTTTGCCGCGAAGGCCGCGGAGCGCGAAAGCGACCGCATCGAGGAAACGGGCACGGTCATCATCGCCGGCCACGGCCGCTTCGGCATGACGGTGGGCCGCCTCCTGCAGGCGAGCGGCATCCGCGCGGTGGTGCTCGACCATGACGCCGAACAGATTGAGGCGCTGCGGAAATTCGGCTTCAAGGTCTATTGCGGCGACGCCTCGCGCCATGACCTCCTCGAGGCCGCGGGTGCGGCGGAGGCCAAGGCCCTCGTGATCGCCATCGACGACCGCGAGAAGGCCCTGGACATCGTCGAGACGGCGCGCCGCCACTTCCCCGATCTCCAGATCCTCGCCCGCGCCTTCGACCGCGTCCACGCCTACCGCCTCATAAACGCGGGCGTCGAGGACGTGCACCGCGAAGTCTTCTCCTCCTCCGTGGACATGGGCGAGAAACTGCTCGTCCGTCTCGGCGTCCACCCTTTCGAGGCGCACCGTGCCGCGCGGCGTTTCAAATCGCATGACGAGGAGCTGATCCGCCGCGCCGCAAAGCACATCGATGACACCCAGCGCCTGATCGACATCGCCCGCCAGGGCCGCGAGGAAATCGAGCGCGTGCTGGCCACCGACGCCCGCGAGAAGGAACTCGCCCCCGACCACGCCTGGGAAGCGCCTGACGCGTCGCGGAAGGAATAACAGCCGCCAACCTGTCCGCCCTGCGCCCCCTCCCCACAAGGGGGAGGCGAACCATACGGGCGAAAGCGGGGATGCATCCCGGCGCGGGACGGACTAAACAGCCCTGTCATCCCAACAAGGCCGACCCATGCAGACCGAAATCCAGACCAACATCCACGACGCCAGGATCGACCCGCGCAACCTGGAGATCCTCATCTCCGTCAATGGCACGCTCACGCCGCGCGCCGAGGCGATGGTCTCCGTCTTCGACTCCGGCTTCATTCTGGGCGACGGCGTGTGGGAGGGCCTGCGCCTGGTCAAGGGCGGCATCCCCTTCCTGCGTGAGCACATCGAGCGGCTCTACGAGGGTGCGAAAGCCATCTTCATGGACATCGGCCTCACGCCGGAAGAATTGGTCGCCCGGCTTTTCGCCTGCCTCGATGCGAACAAGATGGAAGACGGCGTCCATATCCGCCTGATGGTGACGCGCGGCGTCAAGGCCACCCCCTACCAGGACCCGCGCGTGACGATCGGCAAGCCAACGATTGTCATCATCCCGGAATACAAGTCCCCCAATCCGGAGAAGATGGCGAAGGGCCTGACGCTCCACACAGTCAATGTGAGGCGCGGCGCTCCGGACGTGCAGGACCAGAAGCTCAACTCGCATTCGAAGCTCAATTGCATCACCGCCTGCATCCAGGCCGCCAATGCAGGGGCTGACGAAGCGCTGATGCTCGATCCCTTAGGGTTTGTCGCCACATGCAATTCCACGCATTTCTTCATCGTGCGCCGGGGGGAGCTCTGGACCTCCACCGGGCAGTACTGCATCCCCGGCATCACGCGCGGGAACATGATCAGGCTGGCGAAAGACCTCGGGATTCCCGTCTTCGAGAAGCAGTTCTCGCTATATGACGTCTATGGCGCGGATGAGGCTTTCGTCACCGGCACCTTCGCCGGATTGATCCCGGTACGGATGATTGACGGCCGCCCGGTGCGCCACCCCATGTCCACCGCGGAATGGTCAGGCGCGGGCCCCGTTTCGCTGAGGCTCTCCGCCGCCTACAAGGACCTCTGCGTCACCGGCGCGCGGAGGAGCCTCTGATGCCCAACATCGCCATGTGGTCTGGCCCGCGCAACATCTCGACGGCCATGATGTATTCCTTCGGCAACCGGCCGGACTGCACCGCCTGGGACGAGCCGTTCTATGCCTTCTCGCTCGTCCACCACGGCAATGATCATCCGATGCGCGATGAGATCATCGCCGCCAATGACAGCAACTGGGACAGTCTCGTCGCCAGGTGCCTCGGCCCCGCGGAAAAGCCCGTTTTCTACCAGAAGCACATGACCCACCACATGCTGAAGAGTTATGACCGCGCCTGGATCAAGGGCCTCACCAACGCGTTCCTCATCCGCGATCCCGCCCGCGTGCTGGCGAGCTACACGAAGAAATGGCCGGACGTCACCTTGCGGGACATCGGCTTTGTCGAACAGGCCGAGATTTTCGAGATGGCGGCCGATCACCTGGGCTGCGCACCCCCCGTGGTCGACACGGACGACATCCTGATGGATCCACGCGGCATCCTCACCCGCCTCTGCAACGCCTGCGGCATCCCATTCGGCGAGGCGATGCTCTCCTGGCCTGCCGGCCCCAAGCCCTTCGATGGTGTCTGGGCGCCGCACTGGTACAACGCCGTCTGGGCCTCGACCGGTTTCGGCACTCCCCCGGCGGAATCGCCAGCACTTCCCCCCGCCCTCCAACACATCGCTGACGAAGCGCGCCCTTACTACGAGCGCCTCAAGGCCCACCGGCTCTGACACCGCACCTCAGGAGCTTTGTCATTGCAAAGGCCCCGATGCGGGCAATCCTCTGCGCACCCGAAAAAGAAAATGCCACGGTCAAGCCGCGGCATTCCGAAACGATAGGCCTTGCCGAAATAACTCAGCGCATCGCCTGAGCAGCGGCCATGGCAGGCAGCGGAGTCACGGGGGCGCCTTCCTTTTCCGCCAGCATCTCGACGCGGCGAAGCTCGTCTTCTTCAGACGCAAGCGCCGCCTGCGCTTCCGCCATCTGGTCCTTGAGTTCGGCGATCGAGCGCATCAGGTTGTCGCGCCGGCCGCGCGCGGCCTTGGCGGAGAGCGAATAGTTGAAATGGGCTGGGTCGGTCACGCCGTTGCGGCTTTCCTCGAACTTCACCTGCGCATCGAGTTCGTCGTATTTGCGCGTGAAGTCCTGGATCATGAAGTCCATGTCAGCAACCTGACGGCGCTTTTCCTCGGTGCGGAAGCGGTGCAGCCGCAGGAGCGTCTCGCGTGAACGCATGTTTTGACCCCTAACTCTACTCAACTTACCAGCAGGACATGAGAAACGTCCCCTTTTCACGATTCCGCGAATCAACTACTGAAAAGATTCCGGTTCGCGAAGCCGTCAGGTATGATAGACCGGCGAGCTTAAGGGCGGGTAAACCGGCGCAAGCCGCTGGCCGTTCCGGCAAGTTCGGCGCCGTTGCGCTGGTGTAACGTCAGTCTGTTGGGGTCTTGGGGGAGCGCCGCACTGCAGAATGGCGATTCGTCAATTGGTTTCCTGCGGTGAATTAGGGTTTATTAACCTTTCCAAGCGTATCTTGACAGTCAGCGTTAACGGTTGGTTGTGCGCGAAGCCAATAGGCCGCGCCAGCCGGGATGGGGCTCCGCGGCGGGGCCGGGATCATAGGGGATAAAAGAATGCGGGTTTTGCTGATCGAGGATGATACCGCGACGGCCCAGAGCATCGAACTGATGCTCAAGTCTGAAGGGTTTAACGTCTATACGACCGACCTCGGTGAGGAAGGCGTCGACCTTGGGAAGCTCTACGACTACGACATCATCCTGCTCGACCTGAACCTGCCTGACATGTCGGGTTATGAAGTGCTGAAGACGCTCCGCGTCGCCAAGGTCAACACGCCGATCCTGATCCTGTCCGGCCTCGCCGGCATCGAGGACAAGGTCCGGGGCTTAGGATTCGGTGCTGACGACTACATGACCAAGCCCTTCCACAAGGATGAGCTGGTCGCTCGCATCCACGCCGTCGTCCGCCGCTCCAAGGGCCATGCGCAATCGGTGATCATCACCGGCGATCTCTGCGTCAACCTCGACACCAAGACGGTGGAAGTGGGCGGCGCGCGCGTGCACCTCACCGGCAAGGAATACCAGATGCTGGAGCTGCTCTCGCTCCGCAAGGGCACCACGCTCACCAAGGAAATGTTCCTGAATCACCTCTACGGCGGCATGGACGAGCCCGAACTCAAGATCATCGACGTCTTCATCTGCAAGCTCCGTAAGAAGCTCGCCAATGCAGCGGGCGGCAAGAACTTCATCGAAACCGTCTGGGGCCGCGGCTACGTGCTGCGCGAAAACGCACCCCCCATGGGCGAAGACCTCCGCGAAAGCGCGTGATCTCTTCCGTCCTCTTCTGCGCAGCGGGAGAGGACGGGGCCACGGCGCAGCCGGGGTAGGTGAGGGACGGCGAGTCCCAGTCCCTGAAATCCTCTCATCTCCCCGCTCCGCGGGTCCCTCTTCTGCCGATGAAGGAGCGGCAGAAGACATAAACCGTCACCCCAGGCTTACAGCGCACGCTGTCAATCTATTCCCGGTCAACACCCGTGCGCGTGGCATCCGGCGTTGCGCCATGTCTACCAACCACGCGCAAAATGCATCAAACCGCTGCGAATGTCTGAGTTCCAGCAGCGAAAAAACGCTTACCTCTACACCGCCTTCACCAGCACATCCGCCCCGTCCAAGCCCATGTCGAGCGTGAGGCCGGCCGAGCGGGCCAGTTGCTTGGCATAATAGGGCTGCACCAGCCGGGCATCGAGGCTGGTCAGTTCCAGCGAGCCGTCCAGCACCTGGGCGATGGTCTCCGGCACCTTCGCCCGGTCACCCCGGGCGCGTGCGCTGAATGCGTCGCCCTCGACCGTGACCGTGACGAGTCCGCCACGCGGGATTCCCGCCATCGCCATCAGCAGCATGTTCAGCACCAGCTTCACCTGCTGTTTCGGGCGGTTCTCGCGCGGGGCCTGCCAGTCGAGCTTCACCTTCTCCTCGCCCACGAAGGCCTTGGCGATCTCGCCCGCCTCGCCCATGTCGATCAATGCGCCAGCCGAGCCCGCCGCACCAAAGGCGATGCGGCAGAACTTAAGTTTCGCCGCCGCGGTCTTGGCCGAACTCCGCACCATCTCCAGCGCGGTCTCCTTGGTTTCCTTGTCCATCTCAGGATCGTCGATCAGTTCGAGGCCATTGGCGATGGCGCCCACGGGCGAAATCACGTCATGGCACACGCGGCTGCACAGCAATGCCGCGAGGTCGAGATCGGAAAGCTTGGGATCAGCGCTAAGGAGGTCGGACATGAAGGGCCCCGCATGTGATTCGTGTGACTCTTGTACCATCGGCGCTTAAGAATTTCCGCATTGACTGAGCAGGCTTTCGCGACCAAGTAGCCTCCGTAAACGTGCAGGAGCCTTGCCCCTCGATGTCAGCCCTTCCCTCAGCCTTCATGCAGTCGCTGATCGACCTCGCGGTCGTGGCGGGCTCGGAAATCATGGCGATCTACGCCACCGATTTCTCCGCCAAGGCCAAGGGCGACCTGACGCCGGTAACCGAGGCCGATGAGGCGGCGGAGAAGATTATCCTCGAGGGGCTGGCGAAGATCGGCTCCGGTGTCCCGGTGATTTCGGAGGAAGCCGCTTCGGCGGGCCGCATTCCAGAAGCCGCGGAAAAATTCTTCCTCGTCGATCCGCTCGACGGCACCAAGGAATTCATCTCGCGCAACGGCGAATTCACCGTCAACATTGCGCTCGTCGAGAATGGCGTGCCGGTGGCTGGCGTCGTCCATGCGCCCGCCCTCAAGCGCATTTTCTGGGGCGAGCTGGGCAAGGGTGCGGCGGAAGGCCGGATCGAGGGGGATGTGGCCTGCCAGTGGCGCGGCCTCGCCGTCAGGCCGCTTCCCGCCGATGGCGCCGTCGTCGTCGCAAGCCGCTCCCACCGTGACGCCGCCACCGAGGACTATCTGAAGAAGGTCAAGGTCAAGTCGCTGTGCTCCGCCGGATCGTCCCTCAAGTTCTGCCTCATTGCCGCGGCCGAGGCTGATCTCTACCCGCGCTTTGGCCGCACGATGGAGTGGGACACGGCCGCCGGCCACGCCGTTCTTCTGGCGGCGGGCGGCGCCGTCCGGACTGCCGAGGGCCAGGACCTCACCTACGGCAAGCGCGCGCGCGGCTATGACAATCCGGGCTTCATCGCCAGCGCCTGAGCGGCGGGCGGGTTTGAGAAAGCATTAACCAACCCGCAATCCCCCACTGCTAGCCTCCGCCCCAGCCGTCGTGCTGCCATGGACTCGCCATGACAGCCTGCCATGAGAGCCTGCCATGAGAGAACGATTGATCCGGCCATGTGTCGAAGCTGAGGAGGATTGAGATGATGAAATTGCTTGCCGCGCCGCTGGCTCTGCTGCTGCTTGCGGGCGAACCGCTTCCCGCCGCCGCGCAGACCACCTCCTCCGTTTCCAAGGCTGAGAGAACCCAGGCCACCACCTATACGACGGAAGAGATCGTCGGCGTCGGCCATGGCTTCTTCGGCAAGACCACGCGCGGGCTCGCCACCGCCGTCGAATACGTCTTCCAGCGCCAGGGTGAGCCTACAGCTTACATTCTGGGCGAGGAGGCCGCGGGCTCCTTCGTCGGCGGGCTGCGCTATGGCGAGGGCACGATCTATTACAAGAACGGCATCAAGCAGCGCATCTACTGGCAGGGCCCGTCGGTTGGTTTCGACTTCGGCGCCAACGGTTCGCGCAGCCTCGTGCTCGTCTACAATTCGGAAAGCCCGGAAGACCTCTACACCCGATTCGGCGGGGTCGAGGGCTCGGCTTATCTTGTGGGCGGGCTTGGCGTGAACTTCCAGGCCAAGGATGAGATCATCCTGGCGCCCATCCGCACAGGCGTGGGCGCCCGGCTTGGCGCCAATGTGGGCTACCTCAAGTATTCCAGCCGTCCCAACTGGAACCCCTTCTGACGCAGGATCGTTCTGGGCCGCTGGCCAACCGCTCAACGATTGGCTAGAACAGGAGCCGGATGTCCGGAACCGAAACCATATTGCTGTTCGTGCTGGGCTTTTCGCTCGCCAGCCTGATCGCGCTGTTCATGGGCCGCATGCTGTGGGCAGCGGGCGTCAGGGTTGGTGCGCGGCGCATGCAGCGTCAGATGCCCTCTTCCCTTGTCGGCCTTCAGACCGAGCGTGACCGGCTCCGCGCCGAATATGCCATGCTCGCCCAGCGGCTTGGCGCGAAGCTCGAAGAGGCGAAACTGCGGCTGGCCGAGAGTATGGCGGAATTCAGCCGCCACCGGAACCGCATCCAGCTCATCGAGGGCGACGAGGCCGCCAGGCAGGCTGAATTGCGTGCGCTCCAGTCCCAGGTGGAGGAACTGGAACGCTCGCTTGCCGGTGCCAAGGCGAGCGAGGTAGAGCTTCGCCAGGCGCTGGGCGCCAAGGAAGTGGCCCTCCGCAAGCTCCGCCAGAAGGAAGGCTACGAAGGCTACAAGACCCCCGAGCCCAAGCCCGAGAAGCCCTTCGTCGATCCCGAACTCCGCCTGCGTGACCGCATCGAAAAGCTCAGCGCCATGGCCAAGCCCATCCGCCCGAACGAGGATGACCTCCCCCTCGCCGACCGCCTGGCCAAAGCCGAACGCCAGACCACCACCCTCGAAACCGACCTCCAGGCCCTCGAAGCCGAATGGTCCGAAGAAAAAACGCCGATAACGTTATCATCCTTCCCAATCGCAAGGCGGGTACATCCGCGTCCTGACTCGCTTGATCAGGATCAAATGTCAATTTGAGCTGACGTATAGCCTTCCTGACTGACGATCCAGGTAGGCTTGCCATGGGGATGCTGTTGCTCCACCCGAACTATCATTCCGGCGGAGCCGAGATTGCGGGCAACTGGCCTCCGGCCGGGGTCGCGTATCTGGCGGGCACCCTCAAGAAGGCGGGCTACCCGGACCTCCGCTTCGTCGATGCGATGACGAATGATCTTTCCGAAGATGCGGTGCGCACGATCCTGCTGGAGGAAAAGCCGGACGTCATCGGCTGTACCGCGATCACACCGTCGATCTACAAGGCTGAGCGCCTGCTCGAGATCGCGAAGGAAGTACACCCCAATGCGGTGACGGTGCTGGGCGGCATCCACGCTACATTCATGTACAATCAGGTGCTGGGTGAAGCACCCTGGATCGACTGCACCGTGCGCGGCGAAGGCGAGGAGATTTTCGTCAACCTGATCCGGGCGATTGATGAAAAGCGCTGGCCCGCATGCCGCGAGGATATTCGCGGAATTGCATTTCGTGACGGCCAGGAGGTCATCGCCACACCTGCCGCTCCAACCGTCAAGGATCTGGACGGCATCTCGCCAGACTGGTCGGTGCTCCAATGGGATAAAGACATCTACATACCGATGGGCAAGCGCGTGGCCATTCCCAACATGGCGCGCGGCTGCCCCTTCACCTGCTCCTTCTGTTCGCAGTGGAACTTCTGGCGCGACTACCGCATCCGCGACCCAAAGAAGGTGGTCGACGAGATCGAGACGCTCATGCGCGAGCATGATGTCGGCTTCTTCATCCTGGGGGATGAGGAACCCACCATCAACAAGAAGAAGTTCGTCGCCTTCTGCGAGGAGCTGATCGCGCGTGACCTGAAGATCCTGTGGGGCATTAACACCCGCGTGACGGACATCCTGCGCGACGAGGCGCTTCTGCCGCTCTACCGCAAAGCGGGGCTCATCCACGTCTCGCTCGGCACGGAGGCCGCAGCCCAGTTGCAGCTTGACCGCTTCAACAAGGAAACGACCGTCGCCCAGAACAAGCGGGCCATCCAACTCCTGCGCAATGCTGGAATTGTGGTCGAGGCACAATTCATCGTCGGCCTCGAGAACGAAACACGCGAGACGCTGGAAGAAACCTACCGCATGGCGCAGGACTGGAAACCGGACCTCGCCAACTGGTCGATGTTCACGCCCTGGCCCTTCTCGGACCTGTTCCGTGACCTCGGCGACAAGGTCGAGGTCTTCGACTACGACAAGTATAACTTCGTCACGCCCATCATGAAGCCGGATGCGATGGACCGCGCGGAACTGCTTGACCGCGTGATGCACAATTATCGCCGCTTCTACATGAAGAAAGCACTGTTCTCCTACCCCTGGGCCGGTTCGGGCGAACGCCGCCGCTATCTGCTCGGTTGCCTAAAAGCGTTCCTCAAATCCGGCTTCGAGCGCAAGTTCTATGACCTGGGCCGCGTCAACTACTGGGGCAAGAAGGATGCCGTTGCCTTCCAGTTCGACCGCACACGCAAGCGCGCCGACATGAGCAAGGTCGAATGGCAGACGACCCATAACCGCAAGTCCAAGGGTCAGCAGGCGGCGGAAGCCATGGCCTGCGGTGGCGGCACGGAGCAGATGGAGGAAACGGTCCAGTGACCGGGGTGGCGCAGGCAAGCCGGATCGGACCCAACGCCGTCATCCGGCTTGCCGAAGCGCTCCATGCTGTCGAAAGCAAGGCCGTGACCCTCCGGCTGTTCAATGCCGCAGGCTATGGTGCGCATGCCGTCGCAGCGCCAGGCGAGATGGTTCCTGAGACAGAGGTGAAAGCGCTTCACCTGAAGCTTCGCAATGCTCTTGGCCTCCAACGCGCCGCCAGCGTGTCCTGGCTCGCGGGGCTGCGGACCGCGGATTATCTGCTGGCCAACAGCATTCAGAAGCCTGTTCAGACAATACTGAAGCGCCTGCCCCGGCGGCTGGCGGCCTATATCCTTCTCAAGGCCATCGGCGCCCATGCCTGGACCTTTGCCGGCGCCAGCCGCTTCAGCTGGTCTCTGGGCCGCAACGTCACACTGCTCTTCGAGAACTGCCCACTGTGCCGTGGCGACCACACGGCAGCACCCTGCTGCCAGTACTATGCGGCGACTTCGAACGCCTGTTCCGCAAGCTGATCGCGGCTGATGCGGACGTTCGGGAGACCCAGTGCTGTGCCACCGGTGGCGATTCCTGCCGCTTCGAAATCCGATTCTGACATTCCTGTAAGCTTGGCCCACCGGACTTGCCGCTTCGGCCCTGTCCCATTAGACATAATTGCAAAGACAGGGGCTTATGGGAGACGAAGCACATGGACAAACCCGTCATTGACAAGAACAAGCTGCCGAGCCGGCATGTGAGCGTGGGGCCGGAGCGCGCGCCGCACCGCTCCTACTACTATGCGATGGGCCTCACCCCGCAGCAGATCAACCAGCCGTTCGTGGGCGTCGCCTCCTGCTGGAACGAGGCCGCCCCCTGCAACATCGCGCTGATGCGCCAGGCGCAGGCGGTGAAGAAGGGTGTCGCCGCCGCCAACGGCACGCCGCGTGAGTTCTGCACCATCACGGTGACGGACGGCATCGCCATGGGCCACCAGGGCATGAAGTCCTCGCTCGTCTCACGCGAAGTCATCGCAGACTCGGTCGAAGTCACCATGCGCGGCCATTGCTATGACGCGCTCGTGGGCCTCGCGGGCTGTGACAAGTCGCTCCCCGGCATGATGATGGCCATGGTGCGGCTCAACATTCCGTCGGTCTTCATCTATGGCGGCTCGATCCTGCCGGGCACCTTCAAGGGAAAGCCCGTCACCGTGCAGGACGTGTTCGAGGCCGTGGGCAAGCATTCCGTTGGCGCCATGTCGGATGAGGACCTGCTGGAACTGGAGCAGAAGGCCTGCCCCTCGGCCGGTTCCTGCGGCGCGCAGTTCACCGCCAACACCATGGCCACGGTCGCCGAGGCGATCGGCCTCGCCCTTCCCTATTCCTGCGGCGCGCCTGCCCCTTACGAAATCCGCGACACCTTCTGCTACACCGCCGGTGAAAAGGTGATGGAACTCATTGCCCGGAACATCCGCCCGCGTGATATCGTCACCCGGAAGGCTCTGGAGAACGCGGCAACCGTGGTGGCCGCGTCCGGCGGTTCGACGAATGCTGCACTCCATCTTCCGGCCATCGCGCATGAGGCGGGCATCAAGTTCGACCTGTTCGACGTTGCCGAGATCTTCAAGAAGACTCCCTACATCGCCGATCTCAAGCCCGGCGGCCGCTATGTCGCGAAGGACCTCTTCGAGGTAGGTGGCATTCCGCTGCTCATGAAGACGCTGCTCGATCACGGCTTCCTGCATGGCGATTGCATGACGGTCACCGGACGCACCATGGCCGAGAACATGGCAAGCGTGAAGTGGAACCCAGATCAGGACGTGATCCGCCCCGCCAACAACCCCTTCACCGCTACGGGCGGCGTCGTGGGCCTCAAGGGCAATCTCGCCCCCGAAGGCGCCATCGTGAAGGTGGCGGGCATGAAGAAGCTCAAGTTCTCAGGCCCCGCCCGCTGCTTCGATTCGGAAGAACTCTGCTTCGAGGCTGTTTCGAAGAAGCAGTACAAGGAAGGCGACGTGCTGGTCATCCGCTATGAGGGCCCGCGCGGCGGCCCCGGCATGCGCGAGATGCTGTCCACCACCGCCGCCCTCTACGGCCAGGGCATGGGCGACAAGGTGGCGCTCATCACCGATGGCCGCTTCTCCGGCGCGACTCGCGGCTTCTGCATCGGGCATGTGGGCCCCGAAGCGCAGCTTGGCGGTCCGATTGGCCTTCTCAAGGATGGCGACATCGTGACAATCGATGCGGTCGAAGGAACACTCTCCTGCAATGTGTCTGATGAAGAGTTCGCACGCCGCCTCAAGGACTGGGGTCCGCGCGCACATGGCTACAACTCCGGCACGCTGTGGAAGTATGCGCAGCAGGTGGGCCCCGCCGTGGGCGGCGCAATCACCCATCCCGGCGGTGCCGCGGAGG
>JBEILC010000038.1:0-18231 GCA_040379425.1 Hyphomicrobiales bacterium
ACCGGCTCCTATGCGCAGCTCTACTATGTGGGCGACACGACCGACTCGCAGCGCGGCAAGTTCTATGGCGACGTCTCCGCCAAGCTCACCGAAATCTCCACGCTGCTGCTGTTCTTCGAACTCGAGCTGAACCGCATCGATGATGCAGCACTCGAGACCGCAATGCAGGTTCCGGCCCTTGCGCATTACCGGCCGTGGATCGAGAATCTCCGGAAGGAGAAGCCCTATCAGCTTGATGACAGGCTGGAGGAACTCTTCCTCGAAAAGTCGCAGACTTCGGCCGCCGCCTTCAACCGTCTGTTTGACGAAACCATGGCAGCGCTCCGGTTCGAAGTCGACGGCGAGACGCTGACGCTTGAGCCCACGCTGAACCTGATGCAGAGCCCGGATGAGGCGAAGCGCAAGGCGGGTGCACAAGCGCTGGCCAAGACATTCGGCGAGAACATCAAGCTGTTCACCCTCGTCACCAACACGCTGGCCAAGGACAAGGACATCTCGGACCGCTGGCGCGGCTTCAAGGACATCGCGGATGCGCGGCATCTCTCGAACCGTGTTGAGCCCGAGGTGGTGGCGGCCTTGGTCCAGTCCGTGCGCAACAACTACCCGAAGCTGTCGCACCGCTATTACCGTATGAAGGCGAAGTGGCTAGGCAAGGACCAGCTGATGCACTGGGACCGCAACGCGCCGCTGCCTGCTGAAGACACGCGCGACGTGCCGTGGGGCGAAGCGAAGGACCTTGTCTTGTCCGCCTACGGATCATTCGATCCGCGTATGGCCGACATTGCCCGCACCTTCTTCGACAAGAACTGGATCGATGCGCCCTCGCGGCCCGGCAAGTCGCCCGGCGCCTTCGCGCATCCGACGGTTCCTTCCGCTCATCCCTATGTGCTGATGAACTATCTCGGCAAGACGCGGGACGTGATGACGCTCGCCCATGAGCTGGGCCACGGCGTGCACCAGGTGCTGGCGGCGGACCAGGGCCCGCTGATGGCGTCGACCCCGCTGACGCTCGCCGAGACGGCCTCCGTCTTCGGCGAGATGCTGACCTTCCAGGCAATCCTCCAGAAGACGACGGACCCGAAGAAGCGCAAGGCGCTTTTGGCCTCCAAGGCGGAGGACATGATCAACACGGTGGTCCGCCAGATCGCCTTCTATACTTTCGAGCGCAAGGTCCACACCGCACGCAAGGAGGGTGAGCTCACGCCTGACCAGCTCAATGCCATCTGGCTCGAGGTGCAAGCCGAGAGCCTCGGCGACGGCATCAAATTCGGCGAGGGTTACGAGACCTTCTGGACCTATATCCCGCACTTCATCCACTCGCCCTTCTATGTTTATGCCTATGCCTTCGGCGATTGCCTGGTGAACTCGCTCTACGCCCGCTACCGGGAGAGCGAGCAGGGCTTCCAGGAGAAATACTTCGCCATGCTGAAGGCGGGCGGCACCAAGCACCACTCCGAACTCCTCAAGCCCTTCGGCCTCGACGCGGCGGACCCCGAATTCTGGGACAAGGGCCTCGCAGTGATCTCCGGCATGATCGACGAGTTGGAGGGAATGTAGGGCCCCACCCCAATCAGCCGTCTTGCCAGCGAAAGCAGGCATCCTGCTTCGGGCCGGCAAAGCTGGACTCCGGCTTTCGCCGGAGTAATGGATCGTGGAGGTTGTGTTTCATGCCATTTGACGGCAAGAACACCGCATGACAGCAGGCGAAGTCACTTGTGTTCCTGCTGGCCCCGCCGATGCCGAGGCCATTGCGCGGCTTCACGTGGAGAGCTGGCGGGAGACCTACGCGGGCATAATCCCGCCGGACATTCTCGCGGATATCGACCTCGCTGATCGTACTCTGCGCTGGCGCAGTTATCTGGAAATCAGTGGCTATCCCACCTTCCTCGCGCAGGCCGAGGGGACGGCTGCAGGCTTCATCCGGGCGGGCCGTCTCGGGGAACCCCTCGTTGAAGACGCCGATGGGCACATCTATGCCCTCTATGTCCTCGAACGTTTTCATCGGCGCGGTATCGGCCGGAAGTTATTGGGCCTCGCGGCTGAGGCGTGGCTCCAGCAGGGGGGCAAGGCGTTTTCGGTGGGCGTGCTGACGGCCAATCTGGGTGCGAGGGCCTTCTATGAGGCGCTGGGCGCGCGTTACGTTCGGCCTGACGTATATGTGTGGCAGGATCACAGCCTGCCGGAGTCGATCTACCTCTTTGAGAACCTTCCCGACCTCGCCCGCTTCGCGTGACGGATCGCCGCGCGCCGCTTGCGAGGTGCTGCCGGACTGGCTAGAAGCCTTTCCTATTCACATTCCGAGTTGAGGGGGAATCATGGCTGAACACGGGTCCACCGGAACGCATTCGCATGGCTTCGAGGAGCATGCAAAGACCTATGATGGTTTCATCAAGGCCTCCATCGCGGGCACCATCCTGTGCTTCTATGTGCTTGTAGCGCTTGTGGCTTTTGCCTTCGTCGCCTCCGCCACCAACCTGTTTGTGGGCTTCGGCGGGCTGATCATCGGCATCCTGGCGCTGATCATCGATTTCAGGCTCGGCGGCAACTGGAAGCTGTCGGTGGGCTGGCTCGTTCTCTACGGTTTGCTGACCGCCGTGCTGTTGGCTTAAGCAGCAGGGCAGGCTCATGAAAATCGCGATCCCCACGGAAACGCAAGCTGGGGAGAGTCGCGTCGCCGCGAGCCCCGATACCGTCAAGAACTACATCAAGAAGGGTGCCGAGGTCTGGGTGCAGTCCGGCGCGGGCAGGGGTGCCTCCATCTCTGACGACGCCTTCGCCGCAGCGGGCGCCAAGATCGCCACCAACGGCTTTGCCGACCCGGACGTGGTGCTGACCATCCGCCGCCCCTCGGCGGAACTCCTGTCCACGCTGAAGCCCGGCGCCATCCTGATGGGCGGGCTTGAGCCTTATGGTGACAAGGCGGGCCTTGAGGCCATCGCCAAGTCGGGTGTCGTCGCCTTCGCCATGGAATTGATGCCGCGCATCACCCGTGCCCAGGCGATGGACATTCTCTCCTCGCAGGCCAACCTTGCGGGCTACAAGGCGGTGATTGACGCCGCCCACCACTTCAACCGCGCCTTCCCGATGATGATGACGGCGGCAGGCACGGTTGCTGCGGCCAAGGTCTTCATCATGGGTGTCGGCGTTGCGGGCCTTCAGGCCATTGCCACGGCACGCCGCCTCGGCGCCATCGTCTCCGCCACCGACGTCCGCAAGGCGACGGAAGAGCAGGTGAAGAGCTTAGGGGCCAAGTTCGTCTACGCCGACATCGCGGATGCCGCAACCAGCGGCGGCTATGCCAAGGAACTCTCGGCGGAGGACAAGGCCAAGCAGGCGGCCCTCGTCGCCGAGCATGTGAAGACGCAGGACGTCATCATCGCCACCGCCTTGATCCCCGGCCGCCCCGCGCCCGTGCTGATCACGCAAGAGATGGTGGAGAGCATGAAGCCCGGCTCGATCATCGTGGACCTGGCGGTGGAGCGCGGCGGCAACTGCCCTCTGTCGAAGCCCGATCAGATCGTGGAACACAAGGGCGTCAGGATCGTCGGCACGGTGAACCTCGCAGGGAAACTTGCTGGCAACGCCTCGCCGCTCTTTGCCAAGAACCTCGCCAACTTCCTCGACCTGATGATCCAGAAGGACGGGACGCTGAAGATTGACGATGCCGATGACTGCATCAAGGGCACGATGATCGCGCGGGATGGCGCGCTGGTGCACCCCATATTCAAGGGAGCCTGAGTGATGGAAGCGATCGATCCGTTCGTCTCGCTGTTCGGCATCTTCGTGCTGGCAGTCTTCGTCGGCTACTATGTGGTGTGGAACGTGACGCCCGCGCTGCACACGCCGCTGATGAGCGTCACCAACGCCATCTCCTCGGTCATCGTGGTGGGCGCACTTCTTGCGGTTGGTGCCGGAGCGCTTGAGTCCGGCTCCATCACCGCCATGATCTTCGGCTTCCTCGCGCTGATCCTTGCCGCGGTGAATATCTTCGGCGGCTTCATGGTCACGAGCCGCATGCTCGCCATGTACAAGAAGAAGGACAAGTAGGCGACATGTCGGTCAATATCGCAGCCCTTTTCTATCTCGTCTCCGGCGCGCTGTTCATCATGGCGCTGAGGGGTCTGTCCTCTCCCGCCACGTCGCGCCAGGGCAATATGTATGGCATGACCGGCATGGCCATCGCCATGCTGACGACGCTCGCAACCATGCAGCTCTCGCCCATGGTCATCGGCCTCACCGTGCTGGGCCTCGCCATCGGCGGCGGCATCGGCGCCTATGCGGCGAAGAACATCGCGATGACGGCCATGCCGCAGCTCGTCGCCGCCTTCCACTCGCTCGTTGGCCTGGCCGCCGTGTTCGTGGCGGCGGCGGCCTTCTATGCGCCGGAGGCCTTCCACATCGTGGGCGGTGACGGGCAGATCCTGCCGCTGTCGCGCATTGAGATGTCGCTGGGCGCCGCCATTGGCGCGCTCACCTTCACCGGCTCGATCATCGCCTTCCTCAAGCTCGACGGGCGCATGTCGGGTGCGCCGATCATGCTGCCCGCGCGCCATCTCATCAACATCGCGCTCGGCGTGGCGCTCATTGCCTGCGTCGCGCTCTTCTACATGAGCCCGAACTGGCTGTGGTTCTGGGCGATCATCGCCATCAGCCTGGCCTTGGGCTTCCTGCTCATCATCCCGATCGGCGGGGCGGACATGCCGGTTGTCGTCTCCATGCTCAACTCCTATTCGGGCTGGGCGGCGGCAGGCATCGGCTTCACGCTGCACAACACCGCGCTGATCATCACCGGCGCGCTGGTGGGCT
The DNA here is from genome assembly GCA_040379425.1 of Hyphomicrobiales bacterium. Lineage (GTDB taxonomy): Bacteria > Pseudomonadota > Alphaproteobacteria > Rhizobiales > Aestuariivirgaceae > Aestuariivirga. The sequence goes on from JBEILC010000038.1 coordinate 4,807, forward strand.
CCTCGGGCGCGATCCTGTCCTACATCATGTGCAAGGGCATGAACCGCTCCTTCATCTCCGTCATCCTTGGCGGTTTCGGCGGCGAAAGTGCCGGTCCTGCGGCGAAGGGCGAGGCGAAGCCCGTCAAGCAGGGCTCGGCGGATGATGCGGCCTTCATCATGAAGAACGCCGCCTCCGTCATCATCGTGCCCGGCTACGGCATGGCGGTGGCCCAGGCCCAGCATGCGCTGCGCGAAATGGCGGATCATCTCAAGAAGGAAGGTGTCTCCGTCAAATACGCCATCCACCCCGTGGCGGGCCGCATGCCCGGCCACATGAACGTTCTCTTGGCGGAAGCCAATGTGCCCTATGACGAGGTCTTCGAACTCGAGGACATCAACTCCGACTTCGGCCAGGCGGACGTCGCCTTCGTCATCGGCGCCAATGACGTGACCAATCCTTCGGCCAAGGACGATCCGCAGTCGCCGATCTACGGCATGCCGGTGCTCGAGGTGTGGAAGGCCAAGACGGTGATGTTCATCAAGCGCGGCATGTCCTCGGGCTATGCCGGCGTCGACAACCCGCTGTTCTGGCGCGACAACACCATGATGCTGTTCGGCGACGCCAAGAAGATGACGGAAGAGATCAACAAGGGCATGGCGTGAGCCTGCAATTACAGATTGAATAGAAGCGGGGGTTTTCGACTCCCGCCTTTTTCGTATCATCGCGCCACTTGACAAGCCCACTCCCCATCGGCCTTGCAATGGTCTAGATTTGTTTTCACGAGCTCAAGGCGGCAATCGGACATCACATGGCTGAACCGGCGGAAACCCAATCTCTCGAACCGCCACGGGTCTATCTCGTGCACATGGTGGTCTTCACCATGGTCGTCGGCGTTCTCGTCCTCATCATCTTTCAGGGGCTCCGTGAGGCGTTTGCCGCCAGCCCGCTCCTGAACGGCGTGATCGTCGCAACACTGCTGTTCGGCATGTTCCATTCCTTCCGCATGGTGGTGCGCCTGTTCCGGGAGGTGAACTGGGTGAACCGCTTCCGCGCGGGCGGCAAGGAAGACCCCACGAAGCCGCCGCAACTCCTCGCCCCCATGGCGATGCTGCTCAAGAACCGCCAGGACACGGTGCTTTCACCAGTTTCCATGCGCTCACTGCTCGATTCGCTGGCCTCGCGCCTTGATGAATCGCGTGACATGTCGCGCTATCTCGTGGGCCTTCTGATCTTCCTCGGCCTGCTCGGCACCTTCTGGGGCCTGCTCGAAACCGTGCGCTCGATTGGCGGCGCCATCGAGGGCCTGGATGTGAAGGCGGCCCAGTCCGCCACGCTGTTCGACCAGTTGAAGCAGGGTTTGCGCGCGCCGCTCGAAGGCATGGGCCTGTCCTTCTCCTCATCGCTCTTCGGCCTCGCCGGATCGCTGATCCTGGGTTTCCTCGACCTCAAGGCAGCACAGGCGCAGAACCGCTTCTACATCGAACTCGAGGACTGGCTGTCCTCGATCACCGACATCGCCGCTGGCGAGCAGCAGACGGTGGCCTCGGGCCCCGTCACCGGCATTGCCCCGCAGCTGCTTCGCTCGGAACTCCAGTCGCTGCAGCGCGCGGTGGAGCGGCTGACCTTCTCCATCGAAAATCAGAAGCCTGCCTCAGGGGGCGGGACAACCTCGATCGAGGGTGGTGCGGAATCGATCGGGCAGCTTGCCGATGCGGTGACGAACCTCGTGGCCCAGATGCGCGAGGAACAGAAGCTGGTGCGCCAGTGGGCGCAGGGCCAGCAGACGCAGCAGAATGAAATCCAGCGCCTCCTGATCCGCGCCACGGGCCCGCTCGCCCGCGGCGCAGCGCGTGCGCGTGTCGAGGATGAGCGTCCCTGATGGCAGGACTTTCCCGGCGGCGCGGACGTGGAGCGGAGGAGGCCTACTGGCCCGGCTTCGTGGACGCGATGGCGCAACTCCTGCTCGTTATCACCTTCCTGCTCTCCGTGTTCATGGTGGCGCAGTTTCTTTTGGCGCGTGAAATCTCCGGCCAGGACTCAGCGCTGGGCCAGCTTCGCGCCGAAATCGCGGAGCTGACACAGCTCCTCGCCCTCGAGAAGGCCGCGAAGCAGGACGTCGAAGCGACGCTCGTGGCGCTGCAGGATGATTTCACCGCCGAGAAAAACAAGAACGAGGGTCTTTCCGCACTGCTCGAATCCGCTGGTGCCCAGGGCGACAGCGCCAGCATGACCATCAGCGGTTTGCAGACCAATCTCGACAAGGAAAAGCAGATCTCGTCGGAGGCGCTGGCCCGCGTTGAGCTTCTCAACCAGCAGATCGCCGCCATGCGCCGCCAGCTCCAGACGCTGAACGCCATCCTGAACGACGCGGAGGCCAAGAACCGCGCATCTGAAGCGCAGATCGCGGACCTCGGCAAGCGGCTCAATTCCGCGCTGGCCCAGCGCGTGCAGGAACTCACGCGCTACCGCTCGGAATTCTTCGGCAGGCTGCGGCAGATCCTGTCACAGCGCTCGGACATTCTCGTGGTGGGAGACCGCTTCGTGTTTCAGGCTGAAGTGCTGTTCGAGAAGGGCCGCGCCGAGCTCAACGCCGAAGGCCAGGCCGAGATGCTGAAGCTCGCCGATGCTGTGAAGCAGCTCGAGCAGGAGATTCCGCCGGACATCGCCTGGGTGCTGCGTGTCGACGGCCACACCGACATTGATCCCATCCAGTCGCCGCAGTTCCGCTCCAACTGGGATCTGTCCGCGGCACGCGCCATCGCGGTCGTCAACTTCCTCACCGCAAATGGCGTCTCGCCCCAGCACCTCGTCGCTGCGGGCTTCGGTGAGTTCCAGCCCATCGACCCGGGCTCCACCGAGGAAGCAAAATCCCGTAACCGCCGCATCGAGCTGAAGCTGACGGAGCGGTGACCTCACCCTTCCCTCTCCCCCGATGGGGGAGAGCAATACTCTGCGGGGAATTCCGAGGCCTACTCCGCCGCCACCGAAAACTGCAGCTTCGAGAGCCTCGCATAGAGCGGGCTCGTGGTGACGAGTTCGGAATGCTTTCCTTCGGCCATCAGCCGCCCGTTCTCGAGAACCAGGATGCGGTCGGCGTTGCGCACCGTGGCTAGGCGATGCGCAATCACCAGTGTGGTGCGGTTTGCGGTGAGCTTCTCGATGGCCTGCTGGATGAAATGCTCGCTCTCAGAATCAAGCGCACTCGTCGCCTCGTCAAGGAGCAGGATCGGCGCATCGCGCAGGATGGCGCGGGCAATCGCGATGCGCTGGCGCTGGCCGCCGGACAGCGTGACGCCGCGCTCGCCCACCTCTGTGTCATAACCCTTGGGCAGCCGCTCGGCGAATTCATCGACGCGCGCCGCACGCGCCGCGGCGAGAACCTCTGCCTGGGAAGCCTCCGGCTTGCCGAAGCGGATGTTGTCGAGCACGCTGCCGGAGAAGACGACCGTCTCCTGCGGCACCACCGCGATGCGCGCGCGCACCTCCTGCGGGTCCGCCTTGCGGATATTGACGCCATCGACGATCACGCTGCCCTTCTGCGGGTCGAAGAAGCGCTGGGCCAGCGCGAAGATCGTGGTCTTGCCGGAGCCCGAGGGCCCGACGATCGCCACCGTCTCTCCCGTTCTCACCGCGAAGGAGACGTTGTCGAGCGCCAGCGTATCCGGGCGGGAGGGATAGGAGAAGCTGACGCGCTCCAGCGCCACTTCGCCGCGCGGCGGCTCGGGCAGTGCTTCAGGGTTGGGCGGCGGGGCGATCTGCGGCTCCTCGTCGAGGAGTTCCGAAATGCGCTCGGCCGCACCTGCCGCGAGCTGCACCTCGCCCCACACCTCGGAGAGCTGCCCCATCGAGCTCGCCGCGAGAATGGCATAGATCAGAAACTGGCTCAGCGTTCCCGCTGACATGTCGCCCGAGATCACCTCGCTGGCGCCATACCAGAGGAGCGAGACCACGGCACCCGCCGCCACGCCTATGATGAGGGCCGTCAGCACGGCGCGCGCCAGGGTCCGGCGCGCGGCGGCCGAGAAGGCCTGTTCCGTGGCGCGCGCGAAGGCATTGCGCGATGTATCTTCCTGGAGGTTCGACTGCACCGTCGTCACCGCCTGCAGCCGCTCCTGCGCGAAGGCGGCGGAGGAGGCGAGCGTGTCCTGCGCGTTGCGTGACAGGTTCCTCACCTTGCGGCCATAGATGACGAGCGGAAGCACGACGAGCGGCAGCGCCAGAAGTGAGAGGCCGGCGAGCTTCGGGCTTGTGGCCACCATCATCACGATGGTGCCGATCAGCATCACGGCATTCCGAAGCGCGATGGACGCCGTCGACGAGAAGGCGGCCTTGATCTGGGTGGTGTCGGCGGTGAGCCGCGAGACCACCTCGCCGGTGCGCTGTGCCTCGAAAAAGCCGGGGCTGAGCTTCAGGAGATGGCTGAACACGGCATCGCGCACATCGGCCACCACGCGCTCGCCTATCCACATCACGAAGTAGAAGCGCAGTGCCGAGCCCACCGCCAGCACCACGACGACGATCATCATCGCCATGAAATAGCGGTCCACCAGCGCAGCATTCTCGGTCGAGAAGCCATTGTCGATGATGCGCCGCACGGCGACCGGCACCGCCAGCGTGGCGCCCGCCGCCGCCAGCAGCGCGATGATGGCCATGACCATCTGCAGCTTGTAGCGGCTGAGGAAGGGCGTCAGGCGGAGCAGGGGCCGCAGGTTCTTCCCCCGCGGCCGGCGCCGGGCCTCGTCTTCGTAAGAATTGCTCATGACCCGTCTTCTAGCCGATGGAACGGGGAATGGAAGCGGGGAGGCTGCCGCACTTGCCTCCCCCCGTCATCTCCTGTATAGGCCCCGCCGAACCCGGATTTCCGACAGGTCCTGCGCGGGAATTTCCCGCCATCGAGAGAGTTTTTGGCCATGAAGCAAGGCATCCACCCCGACTATCACATGATCAACGTGGTCATGACCGACGGCACCACCTTCCAGACCCGCACCACCTGGGGCAAGGCCGGTGACACTATGAACCTCGACATCGACCCCAAGTCCCACCCGGCCTGGACCGGCGGCCAGCAGACCCTGCTCGACCGCGGCGGCCGTGTCTCCAAGTTCAACCAGAAGTTCGGCTTCCTGAACAAGTAAGCGCCTCTGCGCGGGTATCGCGGCCCACCATCACGCGCACCATCTTGCGGCGGCCCATACTGCGGTTGACCTTATGGGTCACCATCGGCGGCTCGTCCTTGATCTGCGGATAACGATTGCGGATGATGCGGAAGGCATGCAGCGCGCGCGCCTCGGAGAAGCCGCCGGCCAGCACCACGCCCCAGGGCTTGCGCGGCCCCTGTGCCACCGCCACGGCCTGCGGCGAGATCTCGCGCATCACCAGGCTCTGGCACTGGCCGGAGAAACTCCCCTCCTCGCCAACGGCGGGAATGTCGAAGCTAGCGTTTTCCGCCTTCCATTCATCATGGCTGCGCCCCGTGATCGAAAGGACGTAGTCCTGTGTCTCATAGGGAAGGCCGCTTGTCCCCGCGAGCCAGCGGCGCACCCGCTGCTCGCCCGCATTGCAGCCGGCGGCCGCGCGACCGGGATTGCCGAACATGTTGCGGAGTTCGGCGAGATAGGCCGCCGAAGCGGCGAGCGCCTGCTTGGGCTCGAAGGGGTCGGCCAGGCTGCGCTGCTTGGCCGTTCCCGGCATGAACTGGGCAAGGCCCTGTGCGCCCTTGGGGCTCACCGCACCGGGGTCGAACAGGCTTTCCTTCCAGATCAGCCGCGACATGAAGGCCTCGGGCAGGGCGTGTTCCTGTGCCCGCGCCGCGATCTCACCGCAGATGGTCTCAGCGAAGATCTTGCGGCCGTCCTCGGTGGTGGGCAAGGGCGGCGGCGCCGGTTCGGCCCCGATGCGGCATTTCGATGGAAAGACTCACGCCCTGCCGGTGTTGAACACGGCGGCGATGCGGTCGATCTGGCTCATGATCGGGCTGGTGCCCGCTGTGGGCTCGGCCCGCCTGCTGCTCAGCATGGCATCGAATTTCAGGATGTGCTGGTGCAGCGACAGCGACCGCTCGACGATGTCGAGGAGGGCGGCGGGCAGTTGCTCGGCACCGGGCAGCGCATGGCCCCGGCCGATATCGGCGAGGCTGATGCGGTGACGCTCCTTCATGATCTCGTCCTGCTTCATCTCGCCCGCACCTATCGCCCGCTGCAGCAGGAGCCAAGAGGCGAGCTGCATCAGCCGCGTGGTCAGCCGCATGCTCTCTGTCGCATAGGCCACGGCACCATGCCGGTCGAGCAGCCGGGCATCCTGCCGGCCAGGACCATCGAGATAGTTGGCCGTCTCCTCCACCAGGCCCATGCCCTCCCGGAAGACCTTGTCGAACTGGTCTGACGCCGTGAAGCGCGACAGGAAATCGACGGTGATGGTGGAGGGTTCGGCAGATGACATGCGGTGGTCTTCCCAGAGTGGACAGGTGATCCCATCATGCAGCAAGACTGATGCCACGACCGCTCAAAAAAAGCCGCGCGAGGTGCGCGGCTCTCAAGTCATCAAACAGGGAGGCGTCAAACAGAGTGGCCGGAGCCACTCGGAGCAATCCAGTAAAGGCTTGCAGTTCCAACTTACCGGTAATTCCTTACCGGATCCTTAACACCCGCCCAGTTTTGGGACGTTCGCTCTTCCGGAGGTGCCTCAGGAACGGAAAAACGCATCCGCCGCATTCTTCGAGGCACGCTTCGATTGAATGGCGGCCCTGGTCCTGGTGATCTCGGATTCCAATTCCTGAACACGCTGTTCCAATTCGGACACCGAGAGCAGGTCGAGCGGCTCGCCCACCGTGATGGCGGGGGGCTTCTTTGGCAGGTCTTCGAAACTCATGGGCGTTCTCCTTGGTCAGCCATTTTGTCATTGCCGGGCCTGTGCCTTCAACCCAAACTGTTTCCTAGCCTGATTTGCCGGAGGATCGACATGAAGGACATGACCGCCATCGCCATCACCAGCCCGGGCGGACCTGATGTGCTGCGGCCCGTCAGGATGCCGGTACCGGTGCCGAAGCCGGGCGAGATCCTGGTCAGGGTGAGGGCGGCGGGCGTCAACCGGCCGGACGTGCTGCAGCGTCAGGGCGCCTATCCGCCGCCGCCCGGCGCACCCGAAACGCCCGGCCTTGAGATTGCCGGCGAAGTCACCGCGCTGGGCGAGGGGGTGAAGCGTTATGAGGCGGGAGACCGCGTCTGCGCGCTGGTACCTGGCGGGGGCTATGCCGAATATGCCGTGGTGCATGAGGACAATGCGCTGCCCGTGCCGCCGGGCCTCTCCTACAGCGAGGCGGCGGCGATCCCAGAGACATTCTTCACCGTGTGGACCAATGTCTTCGACCGCGGCCGCCTCAAGGAGGGCGAAACGCTGCTGGTCCATGGCGGCTCCAGCGGCATTGGCACCACGGCCATCATGCTGGCCAAGGCCTTCGGCGCGGTGGTGGCCGTCACCGCGGGCTCGGAGGAAAAGTGCCAGGCCTGCCGGGAGCTTGGCGCGGACCTTGCCATCAATTACCGCACCCAGGATTTCGTGGCCGTGCTGGCGGAGAAGGGCCTGAAGCCTGACGTGATCCTGGACATGGTGGGCGGCGACTATGTGGCCAAGAACCTGAAAGTGGCCTCCATGCATGGAAGGATCGTGATGATTGCCTTCCAGAAAGGCTCCCGCTTCGAGGCGGACTGGATGCCCGTCATGCTGAAGCGCCTCACCTTCACTGGCTCCACTCTCCGGCCGCGCAGGGTGGCGGAGAAGGCCGAGATTGCCCGCGCATTGGAGCGTCACGTCTGGCCGCTGTTCGGGGCGGAGCAGTTGAAGCCTCTGATTTTCCGGAGCTTCCCGCTGACCGAGGCCGCACAGGCACACGCCCTGATGGAATCGAGCGAGCACATCGGCAAGATCGTGCTGGTGGCGTGAGGCGGCTCAGCCCCGGATTGCCAGTTGCACGGCGGCGTCGGCCCCTCTATATGAGCGCTATTCCCAACATGCTGTCGTAAAGACAGGGAACCTGAAATAGCGGTTCTCAAGGAGAGAAAGACCATGTCCCGCATACCGCTGATGCCGAAGGCCACCGCTGTCTGGCTCGTCGAGAACACCGGGCTCAGCTTCCGGCAGATTGCCGATTTCTGCCACCTGCATGAACTCGAGGTGAAGGGCATTGCCGACGGCGACGTCGCGGCCGGCATCAAGGGCATGGACCCGGTCACCGGCGGCCAGCTCACCCGCGAGGAAATCGAGAAGGCCGAGAAGGACCCGGAATACCGCCTCAAGATCCTCGAATCCAAGGTCAACATCCAGGTGCAGAAGTCCACCTCGGGCCCGCGCTACACGCCCGTGTCGCGCCGCGGCGACCGGCCGGACGCCATCGCCTGGCTGCTGCGCTATCATCCGGAGTTGCCTGATTCCGCTGTCATGAAGCTCGTCGGCACCACCAAGTCGACGATCAATTCGGTGCGTGAGCGCACCCACTGGAATGCCGCCAACATCAAGCCGGTCGATCCCGTGTCGCTTGGCATCTGCTCGCAGCTCGATCTCGACTTCGCGGTGCAGAAGGCGGCGCGCAAGGCTGGCAAGCCCGCCACTGAAGCGAGCCCCGTGCGTACCCTCATCCCGGCCTCCGAGGTCGAGGGCACGGCCGCCCATGCCGCAGCCCACCCCGAGGAGGTCCAGCCAGGCTTTGCGCCCTCGGAACCCGCCCCCCGCGAGACCGAGCGCGAATATGACGCCGATTCCGTCTTCGCCAAGCTGAAGCCGCTCGCCCGCAAGAACCAGGACGCGGAATAGAAATATGCGCATTCTCGTGGTGGGTGCCGCCGGCATGGTGGGGCAGGCGGCGGTGACGGCGCTTTCACGCCGCCACGAGATTGTCCGCGCTGGCCGCAGCGCGGGCGACGTGACAGTGGATCTGATGAGCGAGGACTCCGTCAGGGCCATGTATGCGAAGCTTGGAAAGGTCGATGCCGTTGTCGCCTGTGCTGGCCACGTGCATTTCGGCCCCGTCGCGAGCATGAGCCCCGAGCAGTTCCGCAAAGGGCTCAACGACAAGCTGATGGGCCAGGTGAACCTCGTGCTGCTGGGCCTGCAGAACGTTGCGGATGGCGGCTCCTTCACGCTGACGAGCGGTGTGCTGGACCGTGACCCGATCCGCCAGGGGGCGAATGCCGCGGCCGTCAACGGAGCGATCGGCGCTTTCGTCAAGGCTGCCGCCATTGAGATGCCGCGCGGCATCCGCATCAATGCGGTGAGCCCGGGGCTTCTGGAAGACTCCGAGAAGAAATACGAAGGCTTCTTCCCCGGCCATGAGCCGGTTTCCTCCGCGCGTGTCGGCACCGCCTATGTGAAGAGCGTCGAAGGCGCCTTGACCGGCCAGGTTTTCACCGTCGGCTGATCGCCGCTTCGGCTTCGTGCGCGCCGGATGATCAGCGCTCCAGCCGTTTTTCCATCATGTCATCTTCTGCGAAGAGACCGGATTTCTCCCCCGTGGGGTGCCAGCCCTTGCGGCTGTAGAAGGTGAAGGCGCGGGTGCCTTGCCCCGTGTTGAGCCGCGCAATGGCGTGACCCTGCTGCTTCAGCCAGTCCTCGCATTGAGCAAGCAGCGCGCTGCCATGGCCCTTGCCCTCATGACTGGGGTGCACGAACAGGGCGAAGATCTCCCCCTCCACGCGGTCGGCCATGGCGAAGCCCACGATGTGCCCTTCGGCCTCGGCAACCCAGCAGCCGAGATCGCCTCCGGCCATGCGCGCGGCGAGTGACTGATGGGTGATGCCAACGGCGGCCATCTGCTCCACCGAGAGATGGTTCTCACGTACGGAGGTCCGCACCGCAGTGATGGCGGGAAGGTCTGCTTCTGTGCCGGCTCGGATCACGCTTTTACCGGCACCGTGTAGTTCAGCGGCATGCGGCCACCGTCCACATAGATCGTTTCACCCGTGACATAGCTCGCATCGTCGGAGGCCAGGAAGGCCGCGATCGAGGCCACTTCCGATGGCGCACCCACGCGGCCCAGCGGTGTCCGGGACATGGCGCGGTTGAGGGCCGCCTGGTCGGCCAGAACGCCCTTCGCCATGTCGGTCTCGATTGTGCCGGGGCCAATGGCGTTGACGCGGATGCCGTGCGGCGCAAGCGCCAGCGCCGTGGCGCGCGTCAATTGCGAAACGCCACCCTTCGAGATGCAGTAGGTGACGATTGCCGGAATGGCGAGCGTGTCGTTCACCGAGGACATGTTGATGATGGCGCCGGGCTTCCGGCCCGCCTCCGCCTGCTTCACCATCTGCCGCGCGCAGGCCTGCAGCATGAAGAAGGAGCCCTTGAGGTTGATGCCGATGACACGGTCGAAATCAGCCTCCGTCACATCAAGGAAATCGCCACCCGTGGCGATTCCCGCATTGTTGGCAAGAATGTCCACGGCGCCGTGCTTGCTCACCACGGCGTTGACCAGCGCCGTGACATCAGACGTCTTCGACACATCGCAGTGCATGTAGCTTGCGCCCATCGCCCTCGCGGCGGTTTCGCCCTCCTTGTCCAGCACGTCCGTCAGGATGACCGTGGCCCCCTCCGCCGTAAAGCGCTGGGCGATGGCGAGCCCGATGCCGCGGGCAGCTCCGGTGACGATGGCGATGCGGTGCTTCAGTCTCATGACAGGTCACTCCTCAGGCGTATCGTGAAGTTCAGTATGTATCCGCCGCCCGTACCGACCGCGCGAAGATGGCGATGATCAGGGCCGCGATGACGGTGATGTAGAGTGCCGTATTGACGTCGGTCACCTGCGCCGCGAAGCCGATGAGGGGCGGCCCCAGCAGGAAGCCCGAATAACCGAGCGTCGTCACCGCCGCGATGCCGCGGCCCGGCGCATCGGGCTCCAGCCTGCCGCCGCCCGCGAAGAGCACGGGCGCGATGTTGCCAAGCCCCAGCCCTGCGAAGACAAAGGCCGTGATGGCGAGATAGGGTGAGGGTGCGCTGAGGGCCAGGGCCGTTCCGCCGGCTGCGAGCACGGCGCTCCAGAACACCATGCGCACCGCGCCCACGCGGAGCCTGATCCAATCGCCCGTGAGGCGGGCCGCCGCCATGCCGGCCTGGTAGAAGCCAAAGCCCAGTGCGGCGAAGCCCGCGTCGATCTGGAATTTCTGGCGCATCATGATGGCGGCCCAGTCGAGGATCGAGCCTTCGACCATCAGCGCCAGGAAGCACAGGAGCCCCAAGCCGATGGTGGCCCGCGTCGGCCGGGCGAAGTGCGAGCCCGAAAGTCCTTTGTCGACATCCGCCTCAAGGTAGAAGCGCGCGGAAATGAGTTGGATCGCCACACAGAGCAGGGCGATGATGAGGGCCTGCGCCAGTTCGCCATAGGCATCGAGAAGGGCAGCGCCCAGGAAGGCGCCGATGGTGCCGCCGATGCTGAAGCCCGCGTGCAGCATGGACATGGTCGGCCGCTTCAGCGCCTTTTCCACCGCAATGCCATGCGCATTCATGGAGACATCCATGCTGCCGATGGTCATGCCCATGAAGAAGCCCGCCACGATGAAGGTGGCAAGCGAGGGCGCAAGGATCGGCCCCAGGAAGGTGAGGCAGAACAGGATTCCCGTGATCGTTGTGAGCGCGGCACTGCCGAAGCGGTTGATCAGCGCACCCGCCACCGGCATGGCGCAGACAGCACCGCCTGCGAAGGCGAGAAGCGCCAGGCCGAAGACGCCGGGGCCGACATCCAGCCTTTCCTTGGCGAGCGGAATGTGCGGAACCCATGCGCCGACGAGGATGCCGTGCAGCAGAAAGGTGGAGGCCACGGCCCAGCGGGCCTGGGTGGGGGTGGAGGGGGTCATCGGGGGAATTCGCTTCAAATGTTGCGCTGCATCCCTAGCGGATTGCGAAGTTCTCCGCCACACGGCATTCTATGGCTTGGTGGTGCTGCGAGGTTGGGGAACGGCGCGGCACATCCGCCCAAGTCTTGCCAGGAGAGTCCCCATGACCGCCAGCGAAGAGACGACCGTCATTTCCCCCCGCCCATCGGCGGTGAAGATCAACCCCATCTACTTCGCGGATGTGCGCGCGGCACTGAAGGAGGGGTGGCGGGACTTCACCCGGGCGCCGCTCATCGGCTTGTTCTTCGGCGCCATCTATGCGGCGGGCGGCATCGCCATCTGGCTGCTGCTCCGCGTCTATCATGAGCCGTGGTGGATCATCCCGATTGCCGTGGGCTTTCCGCTGATCGGGCCCTTCGTCGCGGTGGGGCTTTACGAGACGAGCCGCAGGCTGGACGCCGGCCAGCCGCTGCATTTCGGCGAGATCCTCACGGTGATCCTCGCCCAGCGCAAGCGGCAGGTGGCGTGGATGGCCTTCGCCGTGCTCTTCATCTTCTGGATGTGGCTCTATGAAGTGCGGATGCTGCTGGCGATCTTCCTCGGCTTCAAGTCCTTCTCCTCGATCGAGGCGTTCCTCCAGGTGGCCACCACCACGCCGGAGGGTATCGGCTTCCTGATCGTCGGCTCAGGCGTGGGCGCCTTCATTTCCTTCGTCCTGTTCTGCACAACCGTGGTAGCGATCCCCTTGCTGCTCGACCGGGAGATCGACCTCATCACCGCAATCATCACGAGCTTCAAGGCGGTGTTCCAGAATCCCGTGCCGATGATCGGCTGGGGCATCACCATCGTGGCGCTGACATTTGCGGCGTTGCTGCCGATGTTCCTGGGGCTGCTCATCGTGCTCCCCGTGCTGGGGCACGCGACGTGGCACCTGTATACGCGTGTGGTGGCGAAGGAACAGGCCTAGGGCATCACCTTGTCATCCTCTCCCGCGCAGCGGGAGAGGATGAAGGCGCTAGACCCCAATTCCCTTCGCGGCCAGCGCGGACCTGATCTCGTCGAGGATCGCCGGGTCGTCGATGGTGGCCGGTGTCTTGAACTCCTCCTTGTCGGCGATCTTGCGCATGGTGGCGCGCAGGATCTTGCCGGAGCGTGTCTTGGGAAGCCGCGGCACGACGACGACCGTCTTCAGCGCCGCGACTGCGCCGATCTTCTCGCGGATGCGGCCTACGCATTCCTTCTCGATGTCGGCGGCGGGCCGGGCAACACCCGCCTTCAGCACCACGAAGCCCACCGGCACCTGGCCCTTGAGCTGATCGGCGATGCCGATGACGGCCGTTTCCGCCACATTGGGGTGGCCGGCCAGCACTTCCTCCATGCCGCCGGTCGACAGCCTGTGGCCCGCAACGTTGATGATGTCATCCGTGCGGGCCATGATGTAGAGATAGCCGTCCTCATCCATGTAGCCTGCGTCGGCGGTCTCATAGTAGCCGGGAAAACGCGAGAGATAGCTGTTGCGGAAGCGCTCATCGTTGCCCCATAGTGTGGGCAGGCAGGAGGGCGGCAGGGGCAGCTTCACACAGATGGCGCCGAGCTTGCCGCGCGGCAGTTCCTGGCCGCCTTCATCCAGCAC
>JBEILC010000039.1:0-18163 GCA_040379425.1 Hyphomicrobiales bacterium
CCTCCGCAAAACCAAGGAACGCAGTGTCGAGGCGACCTGGCAGCGGATCGGCGCAATCCTTCCATCCTTCACGCCACAGGAATGCTCAAACTACTTCAAAAACGCCGGATATGGGTCCACGTAGAGTCATTCCGCTCTAGGGCAGGCTTTCCACCTGCTCGAGGCGCAGGGGACCCGCGACGAGAACCCAGCGGCCCTCGCGGCGTTCGATCGATTCGATGCGGAGGCCGCCCGGCAGCACCGTGCCCACCGAGACGGGAACCAGCTTCTTTCCGCGCGCCACGTCCATCTCCAGGAAGGCCACGCCATCGACGACGGCCAGAAGCTCGTAGGACCACACCGCGCCTGCCGGAAGCGCATCCCCCGCCGGGGACGGGGATGACGGCGTCACCGTCTGGGTGATGATGGGATCGGCACCTGTCATGTCGTCGATGATGATCTTGCGCCTGGGCGGCGGGAAATTGAGCCCCATGTTGGCGGGCGGATCCTCTATGCCGTTCAGCTTGATCACCTTGTAGGCGGCGAAGGCGATGACGCTGGCGGCCAGCGCCACCGAGAGCACATTGGTGAGGGTGTCCGAAAATCGCTCGCGCATGCGAGCGGCACTCTGACCGTCATTTCTTGCGCCAGGCATGAGTCCCGCGCCAGCGATGGAAAAGGCCTTTACCTGTCCTGGCGAAGGGCGCGCGCCTTGCGGGCGAGCGACAGCAGGCAGCGGCCGGCAATGGCCTCGGCCATTCCGGCATTGCTGCGCGCGGCGAGAACGGCAGCACCCAGCGTGCCGCTGGCCTGGACCAGATCCGAGAGGCCCCACACACGGAGTTGCGGCTGGATCACCTTTTGCCGCTTGAAGAAGACCGGCGGGCGCGCCTGTTTCAACACCTGCTCCGCCTGGGCGCCACGGTCGATGGCGAGGCGGAAGTCCTGTAGCCGCAGCGACCGCTCATGCACAGCACCCAGAAGGCGCCCAGCATCCTGCCCGGCGCGAACGAGGTCATGGAACAGCCGGTCGGATTCCTCCACATCGCCGCTGAACACGCTGTCAGCCAGTTCATCGGGGGAGGCACCAGTGTCATTTCCGCAGACGGCCTCGACATCCTCGATGCTCACCCGCTCGGAGCCAAGGCAGTAGAGCGCCAGCTTTTCCGCCTCGCGCCGCACCAGCCCGCGCGCCGTGCCGGACAGCGCCATGAAGCGGGCCAGTGCATCACTGCCGATGCGGAGATCGTCGCGCGCCAGGATCTGTTCCACCATCTGCGCGATCTCGCCCGCCTCCGCCTCATAGAGCGGCACCGCCAGCGCATGCGGGCTCTTCTCGAACAGGGCGCGGAGTTGCGAGGACTTGGAGAGCGCGCCAGCCTCGGCCACCACGAGGTTGCCGCTTGCATCGCCTGCGAGCAGCGGCAAGACGGCCTTGAGGAAGCCCTCGCCAGCACCCTTGACCCAAACCGCCTTCTGGCCGCCGAACATGGAGATGGACTGAACCTCGTCCGCGAGCCGTGCCGGATCGGCGGCGAGATCCTGCTCGCCAAGCACCATCACGCTGAAGGGATCATCGAGGGAGCCGGTGAGTTTCTTCACCGCGCGCGCCGCCAGGTCCCTCACGGCATCCGGTTCCTCGCCATAGATCAGGACCGCGCCGATGGCGGGATCGGGCTTGCGCAGGAAAGAGTCGAGTCCGGCCGGCTTGATGGCCGTCATTGCAGCATCACAGGTTCTGTTGCTGGGACGCGAAGTAGGCAGCGAGCCTGGTGCGGATGTCGGCGCTCACCTCATGGACGGCGCGTTCGGTGGCGTTGGTCTCGGCCTGAAGATCCGCGAAGGGCTGGCTGATCACGTCATAGCTCGCCTGCGAAAAGGTCTTGCCGCTGTGGACGATGTTGCCGCTCGCCCGCTCCACGAGCTCATAGCTGACCGAGAGGGTGATGGCCTCGCGGGTGGTGCTGGGCTGCGGCCTCTGGATCTGGCCACTGTTCTTCACCACGGGTTTCAGGATCAGCGAATACTTATCCTCGCCCTTCCCGGCCCGCATGGAGGATATGAGATCATTGCGGATGAGCTGCCCCACCCGGTCTTCCGCCTCCGGAATGGTGACCGAGGTCAGGGTCGCGGCAACACCCGCCGTCTCCGACGTGGTGCCGTACAGCGGACGGTAGCTACAACCGGCGAGAACCAGTGCCGCAACAAGGAGAAGACTGGCGGGGACCCTGCGCATCAGCCGACAATATTGGCGATCCGGCCGGGCACCACAATCACTTTTTTCACGGGCCGCCCCTCCAGCGCCTTTGCAACCGATTGAAGTTTCAGGACAAGGGCTTCGACCTGCTTCGGATCCAGATCTTTCGGCACCGTGACCTCGTCCCGGCGCTTGCCGTTGACCTGGACGGCGATTGTCAGCTGGTCATCGGCGAGGAGCGCCGGATCGGCCTTTGGCCAGGGCGTGTCCACCACATGACCCGGCTTGCCCATGGACTGCCAGCTTTCCTCGGCGAGATGGGGCATCATGGGAGCCGACATCAGGACGAGGAATTCGGCCGCTTCCTTCACCGCCACGGCCTCCGCTTTGCCCGCGGCAAGGGCCGTTCCCAGTGCATTGGCGAGTTCGTAGATCCGGGCGATGGCGCGGTTGAAGCGCAGTGCGGAGAGATCCTCTGTGACGGCCTGAAGCGCCTTGTGCGCGGCGCGGCGGAGTTCAAGCGAGGCAGCCGCATCGCTGCCGCCGGCGAAGTGCGCGGCATCATTGACGAGGCGCCAGATACGCTGGGTGAAGCGCCATGCACCTTCGGCACCTGCTTCCGTCCATTCGATGTCACGCTCGGGCGGCGTGTCGGAGAGCATGAACCAGCGCGCCGTATCCGCCCCGTAGCGGGCGATGATGTCATCCGGGTCGACAACGTTCTTCTTCGACTTCGACATCTTCTCGACGCCGCCCACCTCGAGAGGCTCAGCCGTCTTGGCATGCACCCACTTGCCGTCCTGGTTCACGGCGTCCGCGGGGAACACCCATTCACCATTCAGTGTACGGAAGGTTTCGTGGATGACCATGCCCTGCGTGAACAGGCTTTCGAACGGCTCCTTGATGGCGAGATGGCCGGTGGCCGTCATGGCGCGGGCATAGAAACGGGAATAGAGGAGATGCAGGATCGCGTGTTCGACGCCGCCGATATACTGGTCGACGCCCATCCAGTACTGCGCGGCCTCCGGGCTCACCGGCACATCGGCGTGGGGCGAGCAGAAGCGGGCATAGTACCAGGACGAGTCGATGAAGGTGTCGAAGGTGTCCGTCTCGCGGCGGGCGGGCTTGCCGCAGGATGGGCAGGCAACATTCTTCCAGGTGGGATGATGCTCCAGCGGGTTGCCGGGCTTGTCGAAGGTGACATCCTCGGGAAGTGTCACGGGGAGCTGGACCTTCGGCACGGGAACGATGCCGCATGAGGCGCAGTGGATGACCGGGATCGGGCAGCCCCAGTAGCGCTGGCGTGACACGCCCCAGTCACGCAGGCGGAAATTCACCTTGCGCTCACCAATGCCCATTTTCTCCATGCGCGCGGCGATCTCTTGCTTGGCGTCCGGCACGCTCATGCCATCGAGGAAGTCCGAGTTGATGAGGACGGTGTTGTCGCCCTCCTTCTCGACGAAAGCCTCGCTGCCGACCGCGAAGCTCGCGGGATCGGTGCCCTTGGGCGCCACGACGGGCAGCACGGGGAGGCCGTATTTCCGCGCGAAGTCGAGGTCGCGCTGGTCATGCGCGGGGCAGCCGAAGATGGCGCCTTCGCCATAGCCCATAAGCACGAAATTCGCGGCATAGACCGGAAGCCTCACGCCGGGGCGGAAGGGGTGGCAGGCATAGAGGCCCAGCGCATGACCCTTCTTCTCGGCGCGTTCGATGGTTTCTTCCGAGGTGCCGAGCGCTGCGACCTCGCGGCGGAAAGCAGCAAGGCCCTGGTCTGTCTCCGAGAGACGCTTGGCCAGATCATGATCCGCCGAGATGGCGCAGAAGCTGGCGCCGAAGATCGTGTCATGGCGCGTGGTGTAGACGGTCAGGCGCTCGTCCAGCGCATTGCCCTTCTCATCCTCGAGCGCGAAGGAGAAGCGCATGCCTTCCGAACGGCCGATCCAGTTCTTCTGCATCAGCCGCACTTTTTCCGGCCACTTCGACAGGCCGTCGAGGGCGGAGAGCAGCTCATCCGAATAGGCGGTGATCTTGAGGAACCATTGCGCCAGCTCGCGCTTCTCGACCAGTGCGCCGGAGCGCCAGCCGCGCCCGTCGATCACCTGCTCATTGGCGAGAACCGTGTGGTCCACCGGATCCCAGTTCACCAGCGAGACCTTGCGCTCGACAAGGCCCGCCTTCATGAAGTCGATGAACATCGCCTGTTCATGGCGGTAATAGGAGGGATCGCAGGTGGCGATCTCGCGGCTCCAGTCCAGTGCGAGCCCCATGGACTGCAGCTGGCGCTTCATGGTGGCGATGTTGTCATAGGTCCAGGACTTGGGGTGGACGCCGCGGTCGATGGCGGCATTTTCCGCCGGCATGCCGAAGGCGTCCCAGCCCATGGGGTGGAGCACGTTGTAGCCCAGCGCCCGGCGGAACCGGGCGATGACGTCGCCCATCGTATAGTTCCGCACATGGCCCATGTGGATGCGGCCTGACGGGTAGGGGAACATCTCGAGCACGTAGTATTTGGGCCGGGAGGCGTCCTCGCGGGCCTCGAAGCTCTTGTTGTCGCTCCAGTGCTTCTGCCAGCGCGGCTCGGCTTCCCGCGGGTTGTAACGTTCGGTGCTCAAGGCTCTGATCCTGTGGAATCGGGGAGATGTCCAGCCGTGCTGGTACCAGTCCTTGAAATGGCCTGCAAGCTCGGCCTAAACCTCGGTCCCTGCAGGAGTTTGACGAATGGTACACGAGGGTCTGAAACGGGTTCTGAACGGCGTCACCGCAGCGGCCCAGGCAGCCGGGCGCGCGCCTGAGACCGTCACGCTGATTGCCGTCTCGAAGACTTTCGAGGGGCATGAGATCGTGCCCGTGATCGAGGCCGGCCAGCGGGTGTTCGGCGAGAACCGGGTGCAGGAAGCCAAGGGCAAATGGCCGGCCCTCCGGATGCGCTGGCCGGACATCGAGCTGCACCTGATCGGTCCCCTCCAGTCCAACAAGGCGGCCGAGGCGGTGCAGCTCTTCGATGCCATCCATACGGTCGACCGCCCGAAGATCGCCGAGGCTCTGGCCAAGGAGATGCGCAAGCAGGCGAAGGCGCTGAAGCTCTTCGTGCAGGTGAACACGGGCCGCGAACCGCAGAAGGCCGGGATCGACCCCGATGCGGCGGATGCCTTCCTGGCGGCGTGCCGGGACGTCCATGGGCTGGAAATCTCTGGCCTCATGTGCATTCCGCCGGCGGAAGAGGATCCGAAGCCGCATTTCGACATGCTGGCGGAGATCGCCCGCCGGAACGGGATTTCGCAGCTCTCCATGGGCATGAGCGGGGACTACGTGCAGGCCGTGGCCTGCGGCGCCACCCATGTGCGGGTGGGCTCCGCCATCTTCGGCACGCGCGGCTAGATCACAAGCCGCGCCTTCGGGCCCACATGCTGCAGGATGATGCGCATGTCACGCAGAGATACGCCGATGCAGCCCGCCGTTGGCCCGCCATCGGGCCGCCGGAGGTGGAAGAACACCGCGCTGCCATGGCCCTGAACCCTCGGCCGCTCATTGTGCGATGTCTCGATGACGATGTCATAGAGGTTGTCTTGCCGCTTCATCGTCTCATGCGCCGTGGCATAGGGGATGGGGACCATGCGGTTGTAGTTGCGGTCGCCGACGGTTTCGCACCAGCCATGATGGGCATGGAGGACAAGGCGCTTGAGCCCCGTCCGCGGCGGCATCATGCGATCGGCCCGGTAGAACAGCCGCCGGAGCCGGAAGGCGCCCTTTGGGCTTGCCCCGTCACCCTCGCGCTTCAGGAAGGATGTGCCCGACCGGCCAAGCGAACAGGGAAAGCGGAGCTCGCCCAGCTGCAGGAGTCCGGTGGTTTTCCGGGCGCTCAAGCTCAGGACGCGGAGGGTTGCGATGGGTCTGGTCACGCAGGCGTGTGTTGCTGTTTGATCTTGAAAAGAGCACGCAACAGCCTAACATTCCGCCGTAGATGGACCAAGTGATTTCAAGCACTTCGGGCATTGAGGGATTACGATGAGCACGAAGAAGATCATCATCATCGACGACGACGGCCTGCTGCGCGATTCGCTCAAGGAACAGTTTTCACTGCATGAGGAGTTCCACGTGACCGAGGCCGCGACCGCGGCGGCGGGCATCAAGGCGGTGAAGGCAGAGCATGCCGATCTCGTTATTCTCGACGTGAACCTGCCCGACATGGACGGGCGGGAAGCCTGCAAGCTGATGCGGCGGGGCGGCTACAAGGGACCCGTCATCATGCTGACGGCGCAGACCTCCGAGTCCGACACCATCCTTGGCCTCGATTCGGGCGCCAATGACTATGTGACGAAGCCCTTCCGCTTCGCCGTGCTGCTGGCGCGCATAAGGGCGCATCTGCGCCAGCATGAGCACAGCGAGGACGCGGTGTTCAAGGTGGGCCCCTATACCTTCAAGCCATCCGCCAAGATGCTGGTCAGGGAGGATAACCGCAAGGTCCGGCTGACCGAGAAGGAGACTGCCATCATCAAGTTCCTGCTGCGCTCGGGCGAGCAGATCGTGAGCCGGGATGTGCTGCTGCAGGACGTCTGGGGCTATAATGCCGGGGTGACCACCCACACGCTGGAAACCCATGTCTACCGCCTGCGCCAGAAGATCGAGCGCGACCCGTCGCATGCCGAAATCCTGGTGACCGAGGGCGGCGGCTACAAGCTCGTTCCCTGAGCTTGGCGGTCTTCGCGGGGGCGTGATAAGGACAATCAGGTGAAGTGGGGGCGGCTCTGAATGAGCGTTCGTGCCGATGTCGAGACGATACGCAAGATTCCGATCTTTTCGGAATGCGAACCTGCGCACCTGCAACTGCTGTCCTTCTCCGCCATCCGCGAAAGCTTCCAGTCCGGAATGACGCTGATGGTCCAAGGCGAGACCGGCACTGCCGCCTTTCTCATCCTCAACGGATCGGTCGAGATTTTGACGGCGGAGAACGGTTCGCTCGGGCAGGTGGGGCCCGGCGCGTTCCTTGGCGAAGTGGCGATGATCGGCGCCAATCCCTGTTCGATCACCGTGACGGCCATCGGCACCGTCTCCACGGCGCGCATCGACCGCGAGCTCTTCATACGCGTGGCGCGCGAGTTTCCTGAGTTCGGAACTGCGGTGCTGCGCATGCTGACCGAGAAACTCGAGCTTGCGGTCGGCGAGCTTGGCGAGGCGCGCCAGCTTCTCCAGAAGGCGCGCTCGTTCCGCAGCCTATAGGGCGAAGCGGGCGATGACCGGGACGTGGTCCGACGGCTGCTGCCAGCTGCGCGCTTCCTTCAACACCTCGATGGCCTTGCAATGCGGCGCAAGGCCGGGCGTCGACCAGATGTGGTCCAGCCTGCGGCCGCGGTCGCTCCGTTCCCAGTCGCGCGCGCGGTAGCTCCACCAGGTGTAGAGCTTCTTCTCCGCCGGCACGTGCTGGCGCATGAGATCGACCCAGTTGCCCTTTCTCTGGATGCGCAGCAGGCCTTCGGTTTCGATGGGCGTGTGGCTCACCACCTTCAAGAGGTCCTTGTGGGACCACACGTCATGCTCCAGCGGCGCGATGTTGAGATCGCCGACGACAATCGATTCGTGGCCCTTCGGCACGCAGTCCTTGCCGAACCACGCCTCGAGTTCATCAATGAACTGGAGCTTGTGGGCGAATTTTTCGTTGATTTTTGGGTCCGGCTCGTCGCCGCCCGCCGGCACATAGAGATTATGGATGGTGACCGGCTTCTGCTTTCCGGCAATCGTCACCGAGATGTGGCGGCAGTCGTCCTTGCTGCAGAAGGGCTTCACCGATTGCGAAAGGAACGGCTTGCGCGAGACGATGGCCACGCCGTGGTAGCCCTTCTGGCCGAATTCCGCGATGTGCTCATAGCCCATGTCGCGGATGGGACCCGAGGGGAACTGGCCCTGGGGGCACTTCGTCTCCTGCAGGCAGAGAACGTCCGGCTTCCAATGGTCCAGAAGCTTCGTGACAAGGCCGATCCTGAGGCGGACCGAGTTGATGTTCCAGGTGACGACAGAGAGGCTCATGGGCGAGGCTTAGCCGCAAGCCCCAGGGCCTTGCAAGGCCGCGTCAGGGATCGCCCTTGGTCTTGCGGTTTATCTTGACGACGAAGAGCTTCGGGTCCGCCTCGACACCGGCCACGACGTTCTCGAGCGTCACGGTGGTGCGGCGGCCCTTGCCGTCAATGACCACCCACTGCTGGAGCGCATTGCGCGTCTGGTCGAAGACGAGGATAAGCTGGCCGGAGCCCAGCGTGTTCTTCTTGTCCTCAAGTGTCACCGAGAGGATACCGTCCTGGCTCTGGAAATCGAGAACCTCGGTTTCCTTCAGGATGTCGATCTCATTGGCCAGCACCAGGCGGAGCGGGGTCTGCGACAAGGGGAACTGGTCACCCTTCTCCTTCTTGACGTTCTTGACGGTCAGCCATTTGCCGTCGGACACGATGAGGAAGGGGTTGGGTGGCGCATATTCAAAGCGCATCTTGCCCGGCTTGGAAATGTAGAACACCCCCCGCGACAGGTTGCCCTTGGGGCTCACTTGTGTGAACTCGCCCTGCATCGTCTTGAAACTGTTGAGAAATTCCGAAATGCTATTGATCGCTTCCTGCTGCTCGGGGCTAAGCGACAGGGAGGCCTTGGCCGGAGCGGATGTCAGGACGGCGAGGGCCGTGAGAGCAAGCCCCAGGAAGGCACGGCGAGAAAACGGCAAGTAAATGGTCATCCTGTTCTTTCCGGAATCGGGGTCGCGCCCCGGGCTTGTATGTCAAGGCAGGTTTATCCGCAAGAACGGGCCGATTTTGAGGCAGATGGCACGGACGCGACCTAAACCCGGGCGCTGTCGCCCGGCACCAGGATTTCCCGCTTGCCGGTGGCGTTGGCGACCGAGATCACGCCCTCCCTTTCCATTCGCTCGATGAGGCTCGCGGCCTTGTTGTAGCCGATCTGCAGGCGGCGCTGGACATAGGAGGTCGAGACCTTCTTGTCGCGCAGCACGACGGCGACGGCCTGGTCATAGAGATCATCGCCCGATCCCCCGCCTTCGCCACCCATGGCGCCCGGCTCGCCGTATTCGCCCTCCTCGGGCTCCTCGGTGACGGCCTCGACATATTCGGGCGCGCCCTGCGCCTTGAGATGATTCACGATCTTCTCGACCTCGCCGTCCGACACGAAGGGCGCATGGAGGCGCGAGATCCGCCCGCCGCCGGCCATGAACAGCATGTCGCCCTGTCCGAGGAGCTGTTCGGCGCCCTGCTCGCCCAGAATGGTGCGGCTGTCGATCTTGGAGGTGACCTGGAAGGAGATGCGGGTCGGGAAATTGGCCTTGATCGTGCCGGTGATGACGTCGACCGACGGGCGCTGGGTGGCCATGACGACATGAATGCCCGCCGCGCGGGCCATCTGCGCGAGGCGCTGGACAGCACCTTCGATGTCCTTGCCGGCGACCATCATGAGATCGGCCATCTCGTCAATGATGACGACAATGTAGGGCATGGGGGCGAGGTCCATGCTCTCCTTCTCGAACACGGGTTCGCCCGATTCGGGATCGAAGCCGGTCTGCACCGTGCGGGAGATCTGCTCGCCCTTGGCGGCCGCCTGCTTCATGCGCGCGTTGTAGCCATCGATGTTGCGCACGCCGACCTTCGACATCTTGCGGTAGCGCTCCTCCATTTCGCGCACCGCCCACTTCAGTGCCACCACGGCCTTGCGCGGATCGGTGACGACGGGGGCGAGGAGATGCGGAATTCCTTCGTACACGGACAATTCCAGCATCTTCGGATCGATCATGATGAGCTTGCAGCGCTCCGGCGGCAGGCGGTAGAGCAGCGACAAGATCATGGTGTTGATGCCCACCGACTTGCCCGAGCCCGTGGTGCCCGCGATGAGGAGATGCGGCATGCGGGCGAGATCGGCGAAGACCGGCTCGCCGCCGATGTTCTTGCCAAGCGCGATTGCAAGGTTGAGGCTCGACTTCTCGAAGGCCTCGGAGCCCAGCATCTCACGGAGATAGACGGTCTCGCGCTTGGCGTTCGGCAATTCGATGCCGATGGCATTGCGGCCTTGCACGACGGCAACGCGGGCCGAGATGGCGCTCATCGAGCGCGCGATGTCATCGGCGAGGCTGATGACGCGCGAGGACTTGATGCCGGGCGCGGGCTCCAGTTCGTAGAGTGTCACGACCGGGCCTGGGCGCACCTTGAGGATCTGGCCCTTGACGCTGAAATCATCAAGCACGCCTTCCAGCATGCGGGCGTTCTGCTCCAGCGCCTCATCCGAAAGCTCGGCGGGCTTGCCGATGCGCTTGGGCTCCGCGAGGAGTGTCAGTGGCGGCATCTCATATTCATCGGCGGCGGCGAAGGAGAAGCCCGGCTGCATGTCCCTGCGCAGGCGCTTTCCCTGCTTCAGCGGCTTGTTGACGCGCGCGACGCGGGGCGGCGGGGCTTCGATTTCCTCTTCGCCAGCCTCTTCGTCCTCGAAGACCTGCTCGCTCTCTTCATCCAAACCCTCTCCCGCCTCATCCATGACAGGCGGAGCGGCGCGCCGCGGACCGGGCGAGAAGACCGGTTCGATGCGGCGTGAGCCCGCAGGGCCGGCGCTGCGGCGTCCGCCGTCATGCTGCGGAGCGAGGCGGCGGATAATGTCATCCTCGCCGGAGTCCTCCTGGAATTCAGCTTCCGCCCGGCGGAGTTCGCGCCAACGCGACCAGAGACCGGCCCCAAGGCCGCCCGCAGCGCGCAGGCCCGACAGCGCGGCCTGCCCGATGCGGCGGCCAAGGCGGGGTGCAGCAGCGGCACTGTCCACCGCCTGCGCCTTGCTGAGCCCAAGCGCACGGAAGGTGAGCATGAGAAACGCCGAAGCCATCACCAGGCCTGCCACCAGCTTGGCGGCCCAAGCCGAAAGGGCAAGGCCCAGGACCATCATCACGAGGCTCAGCAGCACGTCGCCCGCGTTGCCGCCCAGCCCCGAGACCAGCGACCAGCCGGAGAGTGCAGGAAGGGCCGAGAGTGCCGCACTCGCCGCGAGGGTTGCAGCAAGCCAGGAGACCACGCGTGACAGCGGCCGGGCGAAGCCTTCATGCGCGATGAAGCCCACCGCCCAGCGCACCGGGATGGCGAGAGCAACGAGAACACCGAGACCGAAGAACTGCATCAGCTCATCGGCGATCACCGCGCCGGGATAACCAAGCCAATTGCGTGCCACGCCATCCAGCGCGTGGTTGAGGGAGGGATCATCGACCGACCAGGAGGCTAGCGACAGGCCGGTGGCGATGAGCGCGACCATGAGCAGGATTCCCGCGCACTCCGACAGGCGGCGCATTAAGAAGATGCGCACCGCCGCCGGTACGGCGCTGTCGTCTGTCTCATAGGTCGGTTGATACGCCATCACGAACCTCCGCCGGCGCTCCTGGGCCGGCATAACAAATCGTTAAGGCCATTCTGGCGGCCCCGTGGTTAAGGCCGGGTTTAGACGCCCAAAACGAAAACCGGCGGGGCAATGCCCCGCCGGCTGAACGTCTGGTCCTTTGCCGAGCGGCGTCAGTTATAAGCGCGCTCGCCATGATCCGCGAGATCGAGGCCCTCGCGCTCTTCCTGCTCCTTGACGCGCAGGCCCACGGTTGCCTTGCAGATCATCAGGGCGACGTAGGAGACGACGGCTGTCCACACCACGGCGATGATCACCGCCATGACCTGTGCATACATCTGCGCGCTGAAGGAATAGGGGACCGCACCCACGGAATTATCCGCCGCGAGATAGTCCACCACGCCCATCCCGCCCAAGGCCGGGTTGACGAAGATGCCCGTCAGGATGGCGCCGACGATGCCGCCGATGCCGTGGATGCCGAACACGTCGAGCGAGTCGTCATAGCCCAGCCTGTTCTTGAGGCCGATCACCGCCCAGAGGCAGATGATGCCTGCGAGAAGGCCGATGACAATCGCGCCGCCGGGGCCAACCCAGCCGCAGGCAGGCGTGATGGCGACGAGACCCGCCACCAGGCCCGAGGCCGCGCCGAGCAGGCTCGGATGGCCGCGGAACATCCACTCGCCCACGACCCAGGCGAGGGCTGCCGCACCCGCCGCGACGATCGTGTTGAGGATCACTAGCGCGGTGAGGCCGTTCGATTCCAGGCTGGAGCCGGCGTTGAAGCCGAACCAACCGAAGAGGAGAAGGCCCGTGCCGGTGAGCACGAAGGTGAGGTTGTGAGGCGCCATCAGTTCCTTGCCGAGTCCGGCGCGCTTGCCGAGCACGATGGCGCAGATGAGGCCCGCAACACCGGCGTTGATGTGCACCACGGTGCCGCCAGCGAAGTCGATGGCGCCGAGCTGGAAGAGATAGCCGTTGGTGGCGTTCACGAGCGTCGCATATTCGCCCAGAACCGCGGCCTTGGCTTCCTCCGTGGTTGCGGCGGCGAGCGCTGCAATGAGCTGCTGGGCCTTTTCCTCACCCACGATCGAGGAGACAAGTGCGAGATTGTCGGCCGAAAGCGTGTAGGCGTCCGGACCCGCCCAGAACCACACCATGTGCGCCATGGGAAGGTAGGCGAAGGTGAACCACAGGACCATGAACAGCACAACGGCCGAGAACTTCATGCGCTCGGCGAAGGCGCCGACGATGAGGGCCGGCGTGATGCAGGCGAAAGTCATCTGGAAGACGACGAAGGCCAGTTCCGGGATGTTGGTTTCCTTCGAGAAGGTGCCGATTTCGGAAGCCGGTGTCACGCCCGCGAGGAACAGCTTGGAGAAGCTGCCGATGAAGGGGTTGAGTGCCGCACTGGGGTTGCCGGTGAAGGCCAGCGAGTAGCCGTAGATCACCCACAGGATCGAGATGATCGAGAAGATGATCGTCACCTGCATGAGGACCGACAGCACATTCTTGGAGCGCACGAGGCCGCCATAGAACAGGGCGAGGCCCGGAATGGTCATCAGCACCACGAAAGAGGTGGCGGTCAGCATCCAGGTGGTGTCGCCCTTGTTGACCGTGGCGGCGGCTTCGGCCGCGGTCGCGAGCAGCGCGGCGGCGGCAAGTACCGCCGGGACGGCAAAGGCAGCCCGCGCAAGGAGAGTAGTCAGACGCATTGTTGTTTCCCTTCTTGTCGGTCGGTTAGAGCGCGAGAGCGCCGGTTTCGCCGGTGCGGATGCGCACCGCCTGATCGAGCGGCAGGACAAAGATCTTGCCATCGCCGATCTGGCCGGTCTGACCGGCGAGCTGGATTGTTTCGACCACCTTGTCCGCAAGGCTCTCGTCCACCGCCAGTTCGAGCTTGACCTTCGGCACGAAACTCACGGTGTATTCAGCACCGCGGTAGAACTCCGTATGGCCGCGCTGGCGGCCATGGCCCTTGACCTCGGTGACGGTGATGCCCTGAACGCCCAGGGCGCCCAGCGCCTCCCGGACCTCTTCGAGCTTGAACGGCTTGATAACTGCGATGATGAACTTCATCCCCTACCTCATGTTGTTCTGCTGCGGACAAAACAAGAAGTATGCCAGTTCAGAAAGCGCGGTAAGTTATTGAAATCACGCGCTGTAACCCTTGATTGCCATCTGGTCGGAATTGCTTTCTGACGGAAAACTGTGCGGAAAAACATGAATGCCTATTTTTTAATCTGACGTGCCCCGCGACTCCAGACCGCCTGTGTTTTTGGCCCAGAACAGACGAAAAGACGGAGATGACACAGGCTCAGGACATCATCGTCATCGGTGCAGCCCTCAATGGACTGGCGGCTGCGCTGGCCCTTGGCGGGCGGCATGTGAAGCGCCCGCTGAAAGTGTCGTTGGTCGACCTCAAGGACCCCAAAGGCTTCGCCTCAAACAGCTTCGATGGCCGCGCCTCCGCCATCACCGCCGCCGCCCGTCGCATGTTCGAGGCGCTGGGCGTATGGCAGGCCGTGGCCCATGAGGCGCAGCCCATGGCGGACATTATCGTCACGGACAGTGCCACGCCGGGTGCAGCGCGCCCGGTGCTGCTGCAATTCGGGCCAGACGACATGCGCGGCGGCCCCTCCTCCCACATGATCGAGAACCGGCATCTTTATGCCGCCATGCTGGCGGAGGCGCGGCAATCCCCGCACATCCGCTTCCATGTCGGCCAGGCGGTCGAGCACTATCATTTCGGTCCGGGCCTTGCGGCGGTGACGCTGGCGGACGGTACGGTGCTGAAGGCCGCCCTGATCGTCGCGGCCGACGGCCGCAACTCGCCCGCGCGGGAGGCCGCCGGCATCAAGCTCGTCGGCTGGCCCTATGACCAGATGGGGCTGGTTGCCACTGTCGAACATGAATTGCCGCATCACGGGCGGGCGGAGGAGCACTTCACGCCATCGGGGCCCTTCGCCATCCTGCCGCTTCCCGGCAACCGCTCATCACTCGTGTGGTCGGAACGCAAGGAGGAGGCCCAGCGCATGCTGGCGCTCCCCATCAATGCCTTCGAGGACGAACTGAGGCTCAGGTTTGGCACTCACCTCGGGGCGGTGAGGCTGATTTCGGGCCGGCACGGCTATCCGCTGTCACTCTATGTGGCCGAAACATTCTCGGCGAGCAGGCTGGCGCTGGTGGGCGATGCCGCCCATGTCCTGCACCCGCTTGCGGGGCTGGGCTTCAACCTCGGCCTGCGCGATGTCGCAGCACTCGCCGACTGCATCCACGATGCCGCAGCACTGGGCCTCGACATCGGAAGCGGGAGCGTACTCGAGCGCTATACGCAGTGGCGGCGCTTCGACACGGTCGCAACTGCGGCCGCGATGGATGGCATGAACCGGCTGTTCGCCAATACCAACCCGGTGCTGACATTGCTGAGGCGGGCAGGGCTGATGGCGGTGAACAGGCTCTCCGGCCTCAAGTCCATGTTCGTGACGGAAGCGGCGGGCATCTCGGGCGACCTGCCCCGGCTGCTGCGCGGCGAGAAGGTCTAGCCGCGGCTCAAGCCCGCTTGCGAGAGCTTGCCGAGATAGGCCTCCCAGATCTCGCCGCGCTCGCGCCCGAGCTTCAGGAGATAGGGCCAGGTGAAGAGCCCCGTGCTGTGGCCGTCATCGAAGATGATGCGTACGGCATAGGTGCCGACGGGCTCCAGCGCCTTGATCTTCACGTTGCGCTTTCCCCAGACGAGCTGCTCCTGGCCCGGCCCATGGCCCTTGACCTCTGCACTCGGACTTTCGACGCGCAGATATTCGGCCGGGAGTTCCAGTGTTTCGCCACTGTCGAAGGCAATACGGAGCAGGCTTCCGCCTTCGATGCGGCGGAGTTCGACGGGCCAGGGCTCACTCACGGCCAATCTCGCGCGCCTCGTCCGGCAACATGATGGGGATGCCGTCACGGATCGGGTAGGCAAGACCCGCGGCCTTCGAGATCAATTCCTGGCGGGCGGCATCATATTGGAGCCGCGTTTTGGTGACCGGGCAGACGAGAAGCTCAAGCAGGCGCGGATCGGTGCGGATTTCGCTCATCGGCACGTTCTATTGCAGCCGTGGCTTGCCGCCGGGGGCCATCTTGCTCAAGGCCACCTCGGTCAGCGCCACCAGAACCTCGGCTCTGGTCTTGAGGTCGGGCGCCTCAAGCAGCGCCTGCTTCTCCTGCGGGTCATAGGGGGCGAGAAGGGACAGCGTATTGACCAGAATGTCGGTCGGTGCGTGATCGACCTCGGCCCAGTTGGCCTTCATGTTGTTTGCGGAAAGATAATCACGGAAGGCCTTGAGCAAGGCGGGCCTGTCGACGTCGCTGGCGCCGCCGCCATCGCTGGCGAGGTCGATGGCGTAGGGGTGGTAATTGGCCATGACCTGCCGGTAGGGCGTCAGAACCTCCAGCTCGCTCACGAGCTGGAAGCGGCAGATGCCGGAAAGCGTGATGAGCATGCGGTCATCGGAGCTTTCCGCATAGGAAATGATACGGCCCACGCAGCCCACCTTCATCAACTGCGGTACGGGGTGGGACTCCTGGCCGCCAGCCGGCTGGATGATGCCGATCAGCCGGTTACCCGAGATCGCATGATCGACCATCGTGAGATAGCGCGGCTCGAAGATATTGAGCGGCAGCTCCGCGCCCGGGAGCAGAAGCGCTCCCGACAGCGGGAACACCGGAGTGTTCTGCGGCAGGTCATCAGGCTTGCGGTAGCGGTCGAAGAATCCCATCGGCGGCCTCGCTGCTCAGGAGAAGAGGACGGAAGACAGTTTGCGGCGGCCCGCGATGGTGAACTCGTCCTTCGGGCCCCAGGCCTCGAAGAACTTCACCAGCTGCTTTCTCGCCGCCTCATCGTTCCAACTCCTCATCTTGCGGATGACGTAGATCAGCTGATCGGTCGCCTGGTCGCGCTGGCCTGCACCGTTCAGCAGCACCGCAAGATCGAGCCGGGCCTGGAAGTCGTCCGGGTTCTTCTCGATCTGGGCCTTGAGGGTTCCCATCTCGGAGACGTCGACCGGGTTCAGCGCCATGTCGAGCGCCGCCCTGGCGCTCAGCACCTCGGGGTCGTTCGACTTGGCAGGCGGCACGAGGGCGAGTGTTGCCTGCGCGTTGTCGAGATCGCCCACTGCGGTCTGGCAGCGCGCGAGGCCGGCCATGGCGCCAGCATGTTCCCGGTCGACCTGCAGTACCTGGGCGAAGATCTGTGCCGCAGTCTGATAGTCCTGCTGCTCGAAGGCGGCACGCCCCTCGGCCACCGCCGCCTCGATCTCCTCCGCCATGCCGCCCTGCCCGCCCAGACGGTCGACGAATTGCTTGATCTGACCCTCGGAAAGGGCGCCCATGAAGCCATCGACCGGCTGGCCGTTGACGAAGGCATAGACCGCGGGGATCGACTGGATGCGCATCTGGGCGGCCAGCTGCTGGTTCTCGTCCACGTTGATCTTCACCATGCGGACCTTGCCATTGGCCTGGCGCACGACTTTTTCCAGCGCCGGACCCAGTTGCTTGCAGGGGCCGCACCAGGGCGCCCAGAAATCCACGATCACCGGAACCTGGCGCGAGGCCTCGATCACGTCACGCACGAAATTCTGGGTGTTCGAGTCCTTTACGAGATCGCCGGCCGCGTTGCCCGCCACCGTTCCTGGGTTCTGTCCACCAAAAGCCATGCTCATGCAAATGCCCTCACACCTTTTCCTTCACCCTAAATGGACCGATTGAGGCGCCATTTCAATGTCACTGGTCAATTGCCGGGCCTCAAGCCACCGCCATGATCCGCGGCTCGTGCCCGCAGGAGCGGATGAAGGCAGCGAGGTCAGCCGCGCGGATGGTTGTTGTCGCCGTATTCTCGAGCGGGTGGTAGTTCAGGAGCTCATGCGCCATCATACCGGCATCCAGCACAACGTTGACGCGCTTTTCGGTATCGTTGATGAGACCGAAGGGTGTCACCGAGCCCGGCTCCACACCCAGCACCTCCCGCAGGAGCTCCGCCCGGCCAAAGGAAAGGCGGCGCGAGCCGATCCTGGCGGGGGCTGCCTTCAGGTCGATCTCCGCTTCCTCGAGGCAGACGATCAGCCACAGATTGCCCTTGTCGTCCTTCAGGAACAGGTTCTTGCAGTGCCCACCCGGGATCTCGCCACGCAACGCGCGGGCCTCCTCGACGGTGTAGACGGGCGGGTGGTCGCGGGTGGTGGTTTCAATTCCGAGGCTTTGCAGCCGGGCAAGCAGTTCTTCGCGGGTCGCTGGCATGGCGGCCTGATGTCCCTTCCTCATGGCGCGTGATGATCTTGTTCTTGCATTTGAGAACGAGTTAGGCAATAAGGCCCGCAAGCCGTCCGGACGTGATGGACAGGCCATGGAAGCGGGCGTAGCTCAGGGGTAGAGCATAACCTTGCCAAGGTTAGGGTCGGGCGTTCGATTCGCCTCGCCCGCTCCAAATTCTCTCACAAAATCATTGACTTAGAAAACCGCCTCCCGGCAGTGCGGTCCGTTTTGGGACTTTTCTGCCGCAGCTGAATTGGTTTCTAGAAAAAGCTGATCAGCAGCGTTTTCGTAACGCGAGGCATGTTCGTTCACCTTTGCCAATTCCGGCCACGGTGGGAACCGGATGCA
>JBEILC010000040.1:0-17944 GCA_040379425.1 Hyphomicrobiales bacterium
GCGCCTCGGCCGATCTTAGGTGGACAGCCCGCCCGCGATGTAGCTCTTCAGGTGCTCGGCTTCGTCGCGGTGGGTGTCCGCCACCCAGCGCGAAATATCGCCGATCGAGATCAACCCGCGCAGCCGCCCGTCGCTGAGCACCGGCAGATGCCGGCAACGGCGCTCGGCAAACATCACCATCGTCTGCTCCACCGTCGCGTCGGGGGAAACAGTCATCACGTTGGCCGACATGACTTCGGCGACACGTTTCGTTTTCGGATCGACGCCCTCGCCGACGACCCGACGCAGCACGTCGCGCTCGGTGAAGATCCCGACAAGTGTTTCGCCCTCGACGACGAGGATGCAACCGATGCGGTGCCGGTTCATTTCCGCAACCGTTTCGGCGATGGTGAGAGACGACGCGACTGTGTGCAGCGCGGGACCTTTGCGCTCAAGGAGCGCGGATAGCGGAGTATTCATGGTGTAACTAAGGGGTTACCCGCAGTCTAAGCCGAGCCGCCGCTCCCACAATGCTTATCCTCCGGCGCCATGCATCCGTCGCATCACTCCAAACATAGTATCTCCCCGAAAGCTCCCGACGGCCGCGGGTTTTCAAAACCTCAATTCAGCTAACTCACCCATCTTATGAAAAGTCGTTCCCTCGCTCCCAAGCTCCTCGCCTTAATCCTCCTTGGGGCTCTCGCACCAGTCGTCGCCATCGCCGCCCCGTCCACCGCCGCCAAAGCCGATATCGTCGACACCGCCGTCGCCGCCGGTAACTTCAAGACCCTCGTGGCCGCCGTTCAGGCCGCGGGCCTCGTCGACACGCTGAAGGGTCCGGGCCCCTTCACAGTCTTCGCACCCACTGATGAAGCCTTCGCCAAGCTGCCCGCCGGCACGGTTGACGACCTCCTGAAGCCCGAGAACAAGGACAAGCTGGTCGCCATCCTCACCTACCATGTCGTCCCCGGCAAGGTGATGGCCGCTGACGTCACCGGCAAGAAGACCATGGCCAAGTCCGTCCAGGGTGGCGAGATCACCGTCGATGGCACCAATGGCGTGAAGGTTGACGGCGCAACCGTCGTCCAGGCCGACATTGCCGCCGATAACGGCGTCATCCATGTCATCGACGCGGTGATTATGCCGAAGATGTAACGGCTTTCCCCCAAAGCCGTGAATGCGGCCGGCGCGGACCCTCCGACCCCGCCGGCCGCTCCTCTTTTCTAGCCGCTCACCATGCGCGGCGTCATTTCGATCAGGCTCGGACCGTCAGCCGAGAGTGCCCGGCGGATCGCCTGGGCCAGTGCCGCGAGGGACGTGGGCTTCTCCGCATTCACGCCATAGGCCCTGGCGAGCGCCTGGAAATCCGGATTACGTAGCGTCACCGCATTGGGTTGAATGCCCTTCATCACCATGTCGTCGCGGATCTGGCCCAGCGCATCATTGTTCCACATCAGGATGACCAGCGGCAGCTTGTGCTCCGCCGCGGTCCCCAGTTCATTGATCGTGTACTGCAGCCCATAGTCGCCGATGAGCACAGCCACGGGCGTCTCTCCCACGCCGAACTTGGCGCCTATGCCCGCGGGCAGCGCGAAGCCCAGCGTGCCGAAGCCCACGGGGTGCAACCAGGTGCGTGGCTGCGAGACGGGAAAGATCTCATTTGCAGCATAGGCGATCTGCGTCATGTCGGAGCAGATGACCGTCTCGGCCGGAAGCTCCGCGCGGATTACCTCCAGAACCTTCGCCAGCATGACGCGCAGGGCATCGGGCTCGCCCAGGTCAAAGCTGGCCCTGGCCTCTCCCGCCCGTTCGGTGACACCTCCGGCAATCATCGCAAGCGCCTCGGCGGCATCGCCCAGAATGGCGATTTCGGCAGTGTGCGGCCGGCTCATGACGGAAGCGTCGATGTCGATGCGGATCAGGTTCCGCTCTATGACCACGCTGTCATTCCAGAAATCCGTCTCCGAGAGTTCGGATCCCGCGCAAAGAATGGCGTCCGACTGGCGCAGCATGTCCCACACGCCCTCGCGGCCCATGACATAGCCGAGGCAGAGCGGGTGATCGGCCGGAACGGCGCCCTTGCCGGCGGTGGTGGTGATGATCGGGGCCTTCAGCCTTTCGGCAATCTTCAGCGCTGATGCACCCGCATGAAGCGCGCCGCCGCCGAGGATGATGACCGGCCGCCTGGCGCCGTTGAGCTTCGCAATCGCCTTCTCCAACTCGGCGCGGGAGGGCGAGGGCCGCAATGGGAGCCCGCGCGCCACCCAGCCATCACCCGCCGGTTCCTTGAGGAGATCGAGGGGGATTTCGAGATAGGCGGGCCTCGGCCTCTGGCTGGCGAAATTGGCGAAGGCGCGGGCCACCGCGTCCCGCACGTCCTTCGGCGTATAGGCCCGCATGTGGAGGCTGGTGACGGAGCCTGCAGCACCGCGCTGGTCGATCATCTCATGCAGGCGGCCGCGGCCCTGTGCGCTGTCCACCTTGTCGAGCGCGGAGGAAATGACCAGCACATTGCTCGAGTCCGACCATGCCTGGCCCATGGGGGTCAGGATGTTGGTCAGCCCTGGCCCGGTGATGGTGAAGCACACGCCGGGTTTTCCGGTGGCGCGCGCATAGCCATCCGCCATGAAGCCCGCGCCCTGTTCATGGCGCACCAGCACATGGGCAATCCTGGAGCGCGGCAGCGCCCGGTACATCTCCACATTATGCACGCCCGGGATGCCGAAGATGGTGTCGACGCCATAGGCTTCGAGAAGCCCGACGAGGGCCTCGCCGGTCGAGAGTTCCGCTCTGGTCGTCATGTCAGGCTGCTTCCGTCTTGGTCTCGGGTGGGTTCACCGCATGGCATGCCACGAGGCTTCCGTCATTGGCAAGGAGCCGGGGTGACAGCCGCGGGCAGGGCTCGAAGGCCCAGGGGCAGCGCGGGTGGAAGGTGCAGCCCGTGGGCGGGTTCAAGGGCGAGGGAAGCTCGCCCGTCAGCACGATGCGCTCACGCTTGCGCTCCGGGTCGGGCTGCGGCGTCGCGGAGAGCAGCGCCTTGGAATAGGGGTGCTGCGGATTGGAGAAGATCGTATCACGCGGGCCCTGTTCCACCGCGCGGCCCAGATACATCACCATCACGTCGTCCGCGATGTGGCGCACGACCGAGAGGTCATGGCTGATGAAGAGATAGGCGAGGTTGTGCCGCTCCTGCAGGTCGGCGAGCAGGTTCAGCACCTGCGCCTGGATCGAGACGTCGAGTGCGGAGACGGGCTCGTCCAGCACCAGCACTTCGGGGTCGAGCATCAGTGCCCGCGCAATGGCGATGCGCTGGCGCTGGCCACCCGAGAACATGTGCGGGTAGCGGTCATAATGCTCAGGCCTCAGGCCCACGCTCGCCATCATGGCGCGTGCCTTCTCCGTGCGCTCGGCGGCGCCCATTGAGGTGTTGACGAGGAGCGGTTCTTCAAGCGCATGGCCGATCTTCTGGCGGGGGTTGAGCGAGCCATAGGGATTCTGAAAGACGATCTGCACCTTGGGCCGGAGGGCGCGGAGCGTGGACGCGGTCGCGCCCGCAATCTCCTGCCCCGCAATGACGAGCGAGCCCGATGTCGGCTCCTCGATCATGGTGACGAGCCTGGCGAGCGTGGACTTGCCGCAGCCTGACTCGCCCACGACCGCCAGCGTCTTGCCGCGGTCGAGCGTGAAGCTCGCACCATCAAGCGCCTTGAGCGTGGCGGGGCTCGCAAAAGCCCCGCGCGAGACCTGGTAGTAGCGCGTGAGGTTGGTTGCGGTGACGACGGTGCTCATGCCGCGTTCTCCTTCACGCCCGGATGGCCCTGGGGCACGCCGTCCTTCAGCGCATAGTGGCAGAGCGTGCCCGCGATGCGGGGCGGCGGGGTGGTCCGGCAAAGCTCGGTCGCGAGCTTGCAGCGCGGCGAGAACAGGCAGCCCGCCGGGCGGTCGAGCTGGCCCGGCACAACGCCCGGAATGGAGGGCAGCCTGCGCCCCGTGGCGCGCTCGGGGAGAGCGGAGAGCAGGGCCGCCGTATAGGGGTGGTGCGGATCGCGGAACAGGTCGGCGACCGGCCGCTCCTCCACCTTCTGCCCGGCATATTGCACGGAGACGCGCTCCGCCGTTTCGGCCACCACACCCATGGAATGGGTGATGAGGACGAGGCCCATCCCTGTCTCCTTCTGGAGCTTGACGAGAAGGTCCAGGATCTGTGCCTGTATGGTCACGTCGAGTGCCGTCGTCGGCTCGTCGGCGATGAGGAGCTTGGGGTTGCAGGCAATCGCCATAGCGATCATCACGCGCTGGCTCATGCCGCCCGAAAGTTGATGCGGAAAGGCCGAGAGCCGCTGCTCGGGAGAGGCAATGCCGACGAGGCGCAGGAGCTCCACCGCCCGCGCCCGGCGCTCGCTCTTGCCCAGGTCAAGATGCTCCTTCAGCGCCTCCATGATCTGGAAGCCCACGGTGAAGCAGGGGTTGAGGCTCGACATCGGCTCCTGGAAGATCATGGCGATGTCCTTGCCCATGATCCTGCGCCGGTCATTGGCCGAGAGGCCGAGGAGGTCCTTGCCCTCGAAGGTCAACCGGTCAGCCGTGACCTTCGCGGTCCAGGGCAGAAGGCCCATCACGGCCAGCATGGTGACGGACTTGCCCGAGCCCGACTCGCCGACGATCGCCAGCACCTCGCCCTTGTCCACGCTCAAGGACACGCCGTCGACGGCGCGGAAGTATCCGGAGCCGGTCTTGAACTCCACGGTGAGGTTCTCGATCTCCAGCATCGCCATGGCTCAGCTCCTCCGGAGGCGCGGGTCGAGGGCGTCGCGCAAGCCATCGCCCATCAGGTTGATGGCGAGAACGGTCGTCAGGATCGACAAGCCCGGGAAGGCCATCACCCAGGGATGTGACATCATCAGGTCGCGCGTGTCGGCGAGCATTGCGCCCCATTCAGGCGTCGGCGGCTGTGCGCCGAGCCCGAGGAAGCCAAGGCCCGCCGCCTCCAGGATCGCGTCGGACAGGCCGAGTGCCGCCTGCACGATCAGAGGCGCAAGGCAATTCGGCAGCACGGTGACGGTCATCAGCCGGAACTTGCCGACGCCCGAGACCTTCGCCGCGGTCACATAGTCCTTGCTGAGCTCCGTCATGGCCGACGCCCGCACCAGGCGCACATAGCGGGGCAGGCCGACGATGGTGACGGCGACGATGGTGTTGGTGAGATTGGGCCCGATGATGGCGATGATGAGGATCGCCAGCACGAGCGAAGGGATCGCCATGATGAGGTCCATCACCCGGATGATCATCACATCGATGATCCCGCCGAAGAAGGCCGCGGTGAGGCCGAGTGCTATTCCCGCCATCATCGACACCGCCATGACGGCGATGCCGATGAACAGCGAGACGCGTGCGCCATACATGAGGCGCGAGAGCATGTCGCGGCCTACCGCGTCGGTGCCAAGGAGGAAACGCGGGTCGCTGCCCTCCATCCAGAAGGGCGGCAGCTTGGTGAAACCGCGGAACTGCTCCAGAGGGTCATGCGGCGCAAGCACGCTGGCGAAGATGGCGATGAGGAAGATGATGCTCACCACGGCTAGCCCGATGACGGCGCCGCGGTTTTCCCGGAAGGCGCGCCAGAAGGCGCGGAGCGGGCCCGGAGGTGCGGGACCTGTCACGGGCGCCGGGAGAGTGGCGTCACTTGGCATGGCGGATTCTCGGATTGATGAGGCCATAGAGGAGGTCGACGATGAGGTTGACCAGAATCACGATGGTGGCGATCAGCATGATGCCGCCCTGAAGGGCCGGATAATCGCGGCGGCTGATCGATTCGATCAGCCACTTGCCCACCCCGGGCCAGGAGAAGATCGTCTCGGTGAGAACCGCGCCGGCGAGCAGGCCTCCGACCTGGAGCCCGATCACCGTGACGACGGGGATCAGGGCGTTGCGCAGGGCATGAACGCCAACGACCCTGGTCCAGGACAGGCCCTTGGCCCGCGCCGTTCTCACATAGTCCTCCTCCAGCACCTCGAGCATTGAGGAGCGCGTCATGCGCGCGATGACGGCGAGCGGCACGGTGCCCAGCACGATGGTCGGCAGGATCAGGTGATGCAAAGCGTCCCAGAAGGCGCCCTTCTGACCCGACAGCAGCGAGTCGATCAGCATGAAGCCGGTAACGGGCTCGTAATAGTATTTGATGAGATCGACGCGGCCCGATACAGGCGTGAGGCCCAGCGTGTTGGACATGACGAGGATGAGGATGAGGCCCCACCAGAAGATCGGCATGGAATAGCCGGTGAGTGCCAGGCCCATCAGCGACTGGTCATAGATGCCGCCGCGGCGCGAGGCAGCGATGACGCCTGCTGGCACACCGAGCACGATGGCGAAGAGCATGGCGCAGAAGGTGAGCTCCAGCGTTGCTGGAAAAAGCGTCAGGAACTCATGCAGCACGGGTGACTTCGAGACGATGGATGTGCCGAAATCGCCATTGAGCAGGCCCCAGGCATAGTCGAGGAACTGCTTCCAGACCGGCTGGTCCAGCCCCATGTCACTACGCAGCCGCGCCAGGCGCTCAGGGGTGATGCCGCGCTCGCCGAGGCGCGCCTCGATGGGGTCGCCCGGCACCAGCCGGATCATCACGAAGGTGATGAACATCAGCGCGATGAAGGTCGGGATGGTGAGCGCCAGGCGCTTGAGGAGAAACCGGATCATCGGCGCCTATTGATGATGAGGAAGAGAGGAGCCCATTCCGCGGTCAGGCGGGATGGGCCTGCGTTGCTTACTCGGCGATGTCGACCTGGTGGAACTCATGCGAGCCCAGCGGGCTCACCTTGTAGTTCTGCACCGACTTGCGGATCGGCTCGAACACGGTCGAGTGGGCGATGTTCACCCACGGCACTTCGGCCGCGACGATTTCCTGCGCGCGCTTGTAGAGCTTGGTGCGTTCGGCCTGGTCGGTGATCTGGACCGCCTTGTTGACGACCTCCTGGAACTCCGCGTTGCACCACTTCGGAATGTTGTTGCCGTTGGGCTTTCCTTCCGCATTGCAGCCCAGGAGCACGGCGAGGAAGTTGTCCGGGTCGCCATTGTCGCCCGTCCAGCCCAGCATGCCGGTCTGGTGTTCGGCCGCCTGCATGCGCTTGCGGTACTCGCCCCACTCATAGGACACGAGGGCCGCCTCGATGCCGACCTTGGCGAGATCCGCCTGGATCATCTCGGCCATGCGCTTGGCGTTCGGGTTGTAGGGGCGCTGCACCGGCATCCACCAGATGTCGGTCTTGAGACCCTCGACGCCGGCGGCCTTCAGCATCTCCATGGCCTTTGCCGGGTCATAGGGGATGTCGACGGTTGATTCGTCATAGGACCACATGGTGGGCGGGATCGGGTTCTTGGCCTTCTGGCCGGCACCCTGATAGACCTCCTTGATGATCGCATCGCGGTCGATCGCCATGGCGATGGCGCGGCGCACCTCCACCTTGTCGAAGGGCGGCTTCTGGGCGTTCAGCGCATAGTAGCCGATGTTGAGGCCGGCCTGCTCCAGCACGTTGATGTCCGCGTTCTGCTTCATGTCGGCGAGATCGGCCGGGTTCGGCGCGATCATCACCTGGCACTCATTGGCCTTCAGCTTGGCATAGCGCGCGGTGGCATCGGGCGTGATGGCATAGACGAGATCATCAATCGGCGGCTTGCCGGCCCAGCCGTCGGCGAAGGCCTTGAAGCGGATCACCGCGTCCTTCTGATAGGCCACGAACTGGAAGGAGCCGGTGCCGACCGGGATCTGGTCGAACTGCTCGGGCGTGCCCTTGTCGGCGAGGAACTTCGCGTATTCAGCCGAATGGATGGTGGCGAAGTCCATCGCCAGGTTGGCGATGATCGGCGCATTGGGCTTGGTGAGCTTGATGACGACGGTCAGGTCATCCTCGCCCTTGGCAACCGATTCCAGAAGGTCCGGCATGCTCATGTCGTTGAAATAGTCATACGAGCCGCCGGAGACCTTGGCGAAGGGATGCTCGGCCTTCCACTGGCGCTCGAAGGACCAGATCACGTCTTCGGCGGTGAGATCACGGCTGGGCGTGAAGCCGTTCACGCCGGAGTGGAACTTCACGCCGGGGCGCAGCTTGAACGTGATGGTCTTCCCATCCTCGGACACCGTCCAGCTCTCGGCCAGCGCCGGCTCGACCTGCGTTGTACCGGGCGTGAACTGCACGAGCCTGTTGTAGACAGGGCGGGCGGCATCGAAGCTGGTGCCGGTGGTGTTGATGGCCGGGGTGAAGTTCTCCGGCGAGCCTTCCGAGCAGTAAACAAGCGACTTGGCGTTGGCCGCCCCGGCCACCAGCATGCTCGATGCGAGCAATGCCGCGCCCATCAGCGTTCTGAATTTCATGATGTACTCCCTGTCAATTGATGTCCGACCCCATGAGGGACGGTTCGTCACTTAAGCACGGTTTCAGGGATTGGGCAAAAACACCGTACCTTTACGCAAAGGAAAGGTTATGACATCAACCTCTCCTGCAGGAGCGGCGGGAAAGGGCGTCTGGCCTAGCGCCGCTTCGCAACGTCCTCAGCCATCGAGCAGAGGATCTCGAACATCATGGTGACGCCGGCATGGGCGGTGATGCCCGCCGGGTCGAAGGGCGGGGAGACTTCCACGACATCCGCGCCGATAATGTTGAGGCCACGCAGTTCGCGCAGCATCTGCTGGGCCTGGAAGGTGGTGAAGCCGCCGGTCTCGGGCGTGCCGGTGCCCGGCGCATAGACAGGGTCCAGCATGTCGATGTCGAAGCTCACATAGGTGGGCTGATCGCCCACGATGGCGCGGGCTTCCGCCATGATGGCCTTGGGGCCTTTTTCCATCGCCTCCTCGATGCGGATGAGGCGGACACCCATCTTCTCTCCCCACTCGAAATCGTCGAGGTCATACATGGAGCCGCGAAGCCCGATCTGGACCGTGCGTTTCGGATCCAGCACGCCTTCCTCGATGGCGCGGCGGAAGGGCGTGCCATGGGTGTATTTGAAGCCGCCGAAGTAACCGTCATAGAGGTCCGTGTGGGCGTCGAAGTGAATCATGCCGACGGGTTTCTTTTCGCCCAGCGCGCGCAGCACGGGAAGCGAGCAGAGGTGATCGCCGCCAGCCGAGAGGGGTCGGATGCCCATGGCGGCGAGCTTCTTGAAATAGGTCTCGACCCGCTTCAGCGCGTCATCGACATTGGCGGGATTGACCGGGCAGTCGCCGAGGTCGGCGACATTGGCGAGGTCATAGGGCACGATCTTCATGGTCTGGTGCATGGGGCGCACCATGGAGGAGAGGTCGCGCATCTGGCGCGGGGCATGGCGCGGGCCGGGGCGATTCGTGGTGCCGCCGTCCCAGGGGATCCCGACGAGCCCGATGT
Source organism: Hyphomicrobiales bacterium (assembly GCA_040379425.1). GTDB lineage: Bacteria > Pseudomonadota > Alphaproteobacteria > Rhizobiales > Aestuariivirgaceae > Aestuariivirga. The sequence continues at coordinate 9,348 of JBEILC010000040.1, forward strand.
CGATGCCCTGCGCCTCGTCGAGGGGAACATGTGGCAGCCGCATGAAGGTGGCGATGCCGCCGAAGCGGGGCGTGACGAGCCCGGACACGGGCCGGTTGAAGGGAGCCATGGTGAACCTCAATTCCTGTTACCGGCCATGATGGGCGGGCGCCCCATGCTTGCGCAAGGTCCAATCCGCCGCTTATGTGGTGCCATGAGCGAAGAATTCGATGCCGTGGTTATTGGCGCCGGGATTGCTGGCGCCTCCGTCGCAGCCCATCTGGCCGAAACGCGGCGTGTCGCCATCTGCGAAATGGAGGAACGGCCGGGTTACCATACGACAGGCCGCTCGGCTGCAGCCTATGAGCCCAATTACGGGCCGCCCTCGATCCTGGCGCTCACCCGGGCGGCGCGGGCCCAGTTCGAGCAGGGTGGATACCTGACCCCGCGCGAGACCGTGTTCTTCATGCCGGAGTGGCAGCAACAGGCCTTCGACAAGCTGATGGCCGTGCAGCAGGGCATGGTGGAGATTTCCCCCGCGGCGGCGAAGGCGAAGTTTCCGCTTCTGAAAGAGGGCTATGCCAGGCGCGCGGTGCTTGATCCCGGAACGGCGGATATCGACGTCGATCTCCTGCACCAGTTCTATCTCAAGCTGTTCCGCCAGCGCGGCGGCCAGTTGCGCTGCGACCGTCCGGTCACGGCGCTGGACAAGGGCGCTCGCTGGACGGTCAGCACCGGCGCTGAAACCCTGAGCGCCGCCATCATCGTCGATGCGGCGGGTGCTTGGGGTGACAAGGTGGCGGAGATGGCGGGCCGCAGGCCCATCGGCCTCCAGCCCAAGCGCCGCTCCATCGCAGTGGTCCCCGGCCCCGAGGGCGTGGATGTGATGCACTGGCCCCTCGTCGGTGATGTGGGCGAAACCTGGTACTGCAAGCCGCAATCGGGAAAGCTTCTCGTCTCGCCCGCCGACGCGGAACCCGTCGAGCCGCATGATGCCTATGCCGATGACATGACCCTGGCCGAAGGGATCGAGCGTTTCGAGCAAGGCGTGGACCTTCAAGTCACCCGCGTCGAGCGCACATGGGGCGGGCTACGATCCTTCGCGCCCGATGGCAATCCGGTGGTGGGTTATGACGGGCGTGATGATGGGTTCTTCTGGCTGATCGGCCAGGGCGGATACGGCATCCAGTCATCGCCTGCGCTTTCGCGCCTGGCTGCGGCACTGGTGCTGGGTCACACGCCGCCCGCCGACATCATGGATGAAGGACTGGAGCTCTCCGAGATTTCACCGCTGCGGTTCGCTCCGTGAGGCTCACGCCTCAAGAACCACGATCTCGACCGGTGTCGGATTGAAGTTGTTGCAAGGGTTCAGCACCTGCGGGCAGTTGGAGATCACCGCCAGCATGTCCATCTCGGCGCGGATGTCCACATGGTCCCCTGGCTTCGAGGAACCGAGCGCGATCGCCGCATCACCCGCCGCACCCACCGGCACCGTCATGAACCAGTTGACGTTGGGCACGATGTCCCGCCAGCCCAAACCATAGGGCTTGAGTGCGGCGAGGAAGTTCTCGCGGCAGCCTTTGTTGGGGACGCCATAGAGCATGTGGTTCGAGGGTTCCGAACAGCATCCGCCGATCGTGTCATGGCCGCCGAAACTGTCCGCCGTGATGGTGAAGAGCGGCCGCGCCCGGTCGGAGTAGAGCACGTCGCCCGTGCTTAGCAGGATGTGCCCCGCCTTTTTGATGGTGTTGGGCTCGTGATAGCGCTCCTCGGGGTCATGCGCATTGTAGCAAAGGAAGTCGACCGCCTGCTGGCCATGCGTGTCGATGATGCGAAGCGTCTGGCCTTGTTTGATCACCCGGCTCCACGGCGCGCGGGCGGGGATCGTCTCGCGGTGGATTTCCTTCACCTGGCCAGCCCCGTCTCGAACAGCCGGCCCCATTGTGGCATCTGGTCATCAATGCCGGCGAGCCTCAGCGCATGCCAGGCCATGGCATGGTTGGAGGAGGTGATCGGAATGCCTGTTTCCGCCTCGATGCCGCGCGCCGCCTCGGCAAGCCTTACTGATGTGCAGGAGACGAAGACGGCATCGACCTTGGCCGTATCGAGCAGCACCGACACGCCGCGCCTGACGGACTGTGGCGCGATGCGCGCCACCGTCGGATCATCCTGCTCGTTGAAGGAGCCGAAGACCGGCACTTCGAAGCCGCGTGCCCTGATATAGTCGGCAACGATCCGGTTGACGTCGGCCCGGTAGGGCGTGAGCACGCCGATGCGTTTTGCATTCAACGCGCGGAAAGCGGCGAAGGCGGCGGTGATCGGTGTGGTGCATTTCGCATCGGGCCTCACCGAGCGGATGCGTTCGAAAACTTTTTCTTCGCCAATCGCCATCGAGGCGGAGGTGCAGCCATAGGCCACCGCGTCGAGTGTGAAGCCCGGCAGGATGACATCGGTTGCCGAAGCGATTCTTGGCTCCATCGCGCGCAATGTCTCAGGCGTGATCTGCGCATCGTTGAGGATGCGGCTCCCATAGAGGGCGACGCCCGGAAGCCCCGCCATGATTGCGCGCCATTCATGCTCGATGGTGAAGTCCGTGGCGAGGACGATGAGACCGAGCCGCGCCCGGTGGGCGATCCCCTCGTCGGTGTCGAAGGGCAGGTTCTCGATCAGCACCATGCCATCACCGGGTGACCTGTCATTCATCGCCGTTCTCCGTCAAACTGTGGGATTTCTATCAGAGAATGAAGCCTCCTCCTATAGTCGGAACCCGCATGATTCGATGGATTGACCACATGGCGGAATGGCCCTCCTGGGCGCGCGGCGTTCTGGCGCTCGCCGGTGGCGTACTGACAGCGCTGGGCCAGCCGCCGCTTGGCGCATGGCCACTGGCCTTTGTTGGCGTGCCGCTTTTCCTCGCGCTGCTCGAAACCGGAAAGCCGGCCTCCTGGCGGAGCGGCTTCGGCCTGGGCTGGCTGTTTGGCCTTGGTTATTTCGCGGTCGCCTTTCACTGGATCGGCTTTGCCTTCCTGATCGAGGCTGAAACCTATCTCTGGATGATGCCCTTCATGCTGGGGGCTCTTGCAGGCGGCATGGCTGTCTATTGGGGCATCGCCGCCGTGGTGGCCAAGCGCACGGGCCGCCATGGCCTTAATCTCGTCCTCACCTTCGCCGCCGCAATCGGTGCTGTAGAGTGGCTGCGCGGATATCTGTTCACGGGCTTTCCCTGGGCCGCACCGGGACTGATGGCCGATGGCATGGGCGGCCTCGCGCAATCCGCGTCTCTTATCGGCATGACCGGCCTCACCGTGCTGATCGTGCTTTGGTCCGGGCTTCCTCATGTGTTCACCTTCGAGCGGCGCAAGTCCACGCTCGTGGCCCTCGTGGCAATTGGCCTCGTCCTGCCAGCACTCTGGGGCTGGGGAACTCTTCGGCTTCAGTCGGCTACCACGGAGACGGTGCCCGGCATCAGCTTGCGCATCGTTCAGCCCAATGTGCCGCAGGAGCAGAAGTGGCGGGAGGAGAACGCCCGCGGCATCTTCGATGAGCTGAAGCGGCTCTCCGCGATGACGACGCCCGAGCGGCCCGATGGCATCGGCGGCATCACCCATCTGATCTGGCCCGAATCGGCTGTGCCCTTCCTGATCGACGAGAGCCCGGTGGCACGCGCCGGGCTCAAACCGCTGCTTGGCGGCAGGACGGCGCTCGTCACCGGATCGATCCGCGTTGACCGTTCCGGCGGAGAGGATCCGCCGGTGTTCAACAGCATCATCGTCTTCGATGGCGCAGCGGAACCGGTCGCGCGCTATGACAAGTGGCGGCTGGTGCCGGGAGGCGAGTTCCTGCCACTGGGCTGGCTCCTCGAGCCCCTGGGCTTCCGCAAGGTGGTGCGCACGCCGGGTAACTTTACAGCCGGACCAGGTCCCGTCAGCGCAATGTTGCCCGGTGGGATCAAGGCGGCACTTCTGGTCTGCTACGAGGTGATCTTTCCTGATCGTCTGGTTGATGCAAAGGACCGTCCTCAACTTATCGTCAACGTCACCAATGACGGCTGGTTCGGCCGCTCAGCGGGGCCATGGCAGCATTTGGCGCAGGCGCGGTTCAGGGCGATCGAGCAGGGACTGCCTGTGATCCGCGCTGCCAACACCGGTGTCTCAGCGGTGATCGACTCGCACGGGCGTTCCATCAGCTACCTGCCGCTGATGGAAGCGGGCGTTATCGATTCTCAACTTCCGATTGCAATTGCGATGCCCCTCTATGGCTACGCCGGAAACCTCATCCTGCTGTTGATGATAGCTGCAATTGCAGGTAGCGTTGCCATCCGGAAGATGCTAGAAACCCCTGATATGATAGATTTTGTTGCAAATTTCGGACAACCCGGAGCGGTTTCAGGGGAAAAGCAATTGCGCGCACTGATTAGGTATACTAAGCGTCGAGCACTTCAGATGAAGTGGCTGCTCCGATGACGGTTCGGGTTGCTGCAACATCTGGTGTCAGACCGGGGGGGCATCAGGTCTGAGGATAACATGACAAGACGCGATCCGAATTTTGTGGACGTCCATGTGGGTAGTCGTATCCGCATGCGTCGGCAACTCATTGGCATGAGTCAGGAGAAGCTGGGAGAACTGCTGGGCATCACCTTCCAGCAGGTACAGAAATATGAGAAGGGTGCAAACCGCATCAGTGCGAGCCGCCTTTACTTCACCGCCAAGATTCTTGGGGTTCCGGTGCAGTTCTTCTTCGAGGAGCTGCCTGGTGTCGACGAGCATGGCGGTCTTAGCGAGGCTCGCGAGGAAGATGCGGTGCTCTCCGCCCTGATGAACGTTGAGGGCGTGACCCTGGCGAAGGCCTTCCGCGACGCTGACAGCGTCAACAAACGGAAGCTCATCTCCATCATCGCCCGCGTCATCGCGGAGACGAAGGAGTAAGGCATCGGGCCGGTGCCTCCGCGGCTTGCCAGCTTGACCAGTGTTCACAACGCTGTCAAAAAGCGCGCGGGCTGAATCAAGGGGGCACCAGGCCAGATGTCACGCAAGAATTTTGTGTTCACGAGCGAGTCGGTTTCCGAAGGTCATCCCGACAAGGTATGTGACAGGATATCCGACGAGATCGTCGATCTCTTCTACCGTGAAGCGCTGGAACAGGGATTCGATCCGTGGTCGGTGCGCGTGGCCTGCGAAGCCCTGGCTACTACTAATTCTGTCGTGATCGCGGGTGAAACCCGCGGGCCCGCCTCGATCACCAAGGACAAGATCGACGCCGCCGCCCGCAAGGCCATCAAGGCCATCGGCTACGAACAGACCGGCTTCCACTGGGAAACGGCCAAGATCTCGATCCTCCTCCACAGCCAGTCTCCCGACATCGCGGTGGGCGTCGACGCCGCTGGCGAGAAGAAGGAAGAGGGTGCTGGCGACCAGGGCATCATGTTCGGCTATGCCTGCGACGAGACACCGGAATTCATGCCGGCGCCACTCTACTATTCCCATAAGATCCTTAAATTGCTGGCGGATGCCCGCCACTCCGGCAAGGAAAAGGCCCTTGGCCCTGATGCCAAGAGCCAGGTCAGCGTCATCTACAAGAACGGCAAGCCGGTGGGCGCCAGCCAGATCGTCGTCTCCCACCAGCACCTCGATGAGAGCCTCTCGTCGACGGACGTGCTGAAGATCGTGAAGCCTTATGTGCACAAGGCGCTGCCCAAGGGCTGGATCACCAAGGACACCGTCTGGCACGTGAACCCCACGGGCAGGTTCTTCATCGGTGGGCCCGATGGCGACACCGGCCTCACCGGCCGCAAGATCATCGTGGACACCTATGGCGGTGCGGCACCCCATGGCGGTGGCGCCTTCTCCGGCAAGGACCCGACCAAGGTCGACCGTTCGGCGGCTTACGCCGCGCGCTACCTCGCCAAGAACGTGGTGGCGGCAGGCCTCGCCCGGCGCTGCACCATCCAGCTCTCCTACGCCATCGGCGTTGCCCAGCCGCTGTCGATCTACGTCGACACGCATGGCACCGGCAAGGTGGCGGAAGCCAAGCTCGAGAAGGCGATCGCCAAGGTCATGGACCTCAGCCCCCGCGGCATTCGCACGCATCTGAACCTCAACCGCCCGATCTATGCGCGGACCGCGGCTTACGGCCATTTCGGCCGCGCTGCCGACAAGGACGGCGGCTTCTCCTGGGAGAAGACCGACCTCGTGAAGGCCCTCAAAGCCGCGGTGAAGTGATCTCCGAGAAACGTTTCCAGTTCTATGGGCGGCGCAAGGGCAAGTCCTTGCGCCGTCACCATTCCGGGCTGATGGACGAGCTTCTCCCCCACCTGCGCGTGGGGCTGGGGGAGCCCCTGTCCGGCACGGCTGAGCCGCGCTGGCTGGAGATCGGCTTTGGCGGCGGCGAGCATCTTGCCCACCAGGCAGAGCTTCACCCCGGCGTCTCCTTCATCGGGGCGGAGCCCTTCGTGAACGGGGTGGCCAAGCTCCTGGCGCGGGTCGAGGAGAAGAACCTCGCCAATGTACGGATCCATGACGGGGATGCGCGCTATCTGCTGGAAGCGTTGCCCGAGGCGTGCTTCGAGCGCATCTACCTGCTCTATCCCGATCCCTGGCCCAAGTCGCGCCACAACAAGCGCCGCTTCGTGAGCCCGGAAAACCTCGTCCATTTTCACCGGGTGCTGAAGCCCGGAGGACGGTTCCTGTTCGCCAGCGACATCAATGATTATGTGGACTGGACGCGGGAACATGTGAGGGAGCACGGCGGCTTCGCCGAAGATGGGGACCCCTCCGAGCCTTACGAGAACTGGATCGAAACCCGCTATGAGGCCAAGGCCCGGCGGGAGGGGCGGGGCTCCGCGTATCTGAGGTTCCGGCGCCTTCCTTGACGGATTGCCGGGGGTTGCGCAGCAGCTGTGAAAGGACTATATGCCCGGCAACTTAGGTTCACTCACATAGCCACGAAAGTGGAGATCGCGAGTGGGTCCCGGTCCGGGGCCCGCTTTTTTGTTGCCTGAAAGGGCTTCGATGACGACCGGAACAGATATCAGACTGGCTCGCGAGACGGGCCCCGCGCAGCGGGTGGCGGCCCTGGCCGAACCCGTGCTCGCCGACATGGGATTCCGCCTCGTGCGGGTGAAGATGAGCGGGCCCACGCTGCAGATCATGGCGGAGCGTCCGGATGGCACCTTCTCGATCGATGACTGCGAGGCGGTGAGCCGCGCGCTCTCGCCCTTGCTCGACGTCGAGGACGTGATCCCGTCGCGCTATCATTTGGAAGTTTCTTCCCCCGGCATCGACCGCCCGCTTGTCCGCCCCACGGATTTCGAAGCCTGGGCGGGCCATGAGGTGAAGATCGAGATGGCCGTGCCGGTCGCCGGCCGCAAGCGCTTCAAGGGAAACCTCGAGGGCTATGCGGAGGGCGAGGTTCGCCTATTCATCGAGAACCCGGAAGGCGCCACGAAGGAGCCCGTCCTGATCGGCGTGCCCTTCGCGGACATTTCCGATGCCAAGCTCATCCTGACCGATGAGCTGATCGAGGCCGCCCGTAACCGCCTGCCGCAAAAGGGCTATGGCGACGGGGCCGAGATCGACGAACACCAGATTTCGCAAGAGAGGAGCGAAGACAATGGCTGATTATGGCGTAAGCGCAAACCGGCTGGAACTCCTGCAGATCGCGGACGCCGTGGCGCGCGAGAAGTCCATCGACAAATCCGTCGTGCTGCATGCGATGGAGGAGGCGATCCAAAAGGCCGCCAAAGCCCGCTATGGCGCGGAGAACGAGATCGTCGCCGAGATTGATCCGAGGAGCGGCGAGACCCGCCTGCAGCGCCTGCTTCTTGTCGTCGAGGAAGTCGAGAGCGACGCGACCCAGATCAGCCTCGCCGAGGCGCAGCGGAGGAACCCCGCCGCCAACATCGGCGACCAGATCGCCGAATCGCTGCCGCCCATCGAGTTCGGCCGCATAGCGGCGCAGAACGCCAAGCAGGTCATCGTGCAGAAGGTGCGCGATGCCGAGCGCGACCGCATGTATGCCGAGTTCAAGGACCGCATCGGCGAGATCGTGAATGGCGCGGTGAAGCGCGTGGAATACGGCAATGTGATCGTCGACCTTGGCCGCGGCGAAGGCATCATCCGCCGTGACGAGTCGCTGCCCAGGGAAACCTTCCGCCCCGGCGATCGGGTGCGCGCCTATGTCTATGACGTGCGCCGCGAGCAGCGCGGCCCCCAGATCTTCCTGTCGCGCACGCATCCTGAATTCATGGCGCGCCTCTTCGGCCAGGAAGTGCCCGAAATCTATGATGGCGTCGTCGAGGTCGTGGCGGTTGCGCGCGATCCCGGCAGCCGTGCCAAGATCGCGGTGCGCTCCAAGGACGGTTCGATCGATCCCGTGGGCGCCTGCGTGGGCATGCGCGGCAGCCGTGTGCAGGCCGTGGTCAACGAGCTCCAGGGTGAAAAGATCGACATCATCCAGTGGACGCAGGACGTCGCCTCTTTCGTGGTGAATGCGCTGGCACCCGCTGAAGTCTCCAAGGTCGTGCTCGACGAGGAGTCCGAGAGGATCGAGGTCGTGGTGCCCGACGAGCAGCTCTCGCTCGCCATCGGCCGGCGCGGCCAGAACGTGCGCCTTGCCTCCCA
>JBEILC010000041.1:0-17789 GCA_040379425.1 Hyphomicrobiales bacterium
CGGTATTCGCCCATGTCGCGCACCCGGATCTTGAGGAGATAGTCGAAGCCGCCACCCACCATGTGGCATTCGAGGATCTGCTTCACCGGCTTAACCGCGGCGTTGAAGGCGCGGAGAGTCTTCTCGTCGGTGGACTTGAGGCTCACCGTCACGAACACCATCAGCGCATGGCCCAGCGCCTGGGGGGCCAGATGAGCGTGGTAGCCCTTGATCACGCCTTCCTGCTCCATCCGCCGGATGCGCAACGTGCAGGGGGTGGGCGAGAGATTCACCCGCTTCGCCAGTTCCACCACCGGCATGCGTGCATTTTCCTGCAGGGCGGCGAGGATAGCCCGGTCAGTCGAATCGAGTTTCACTAGTGTGGTGGCTTTTGACGGCAAGATATCACCAAACGAAAGAAAAAACACAGAGAAATGCGTATAGCATCCCACAAGATTGGTGAGAAGTCCTGCCGGCTTTATGGCACAAGAGGCCCAATCCCGAGGAGGCCAGCCCATGACCGTTCTGCCCAGCCGCTCCGCAATCGCATCCCGCCTGTTCGCCGATGAAACTGCAACCGTCCGGGCGCTTGCCGCGGAGGCCGCACTCTCCGCCGAGGACCAGCGCCGCGTCGCGGAACTTGCCCGCCAACTCGTCGCCGCGGTGAGGGCAGGGCGGACGAAGCAGGGCGGCATCGATGCCTTCATGCAGGAATACTCGCTCTCCTCCGAGGAGGGCGTGGTGCTGATGTGCCTCGCCGAGGCGCTGCTGCGCATCCCCGATGCGGAAACGGCGGACCGGCTGATCGCCGACAAGGTGGGTGGCAAGGACTGGGAACGCCACCTCGGCCAGTCGGAATCGCTTTTCGTCAACGCCTCCGCCTGGGGCCTCATGCTGACGGGCCGCTTCGTCGATCTGGGCCGGATCGCGCAGAGCGATGTCAGCGGCTATCTCAAGAAGCTGGTGACGCGCTCGGGCGAGCCCATCATCCGCAACGCCATGAAGCAGGCCATGCGCATCATGGGCAAGCAGTTCGTGCTGGGCCGCACGATCAGCGAGGCGCTGTCGATTGCCGCCCCGCTCGAGGCCGAAGGCTACCGCTTCTCCTATGACATGCTGGGCGAAGCGGCTTTCACCATGGAGGATGCCAAACGCTACCTCGCCTCCTACCGCAATGCGCTGGCCACCGTTGGCGCGCGCGCGCAGGCAAGCAACATCTTCGCCAGGCCCTCGATCTTGGTGAAGCTCTCCGCCCTTCATCCGCGTTACGAGGAGAAGCAGGAGCAGCGGGTGATGACTGAGCTTCTTCCCCGCCTCGTCGAACTGGGTGCAGAGGCCAAGGCGCTCAACATCGGCCTCACCATCGATGCCGAGGAGGTGAACCGCCTCGACCTCTCACTCGAGGTCTTCGGCAGGCTGGCGCATGAGCCGCGCCTTGCGGGCTGGAACGGACTGGGCCTCGCGGTGCAGGCCTATTCGAAGCGCGCCAAGACCGTTCTCGAATGGCTGGTGAAGCTTGCGGAGGACACAGGCCGCGTGCTGCCCGTCCGCCTCGTCAAGGGCGCCTATTGGGACACCGAGGTGAAGCGCTCCCAGGAGCAGGGCCTTGAAGCCTATCCGCTGTTCACCCGCAAGGTCTCGACGGATGTGAGCTACCTCGCCTGCGCGCGCTTCCTGCTGGACAGGCGCGATGTGTTCTACCCGCAATTCGCCACCCACAATGCCCACTCGCTCGCCGCCATCTCGGTGATGGCCGGCAATGACCGGCGCTTCGAGTTCCAGAGGCTCCACGGCATGGGGCAGGCGCTTTACGAGCAGGTTGTCGGCAAAGACAAGATGAACCAGCCCTGCCGCATTTATGCGCCCGTCGGCAGCCATGAGGACCTTCTGGCCTACCTTGTGCGCCGCCTGCTGGAGAATGGCGCCAACACCTCCTTCGTCAACCGTCTCGCGGATGACGAGGCGCCGATTGCCGACATCATCGCCGACCCGGCGGTGGAAGTGGGCAGGCTCACCGACATTCCGCACCCGAAGATCCCCTTGCCGCGTGACATCTTCCCCGGCCGCGCCAACTCCAAGGGCATGGCCATGTGGGATGACGGCACGCGTGAGCGGCTGCTCTCCGGCATGGCGGCTGCGCTGAAATCACCCGCCGAGGCAAGCGCTCTGGTTGACGGCGCGTCGCTGAAGTCCGGCCCGCTCCGCCGCATCACGTCGCCCACTGATCGCGCGATCCATGTTGGAAGCGTCTGGGAGGCGGATGAGGCCGCCGTGTCGCGCGCCATGAATTCCGCCGCCGCGGCCCAGCCGGAGTGGGACCTTCGGCGGGGCGCTGCGCGGGCCGCGATCCTCGAGAAGGCCGCCGATCTCTACGAGGCTGCAACGCCCCTCTTCGCGGGCCTTCTGGTGCGCGAGGCGGGCAAGACGCTCGACAATGCCATCGCCGACATCCGCGAGGCCGTCGATTTCCTGCGCTACTACGCCTGCCAGGCCCGCGCCGAATTCGAAACGCCCGTCGTGCTGCCTGGCCCCACGGGAGAGCGGAACGAACTGTCGCTTCACGGACGCGGCGTCTTCGCCTGCATCAGCCCTTGGAACTTCCCCCTCGCCATTTTCACCGGTCAGTTGTCAGCGGCACTTGCCGCGGGGAATGCCGTGGTGACGAAGCCCGCCGAACAGACGCCGCTCGTCGCCTTCGAGGCGGTGAAGCTGCTCCACAGGGCGGGCGTGCCGCCCCCGGTGCTTCAGTTCCTGCCAGGAGATGGCGCGCGGATCGGCAAGGTGCTTCTCGCCCATCCCGCCCTGTCAGGCGTTGCATTTACCGGTTCCAACGAGACGGCGGCGATCATCAACCGCCAGCTTGCCGCGCGCGATGGCGCGATTCCGGCGCTGATTGCTGAAACCGGCGGCATGAATGCCATGATCGTCGATTCATCGGCGCTTCCCGAACAGGCGGTGCGCGATGTACTGGCCTCCGCCTTCGACAGTGCCGGCCAGCGCTGTTCCGCCGCGCGGCTCCTTTTCGTGCAGGAGGATGTGGCGGACAAGGTCATCACCATGCTGAAGGGCGCCATGGCCGAACTGACACTTGGCGATCCGATGGATTTCGCCACGGATGTTGGCCCCGTCATCGACGAGGATGCGCGCCAGGCGCTGGAGGCGCACAAGGCGCGGATGCGGACAGAGGCGAAGACCATCCTCGATCTGCCGCTGCCGGAGACCTGCGCCAACGGGACCTTCGTCGCGCCGGCGGCCTATGAAATCCCCTCCGTCACGCTGCTGAAGCGCGAGGTGTTCGGACCCGTGCTCCACGTGGTGCGTTTCGCGGGGGACCGTCTGGCTGAGGTTTGCGCCGCGCTCAACGCCAAGGGCTATGGGCTGACGCTTGGCCTCCACACGCGGATCGAAACGGCCGCAGCCGAGGTGCGCCGCAGGGTGCGGGTGGGCAACATCTATGTGAACCGCAACCAGATCGGCGCGGTCGTCGGCGCGCAGCCCTTCGGCGGCGAGGGCCTGTCAGGCACCGGTCCCAAGGCAGGTGGCCCGCATTACCTCCACCGCTTCGCCATCGAGCGGGTGTGCTCGACGGACACCACGGCATCAGGCGGCAATGCGGCGCTGATGTCGATGTAGGCGTCAGTCCTCTTCGCCGAAGCCGATGCCACGCCCGGCGGCTCGCCTGCCGAACTTGTCACGGATTTTGTCGAGGGCGAGTTCGGCCTTGGCGCGCTGGGCGGTGGTGGCGTCAAGGGTCTCTGTCTCCTGTTCGGGCCGCGCCTCCACCAGGCCTGAGATGCCGACGCCGATCAGCCGGAAGGAAGTCCCCGTGGCCTCCCTGGCAAGGAGGGGCAGGGCGGCATCGTAGATCCGTGCGGCAAGCAGGGTGGGGTCCGAAAGAGAAACGTTGCGGGTGCGGAGCTTGAAGTCCGACGTCTTGAGTTTCAGCACCACGGTGTGGCCCGCAACACCTTCCGCCTTGGCGCGGCGGGAGACCTTCTCGGCCAGCGGCCACAGGATGCGTTCGAGCTCGGCCCTGTCCCGAATGTCGCTGTTGAAGGTGGTCTCGGCACTGATGGACTTCGAATGATCATCCGTCGACACGATGCGCTGATCCTCCCCGCGTGAAAGGTGGTAGAGCCGCGCTCCCATGCTGCCGAAGCGGCGCATCAGGTCGATCTTCTCCATCTGCTGCAACTGCCCGATCATGGTGATGCCGCCCTTGGCCAGTTCCTCCTGCATTGCCTTGCCGACACCCCAGATGAAGCCCACTGGTTTCGCCGCGAGGAAGCTCAGCGTCTCGGCGCGTCCGAGCACCGAGAAGCCCCTCGGCTTCTCGAGGTCGGATGCGAGTTTCGCGAGGAACTTGTTGTGGGAAAGGCCAACGGAGGCGGTGATCCCGACCTTCTCCGTGATCCTGGCGATCAGTCGCGCCAGCGTGAGGGCCGGGCTCATGCCATGGAGCCGTGCTGTGCCGGTAAGGTCGAGGAAAGCCTCGTCGATCGACAGCGGTTCGACCAGCGGCGTCACCTCCAGCATCAAGTCGCGGACGGTCCGTCCGGCTTCTGCGTATTTCGCCATATCCGGCTTGATGACCACCGCATCGGGGCAAAGCGACAGCGCCTTGAACATCGGCATCGCCGATTTCACGCCATGGATGCGGGCGATGTAGCAGGCGGTTGAGACCACACCTCTGGTGCCGCCGCCTATAATCACCGGCTTGTCGGCCAGTTCCGGCCGGTCGCGCTTCTCGACCGCGGCGTAGAAGGCATCGCAATCGATGTGGGCGATCGACAGATCGTGAAGTTCCGGGTGGCGGATGAGGCGCGGTCCGCCGCAGGCTGTGCAGCGGCGCCCCCCACCCCCGGCGGGTGTGAAGCAGTCCCGGCAGAACCCTGCGGCTGTTGCCTCATTGTGCATGAAATCCACACTAGCGCTTGCGGCCGATCTGGGGAACTCTGCGGCGGGACGACACCGGACAGGAGACGACGATGTACAAGCTCTACAATGTGAAGGCCTGGGGCTCGCTCGCCATTCACTGCATGCTGGAGGAGATGGAGCTTCCCTATACCAACATCTGGATGACTCCCGAGCAGGTGAGGGAGCCCGAATTTCGCGCCATCAGCCCGCTCGGGATGATTCCAGCACTGGGCCTGGCGGATGGCCGTTCGCTCTATGAATCAGCCGCGATCGTCTCATTCCTGGTGGCGGCCCATCCCGAGAAGGACATGGCGCCAGTGCCCGGCAGCCCGGCCTATGGCGAATTCATGAGTCTTCTGCATTTCATGAGCACGGAGCTCTATGCGCTGGAGAACATCGCCTTCATGGCGGAGTTCTATGCGCCGGGCCATGAGGAGGCGCTGCGGAGCAAGGTCTGGGAGCAGTCCGACGTTCACTGGCTGATCCTTGAGAAGCGGCTTGCCGCATCTGGTCCATGGCTCATGGGCCGCGAATACTCGGCACTCGATCTCTATTTCGTCATGCTCTCGATCTGGGCGAAGCCCAGCGAAGCGGCGTTCCACGCCAGGTTCCCGGCTTTGGCGAAGCTTGCCACCGCCGTCCGCGCGCGCCCCAAGCCGAAGGCCGTGCTGGAGGCGCATGGTGTGCTGAAGGCCGCAGTTTAGTTCCTAGCCTGCGATCAGCGCCATGATGTGCGGTTTCGCCTCCTCCCACAGGCCCGTGCGGAGCGAGACGTAGTCCGGCGTCTCGATGTGGCGCGCGAAGCGGTGGTCGTGGAGAAAGTGGATCAGGTGAACATCCGGGGCGTGTACATAGGCGGACGAGATGAAATGCGGGCTGTCGTCGATGAACACCGCGTCCCGCCGCATTGCCCGGCGCAGGAGATCGCGGATCGCCGGTCCCTTGGGCCCTGAATTGGTGACGACGGGGAAGGGCAGGCCATGGCCCGACAGATTTTCGCGCCGGTCGCTGCCCGACGTGTGCGGCAGGTTGGTGAGCAGCACCACATCCGCCGTTTCCCCGATGTGGAGAAGCGATTCGATGGCGCCGTCGATCGGTTCCATGTGCCGGGTGCGCTCGTCGAAGAAGCGGTCGATGAGTTTGGTCACGCGATGGTCTTCGGCCGGATGCCCGGTGTCGCGGCACTTGATATTGCCGTGGAGCGCGAAGCTCGCGGTGTCGAGCCACAGGTTCTCCGCGGCGATGAAGTGCTCGAAATCGCGGGTGAAGTGAACGATGACCTCGTCCACGTCGCAGATGACGAGGGGGCGTCCGGTGAAGGTCAGCGTTTCGAGCTGACCCATGGTAATATCAGAAATCAACTGCGGCTCCAGGGAGTTTGCGGCGGATGTTGCCGATGGTTTCAGGCTTCAGGCCATGTTCCTCGGCAAAGATCAAGAGCAGGGATTGATCGGACAGGAGATGGTCGAGCACGCCGCCGAGAAAGGCGGGGTGGCCGGCCGAGGCGCGAATCGCCTCAAGGTCCAGCCCCGTCAGGTCCAAGAACCGGGACAGCCGCTCGGGCTCGGCTGCGAGGAAGCCCAGCGCCTTGAGGGCGGTGACCTCCGCATCTTCTGTGGATTGTGGTGTTTTAGGCCGCATCATGATGGCATCAGTTAACCACCCTTGAAACTCATTGAACAGCGCCGGGGTTTGGTTAAGCTGTTGGTTACCGGTGCGGGCCACAGTTCAACCTCAAAGACATGAAGTGCTGGCCCGCACCGGTGACATCCGGCGGGTTCTCAGGGGCCGAAGCCAGATGAGTGTGAATGTGTCAGTGTCGGCGGGACCAATGCGAACGCCAGATCGAGTACCGGCCATGCCGAAACGCATACTTGTCGTCGAGGACAATGAGTTGAACATGAAGCTGTTCAACGATCTCCTTGAGGCCAACGGCTATGACGTGATCCAGACGCGCGAAGGGCTGTGGGCGCTGGATCTTGCACGCAAGCATTCGCCGGATCTGATCCTCATGGACATCCAGCTTCCCGAGGTTTCCGGCATCGAGGTCACGAAATGGCTGAAAGAGGATGACGAGCTCCGCCGCATCCCCGTCATCGCCGTGACTGCCTTCGCCATGAAGGGTGATGAGCAGAAGATTCGGGAGGGTGGCTGCGAGGCCTATATCTCGAAGCCGATTTCGGTTAGCAGTTTTCTCCAGACCATCGATGGATATTTGAAGAAGTCCACATGACCGCCCGGGTCCTCGTTGTCGATGACATACTGTCGAATGTCCGGCTGCTCGAGGCAAAGCTGGCGGCTGAATACTTCGAGGTTGTGACCGCCATGAGCGGCATTGATGCGCTCGATGCCGTCAACCGCGAAAAGCCTGACATCGTGCTCCTCGACGTGATGATGCCGGGTCTTGACGGAATCGAGGTCTGCCGCAGGATCAAGTCCAATGCCGCGACCCATCACATTCCCGTGATCATGGTAACGGCGCTCGACCAGGCGGAGGACCGCATCAGGGGCCTGGAGGCCGGGGCCGACGACTTCCTGACCAAGCCCGTCAACGATGTCGCGCTGTTCTGCCGTGTGAAGAGCCTCGTCCGCCTGAAGATGCTCACCGACGAGCTGAGGAACCGTACCGGAGGCGACCCCTTGCGGCTTCTCGAGGCCGACCTGGCCGAGGCAGACCGCATGCCGGGCAACATCATGGTCATCGACAACCGCCCGGCACTCGCCGAACGGATCCGGAGCCAGCTTGCGGGGCTTCATGACGTGCACTGGGCAGAGGGCGTGCGCGAGGCGGCGGAGGCCTTCGCCAGCCTGCAGAGGCCCCTCGAGCTCATCATCGTCAACCTCGACATGGAGGGGACGGATGCGCTCCGCATCTGCTCGCAGATGAAGTCGCTGGAGCAGACCCGGCAGACGCCGCTGCTCATTATCGTCGACCCGGATGACCGCCAGCGGCTGCTCCGCGCGCTGGACCTTGGCGTCAACGACTACCTCATGCGCCCGATCGACCGGCAGGAGCTGATGGCTCGCGTGTCGACCCAGCTCCGCCGCTACCGCTACACCGAGCGGCTCAGGACAAGCGTGCGGGCGTCGATCGAAATGGCGGTCACTGACCCGCTGACCGGCCTCTACAACCGGCGCTATCTCGAGAGTCATCTCGCCCATGTCATTCACAATGCGGTGAACCGCGGTCGCGACATCGCCGTGCTGATGCTCGACATCGACTTCTTCAAGACGGTGAACGACACCTACGGCCATGATGCCGGCGATCGCGTTCTGCAGGAAATGGCGGGCCGGATTCGCACGTCGATTCGCAGCACCGACCTCGCCTGCCGCACCGGCGGCGAGGAGTTCGTTGTCGTCCTCACCGGAACGGACCTCCATACTGCGGAACGGGTGGGCGAACGGGTGCGAAAGATTGTGGCGTCCAAGCCCTTCCTGGCGGTGCCGGGGAACCACCTCACCATAACGATTTCCATGGGGGTCTCGGGGCTCGCGGGCGTGGATGACGGCCTCGAGGACCTTCTCAAGCGTGCAGACCAGGCGCTCTATCGCGCCAAGCGGGAAGGCCGCAACCGGGTCAGCCTGTCGGCGGCCTGACCGTTTTCCGAGAACCGTAGTCGGCATTTGCTTCGCCGCAGAACTGTTGTAGACCCCGGCTACACCATGGCCTCCCTTGAACCCGCACCGAATGCAGAGCGCGACAGCCGCCGATGGGGCCCACGCGGCACGGCGGGGGCCACTTTCGCGGGACTTCTTGAATTCGATCGCATTTCGAAGCGTTTCGGGCGGACGGCCGCAGTGGCCGACGTCAGCCTGAAGCTGAAGCCGGGCGAGATTGCCTGCCTCCTTGGGCCATCGGGCTGTGGCAAGACCACGCTGCTCCGCATCGCGGCCGGGATCGAGCGGCCCGATTCCGGGCGCCTGCTGTTCGATGGGCAGGAGATGGCTGGCCCCAGCCGCTTCGTGCCGCCAGAGAAGCGCAATATCGGCCTCATGTTCCAGGATTTCGCGCTCTTTCCGCATCTGCCGATCATCGAGAACGTGGCCTTTGGACTGAAGAACCTGCCTCCCCAGGAGGCCCGCACCATCGCCCGTCATGCGCTGGCGCGGGTGGGGCTGGCGCATTACGCCCAGAGCTACCCGCACCATCTGTCGGGTGGCGAGCAGCAGCGGGTGGCGCTCGCGAGGGCCCTGGTACCGCGTCCGCAGGTGATGCTCATGGATGAGCCCTTCTCGGGCCTCGACCAGAGGCTCAGGGAATCGGTCCGGGCCGAAACCCTGACGCTTCTGCGGGAGACCCGCGCCTCGTGCCTTCTCGTTACACATGATCCGGTCGAGGCGATGGGGCTGGCCGACCGGATCTTCCTCATGCGGCAGGGCCACCTGATCCAGTCCGGCACACCCGAACAACTCTACCGCCAGCCGGTAGATGCCGCCGCCGCGCGGTTCTTTTCGGACACCAACGAGTTGAAGGGCCGGGTGAGCGGTGAGGCGGTCGAGACGCTGCTGGGACGCTTTCCGGTGCCGCGTCAGGCCAAGGGACTCGAGGCGCTGGTACTGATCAGGCCCCAGGGCATCAAGCGCGGTGAGGCGGGGATCGGCACGGAGGGGCTGGTGACCGAAGCCCGGTTCCAGGGCGATGACGTCAAGTGCTCGGTGCTGTTCAAGGGCATCGAGGAACCGTTGACCGCCCTGATAGATTCCCGCTCCGCCCCCCAGCGCGGCGAGACGGCGTGGTTCCGGATTGATCCTGAACATGTTTTCGTCTTTGAAACGGCCACATCGCAACCTATCTGAGGGCTTCGGCTTCGGTTGCGGCGCGCGGGTCTTTCTGCTTTAGTGCCGTGCTATCACGCCGGAGAGGGGGAGCCGCTCTCCGATTAGGAGGAGTTTGTCTATGGGTGCGATGTCGTTCTGGCACTGGGCGCTGGTGATCCTGGTGATCGTGCTGCTGTTCGGGCGGGGCAAGATTTCCGACCTGATGGGTGACGTGGCCAAGGGCATCAAGAGCTTCAAGAAGGGCATGGCCGACGATGAGTCGGAGACCGCAGCCGCTGATCCCAAGCCGATCGAGCAGAAGCCGGCCGTGACTACGACCGAAGCCGAGAAAGCCAAGAGCTAAAGGCACACCGGCAGTTTTCAGCCGGGAACACACATGTTCGACTTCGGATTCGGCTACACCGAAATGTTCGTCGTTGCCGTGGTGGCGATCATCGTCATCGGGCCGAAGGATCTTCCGCGCGTGCTGCGCGCCTTTGGCAAGTCGCTGGCAAAGATGCGCGGCATGGCGCGTGAGTTCCAGGGCCACCTGGACAGCGCCATGAAGGAAGCCGGCATCGACGAGGTGAAGAAGGAATTCGACAACATCAAGAATTCCACCAACATCATCGAACCGGTGAAGAAGACGGTCGTCGACGAGACGAAGAAGCAGGAAGACGAGTTCAAGAAGCTGTTCGGCGAGGTTCCGCCCGCTGATGCGCCGCAGCCCGCGGCCGAGGCAGCAACACCGCCGACGCCCGCTCCTGCTGCGGCCACCGCTGCCGCCAGCACCCCGGCCGCGCCATGAGCCAACAGGACATCGACGCTTCGGAAGCCCCGCTCATCGAGCACCTGATCGAACTCAGGACCCGGCTCATCTATTGCGTGCTTGGTTTCATCGCGGCCTTTATCGTCAGCTTCATCTTCTCCAGCGACATCCTCCACTACCTCATCCTGCCGTTCAAATGGGGGACGGGCGAGGACGTGGCGCTGATCTCGATCAAGCTGCTCGGCGTGTTCCTGGTGAAGCTCAAGATCGCCTTCTTCGGCGGCCTGTTCATCGGCTTCCCGCTGATCGCGACACAGATCTACCGCTTCGTGGCGCCCGGCCTCTATTCGCATGAGAAGCAGGCTTTCCTGCCCTATCTGCTGGCAACACCGGTGTTCTTCCTGCTCGGCGCCGCGCTCGTCTATTTCTTCCTGCTGCCAGTGGCCATCCACTTCTTCTATGCACTCGCCGCCGGAACCGGTTCGGAAGGGCAGGCCGGCATCGAACTCATGCCGGACATCGAGGCCTATCTCGATTTCGTGATGATGCTGATCCTGGCCTTCGGCCTGTGCTTCCAGCTTCCCGTCATCCTGACGCTGCTGGGCCATGCAGGCATTGTAAGCTACGACATGCTGCGCAACGGCCGGAAGTTCGCCATTGTCGGCGTTTTCGTGGTGGCCGCGGTCTTGACTCCGCCTGATCCCATCTCCCAGATCGCCATGGCCGTGCCGCTGATGGGCCTCTACGAGCTGTCCGTCCAGGCCGTGCGCTTCCTTGAGGCCCGCCGGAAGAAGAAGCGGGAAGCTGAAGAGGCGGTCTGAGGCCCCTCCCTGTGGCTGAACTCCAAGCGGCCAAAGTTTCAAATACAAATTCGCCGGGCAAGCACAGAGCTCGCCCGGCGCGATTGCCTTGTGGTTCGTTCAGGCGTCAGAAATAGACGATCACGTAGCCGCTGCCGGACTTCTGATAATAGGTGCCCCCGCAATAGTAGAGGCTGTAGCCGTAGTAATTGCCATAGGCGCAGCCGGCAGGGATTGCAGCGATATAGGCGCCACGGCGGATCGTGCGGCGGGTGGTGCGGCGGGCCACGCCGGCCACGCTCGCCGGAGTCGCGGGGCGGCCAACGCGGGCTTCAGCATGGCCGATCAACTTGAAGAAGCCGATGCTGACTTGCTCACCCGCGAGCTGGACGTCACCCAGCACCAGTCCGAGCGTGAGTGCGGCGACGAGGCTTTGCTTGAATGTCGTCATCATTGGCCTCCTTCAGCCGCGGGGGCGGGCACGTCATCGAGCCCCTTGAGATCTGTGATTTTCACTTCCTTGGCGCCCGCGGACGTCTTGAGCTGGAAGTCATCGGCAGGTGCATCAGCACCTGTCTTCCACCCGCTGAAGGTGATGTCATAGGAGGGTGCAAGCGCTGCCATCTTGCTGGTGATGGTGAAGCGGCAGGGCAGGGGCTTGTCGCCCGGTGCGATCCAGATCTGCCAGTCGGCTTCCGCCGTCCGGAAGGCGAGATGATCGCAGCTCTCGCCGCGGACGATGCCTTCGCCCAGTGCCTTGGCATCGGTGACATTGGACATCATGATGTCATAGGCAAAGGCGGACAGAAGGTCGGCCGCCGGCAATTCGAGACCGTAGTCAAAGCGAAGCGTATCGATGAGTTGGTCGACACTGCCTTCGACGCTTCTGCGGGCGAAGGCATTGAGGTTCTTGCCATAGGCCCAGAGTGTCTTGCCGTCATAGACGAGTTCGACTTTGGCAAGTCCGCCCGTGCGGGTGACGCGGATCTTGTCAGGCCGGCTCATCGCCAGCGTGCCAGAACTGGCGAGCCCCACTTTCTCGAGATCGGCCGTGACGATTTCCAGCGTGGCATCGTAGCTGACCGCGATGGCCGGCTGCTTGGCGAGGAAATCCGACATGGCTTTGAACAGGGCCTTTGCCTCGTCGTCCTGCGCCTGTGCAGGCGCTGCCGCCATGACCGCTGCCGCGAATAGCCCGGCAGCGAGTGTGCTCCGACTGATGTTCACCTTCTTTGCCCTCCTGACGCTGATGTGTCGGCCGCAACGCTAGTCCAAAACCAGACGCCATGCGAGAAAAGGATTTCAAGAAGATATCCTCCGTAAGGGAATCCGTAGGTTTCCCGGGTTGCTTCCGCCACGCCAGACGTCTTGGACCGCAATCATCTTCCCGTCGTCCTTTCGGCGTCCTATAGGAGGGCCCGACCAAGGGACTGAGGATCATGCACGACATCAAGGCCATCCGCGACAATCCGGCAGCTTTTGACCAGGGGCTGGCCCGCCGCGGGCTTGCCCCCATGGCGGCGGAGCTTCTGAAGATCGACGCCGAGCGCCGGGAACATGTGCAGAAGCTGCAGGACGCGCAGGCCCGCCGCAATGCCGCGTCCAAGGACATCGGCGAGGCGGTGAAAACGGGCGACAAGGCCAGGGCCGAGGCGCTGAAGTCCGAGATGGGCTCGATCAAGGATCTTATCTCGTCTGGCGAAGCCGTCGAGCGCGAGATTGACCAGCGGCTCACCGCCGCACTCGCCGTCATTCCCAACATTCCGCTGGATGATGTGCCGGACGGCAAGGACGAGACTGGCAATATCGAGGTCCGCCGCTGGGGAACGCCGCCTGCCTTTAACTACGAGGTTCGCCAGCACTTCGACATCGGCGAATGGCTGGGCCTCATGGACTTCGAGGTGGCGGCGAAAATCTCCGGCGCCCGATTCGTGGTGATGAAGGGCCAGCTCGCGAGGCTCGAGCGCGCGCTCGCGCAATTCATGCTGGACCATCAGACGGGCGTGAACGGCTATACCGAGCACTTCGTGCCCTTCATGGTGAACGACAACGCCATGTATGGCACGGGCCAGCTTCCCAAATTCGCCGATGACCTGTTCCGGACGACGGATGGCCGCTGGCTGATCCCCACGGCCGAGGTCTCGCTCACCAATCTGGTGCGCGAGAGCGTTCTGGAGGAGAAGGACCTGCCGCTGCGCCTCACCGCCTATACGCCCTGCTTCCGTGCCGAGGCAGGAGCAGCGGGCCGCGATACGCGTGGGATGATCCGCCAGCACCAGTTCTCCAAGGTCGAACTCGTCTCCATCACCACGCCCGAACAGTCCCGCCAGGAGCTCGAGCGCATGACGGGAGCCGCGGAGAGCATCCTCCAGGCGCTCGGCCTTCACGACCGGGTGCTGCGCCTTTGCACTGGCGACATGGGTTTCGGCAGCCGTATGACCTATGATCTCGAGGTCTGGCTCCCGGGCCAGAATGCCTTCCGTGAAATCTCTTCCTGCTCGGTCTGCGGCGACTTTCAGGCCCGGCGCATGGACGCGCGCTACAAGCCGGCGGACGGCAAGGGCACGCGCTATGTGCACACGCTGAACGGATCGGGCCTCGCGGTGGGCCGCACCATGGTGGCGATCCTTGAGAACTACCAGAACGCCGACGGGTCCGTCACGATTCCGCAGACTCTCCGCCCCTATATGGGCGGTGCTGAAAAGATCACGAGAGGCTGAGGCATATGCGCATTCTTGTCACCAATGACGACGGCATCCACGCGCCGGGGCTTGAAACGCTGGAGCGCATCGCCAGGACACTGTCCGACGATGTGTGGATCGTGGCGCCCGCTGAGGAGAATTCGGGCGCTGGCCACTCCCTCTCGCTTGCCGATCCGATCCGTTATCGCAAGCTCGGGGACAAGCGCTTCGAGGTGGCGGGAACGCCGACCGACTGCGTCGTCATGGCAGCGCGCAAGATCCTCCCCGGCGATCCGGACCTCTTGCTGTCGGGCGTCAACCGCGGCCAGAACATTGCCGATGACGTGACCTATTCCGGCACCATCGCCGCTGCGATGGAGGGGACCCAGCTCGGCTTCAAGTCGATCGCGCTCTCCCAGGTGACAGGCATCCACGGCAATGGCTTCTCCTATGAAGTGGCCGAGAAGCACGGGGCGGAGATCGTGGCGAAACTCCTGAAGCTCAGCTTCGGACCCGGTGTGCTGATGAACGTCAACTTCCCCGACTGCCGCGCGGACGATGTGCAGGGTGTCGAGGTAACGCGCCAGGGCAAGCGGGACGTGAACCTGCTCCATGTGGACGAGCGGACCGACATGCGCGGGAACAATTACTATTGGCTGGGCTTCAAGCGGGAGCGCGGCAACCCGCCAGTCGGCACCGATCTCTGGGCGGTGTTCAACCGGCGCATTTCGGTGACGCCCTTGCACATGAACCTGACCCAGCTCGAGGCCATGGACGCGCTGAGGAGCGTCTTCGACCCGCAATGACCGAGGACCGCCGAAGGCTCCAGCTCCTCCAGTCCCTGCGCGACCAGGGAATCTCGGATGAGCGTGTGCTGGAGGCAATCGGCAAGGTCCCACGCGAAGCTTTCGTCGAACAGCCGCTCGAGTCCCAGGCCTATGCGGACCAGGCGCTGCCCATTGCCTGCGGGCAGACCATCTCGCAGCCCTATATCGTGGCACTGATGACGGAGGCATTGAGGCTCGAGCCGCACCACCGTGTGCTCGAGATCGGCACCGGATCTGGTTACCAAAGTGCCGTACTGAGCCATCTGGCGCGGCAGGTTTTCACCATCGAGCGCCACCAAACACTGGCAGAGGCGGCGGGCGAGCGCTTCCGGCGATTGGGGTTCACGAACATCACGCAGCAGGTGGGCGATGGCACGCTGGGCCTGCCCCAATTCGCCCCCTTCGACCGCATCATGGTGACGGCCGCCGCGCGCGAAGTGCCGAAGTCCTACCAAGACCAGTTGGTAGCCGGCGGCATTCTGGTGATCCCTGTTGAGGAGCGGCCCGGCAAACAGGACCTGTGGCGCATCAGCAA
Organism: Hyphomicrobiales bacterium; assembly: GCA_040379425.1. Taxonomy (GTDB): domain Bacteria; phylum Pseudomonadota; class Alphaproteobacteria; order Rhizobiales; family Aestuariivirgaceae; genus Aestuariivirga. The sequence continues at coordinate 15,267 of JBEILC010000041.1, forward strand.
GGACGCGCAGGGCTTCTCCCACGAGCATCTCCTTTCCGTTCGCTTTGTACCTCTGGTGGAAGGGCTGCCCGGGGAGGGCAGTTGACGCCCTTGACCTTGCGGAAGTAACCAGCTTTCAGAACCATCGGGAGAGCACAGGACATGAGATTTCCCCTGTGGATGGCCTTTTCTTCAATCGCTATCAGCTTGTCGGCCTTGCTATCCGGCCCGGCTGTGGCCCGGGAAGTTCCTATCGGCAGCATTACCTATGAGGCGCGGCCTCAGCGGGAGGTGATCAATGTCGGCCGCCGCGAGGGCGAGTTCCGCGCTTTCCGCTTCGAGGTGCGGCAGAACGATGTCGAGGTGCTCGACCTGCGCCTTGTCTCTGGCAATGGCCAGACGGAAGACGTGCGCGTGCGCCAGATCTTCCGCGCTGGCAGTTCGTCCCGCGTGATCGAGCTGGGTTCCCCGCGCCGCGCGCTGAAACAGATCATCGTCAACTTCGTTGCCAGTGGGCCGGCACGCATCGTGTTCATCGGAATCGAGGGCGCGGGTGGGGGCAGCAGCGGCGGCGAATGGATACGCCTTGGCGGCAAGGACGTGCGTTTCCTGATCGACCGTGACACAGTGCGGGTGGGGCGTGCCGAAGGCCGCTTCTCGGCGATCCGCCTCAAGGTGCGGCGTGCGCCCGTCGAGGTGCTGAACCTGCGCGTTACCTTCGGCAATGGCACCCGCATGGATGTTCCGGTGCGGGAGGTGGTTCCGCCCGGCGGCACGTCGCGCATCATCGATCTTCCCGGCAACAACCGCGGCATCGACAGGATCGAGATGATCTACCGCGCAATGCCCGCGCTTACCGGCACGGCGGAAGTCTGCATCGAGGGGCTGGAGCGGTACTGACCGCTCCTTCTCACGGCTGCTCGAAATCCCGGATCGGCTCGACATTCCTGATGCGCTCGCGCCAGGAAATGTAGATCGCCGAGGCGATCAGGATGCCGACACCGAGGAAGGTCCATCCATCCGGGAAGTCGCCGAAGAAATACCATCCGGCGAGCGTCGCCATGACGATTTCCGTATAGGCGAGCGGCGCAAGCAGCGAGGCCTCCGCATGGTCGTAGGCGCGGATGATCAGATAGTGCCCGCCATTGGCAATGAAGGACAGCAACACGAACAAGCCCCACTGCGCGGGCGTCGGCGGTTCCCACACGAACAGAACGATGACGCTGGTGATGAGCCCGCCCATCAGCGAGGTGTAGAAGGTCGTCAGCATGGCGGGGGCGGAGCCTGCGATCTTGCGGGTGAGCAAGAGGTAGAGTGCCAGGCATGTGCCGGACCCGAGTGCCAGGAAGACGCCCGGGTTCAGTTCCTCGAAGCCCGGCCGGATGATGATCAGCGTGCCGGCGAAACCCACCGCCACAGCCGACCAGCGCCGCACGCCCACCTGCTCGCCCAGCATGATGGGCGAGAGCATGGTGACGATGAGGGGCTGGACGAAGAAGATGGCCAGCGTATCGGCAATCGGAAGGTAGTGGAGCGCCCAGAAGAAGAACGCCGTGGCCGCGATGATGAAGGAGGCACGGATCGCATGCATCAGCGGCATGTTCGGCATCAGGCCCTTCACCCCTGCGATCTTCAAGGCAAAGGGCAGGGTGAGGATGGCCCCAAAGAACAGCCTGGCCCAGACGATCTGCATCACCGGCACGCCCTGCTGGCCGAGATACTTGGCGATCACATCCAGGAAGGGCAGCACGGCCATGGCCGTGATCATCAGCCCGATGCCGAGAAGCGGGCTCTTGCTGGTCATGGAACGCGGCGCTCGATCAGGTCCCACTTGTTGCCGAAAGGATCGCGGAACACCGTGACCGTGCCATAAGCTTCCTCACGCAGCATCTCGAGGAACTCCCTTCATAGGACGGGACGAGGAGCGCCACGGCGCCCAGATGTTGTTTCATCGATGTGTCGTCAGCTTTTCAGCCGCTCGTTGGCCGGATCCCAGATGGACTCAGGAATGATCCGCGCCTTGCGGCGCTGCTGGAAGACCATGACCTCGAACTCCGTTCCGGCGGCCGTCATCTCCGGCGGCACATAGGCGAAGGCCAGCGACTTGCCCGTCTTGTGGCCGAAAGCGCCGGAGGTGGTGACGCCCACCACCTTTCCGCCCGCATAGACGGGCTCATTGCCCATGCAGTCCGAATCCGTGTTCTCGACCTCCATGTAGACGAGCTTCATGCGGGGACCGCGTTGCTTGTTCGACAGTGTGGGCGCCTTGCCGATGAAGTCATCCTTGTCGAGCCTGAGGAAGCGCTCCATCGAGGCCTCGATCATGTCGATCTCGGTGGTGAGCTCCGAACCCCAGCCGCGGTAGGCCTTTTCCATGCGCAGCGAGTTCATCGCATAAGTGCCGAAGAGGCTGATGCCGTGAGGCTTGCCCGCCGCCATCAGCGCATCGAACACCTTCGGCATGCCTGCCATGGGCACATGCAGCTCCCAGCCCAGTTCGCCCACATAGTTGACGCGGAGCAGGCGGACACCATCGACACCTGC